>JBGPIT010000234.1:0-8036 GCA_041485125.1 Binatia bacterium | reverse complement strand
GAGGCTCTCGAAGCACTGCATCGCGCCGCGTTCCGGCACCCTGGACACCTCGGTGCGCTGAGAGAGTTGGCCTTCATCGCGTTGGAACGCTCCGACGCGCGGCTCGCGCGGCGGGTTGGGCGTCGGCTCGCTTCCTTCGCCGGCAACTGCGCAGCCGACCATCTGCGGTACGCACTGCAGCGGTGCGGATCCGATTCGGACGTTCGTTTGGCACGGTGCGGACGTGTCGCGGTTCTCTGCGGCGCCGACATGGCGGCGGAAGACGCCCGCGCGATCCTGGCGGACGCCCAGGATCTCCTCGTCGCGGTCGCGCGCCTCCTCGACATCCATTTCGCCGAGAACGCACTGGTCGACGTCTCGACTGCGCGGCAGGGCCTCCCGGTGACGATGGTAAGCGCGGCGGAGCCCTATACCCTGATCGCGATCCCTCGCCCGCTCTACTCGCGCGCGCTGCTCTGTCACGAGCTGACGCACGTGCTCGCGATGTCCGGTTCGGCGTGGCTGTCCGAAGGGCTTGCGGTGTGGATCCAACGGCGAGTCGCGCCGGGCGTGTGCTTTCCCGACGACGGCCCGAGTGCGACCGCCGACGCCGACCGTGCACCCCTCGAACGAAAATTGACGCGCGAGTTGCGGCCGCTGGGTGAGATGCCACGACGCCTCGCGCGCGCGGACTACGTCGAGGCGGCAGACTTCGTCGAGTTCGTCGTCGGCAGAGCGGGATTCGCGATCTTCCGGAAGCTCTTTGGCGCATGTCGCGTACCGATCGACGTCGCAGCCTTGAACGAAGCGTGTCGCGAGCTCGGCGTATCCTCGATCGCGGGACTCGAGCGTGAATGGCGGGGGAGCGTTCGATGATTGGCGCGGATGCGAGCGCCCGTGCCGAACGGATCGCCGGCGTGTTGAGCTGCGAACGAGCGCTGCTGGTGACCGTCGCCGACCGGATCGCGCGCGCACCGTCCCTCTCCGCGAAGATGTTCCTCTGCCGCTGGGTTGGGGACGGAGCCCGTCGCATCCGCGCGGTTCGCCGAGCGCTGCCCGCCGATGCCGTCGATCGTGCGACCGGGTTGCAACCGCACGCGACCGTTCGGGAGCTCGCGTGCGCGCTCACCGCGATGCCGTCGGCCGACGCGTTCTTGCTCGCTCTGTGCGGCGCGATCGCGACGATGGTTGCGAGGACCTATGCGACGATTGCCGAGCTGTCCCCTGACGATCCGACGTCCGCCACGATGCGAAACGCGGAGCGGTATCACCGTTCGGCACGGCGAGCCGTGCGCTCCGTGCTGCATGCGCCCTCCGGCGATGCTGAATCGGGCGCCAACGATCTGGCGCGACTCGCCGCCGGTGCGGTGCTGCGAGCGGGTGACGTGATCCCGACCGATCCGCTCGTGCGCTCGTCCGCGGAGCTGGATGCGCCGGCGCGCGAGCGTGCGATACGGGCGCTGCGGGAAGGGGAAGCACGCGAGGACGTATGGTTCGTCACCTCGCCCGTAGAATACGAACGGTACCTGCACCAGCTGATCGCGTTCGAGATCAACACATTCGAGGCGGTGAGCCGCCATATTGCCGAATTCGCGTCGATGCCGTGGGAGTTCCATTGGGACATGGCGTGCCAGATCCGCGACGAGGTGGCGCACCTCGAGATGTGGCTCGAGCGGCTGGCGCGTGCGAACGGCAGGCTCGGGCGCGACCCGCTCAGCACGCACGAGTTCGCGGTGTGTCGCCGGCACGCGCTACCGGGACGGCTGGCCTTGCTCGAACGCGTGATCGAGGCGTCGGCTCTCGACGCGCTCGCGCTCAGCCGATGCTTCTGGGAAACGCGCCGCGATCCCGTGATGGTCGGATACATCGACCGCGTGCAGTCCGACGAGATCCGTCACGTGCGACACGGAAACAAGTGGCTGCGCCGGCTCTGTCACGACGATCAGGAGCTCCTGTCGCTGGTGGAGCGATCGGAGGGCGAGAGCCGTGAACGGATGGTCCGCATCGCGTGTGAGCTCGAGTCGGCCGGCGTCGTTGCGTGCGGCAATGCGGAGCTGGTGCGGCGGAAGTTCGACGATCCCCTCGCGTTCGAGGTGAACGCGGCGGCCTGGAGCCGTGCCGGCTTCTCTGCCGGGGAGATTGCGTATGAGGTGGAGCGACGCCGGCGGGCGCTGCGCCGAGAAACGCAGCAAGGAGGCGTAGTGCAATGACACGCGACCTACTCTGTCTCGCAGCAGTGTGGGCCTTCGCGTCGGCGATGGTCGCCGGCGCGGCTGCGGGCGCGACGCTCGAGCACGGGCTCGCCGCGCTCAAGATCGGCTATGAAACGATGGCGCTGCCGAAGCTCGAGGAGGCGCTCCGCATCTTCAGCATCTACGCCGACGGCCCAGATCCCGACGGGACGGCGCATCATCACCTCTCGCGCGCCGAGGAAGGGCTCGCGCTGTACTACGCCGATCAGGACGACAAGGCGGACGCCGTCCGGCATCTCGAGCGCGGGATCCAAGCGGCGAAGGTGGCGATCGACCGCAAAGGCGACGTCGCCGCCTATCACACCACCCTCGGCGACCTGTACGGAGAGCTCGCGGCGCAAAGCGGTGTGGTCGGCAAGATGCGCTACGGCCGCCTCGCCTCGGCCTCGTTTGCCAAAGCGTTGGAGCTCGACCCGAAAAGCCCGCTTGCCCATGTCGGCGCCGGGATCGGTAAGCTCGAGACGCCGGGCATGTTCGGCGGCAGCGTCGTCGAGGCGATCGCCGAGTTCCGCACGGCGCAGTCCCTCGATCCGGCGTGTGCGGAGGCGTGGATCTGGGAGGGCATCGCGCAGCGCCGACTCGGAGCGCTGCCCGAAGCCCGTCGGGCGCTCGGCAAGGCGCTCGAGGTGAGTCCCGGCAACGCCCACGCGCAACGCGAGCTGTCGGCGTTCGAGGGGGATCTCTGAGATGCCGCTCATTGCCGTCCGCAACGTTCACAAGAGCTACGGGGCGCCGGCCGGTCTGGTGCGGGTGCTGCGCGGCGTGTCGCTGACCGTCGAGCAGCGTGCGCTGTGCGCCATCGTCGGGCCGTCGGGAAGCGGCAAGAGCACGTTCCTCGCGATCGTCGGCGGACTCGACGCGCCGAGCGCGGGCGAGGTGTACGTCGGCGGTCACGCGCTGCATCGCATGTCGCCGGGGGAGCGGGCGCGCTTTCGGGCCGCGCACATCGGCTTCGTCTTCCAGTCGAACAATCTCATCCCCGTCCTGACCGCGGCGGAGAACGTCGCCTTGCCGCTCAGCCTGCGGCGACTCACGGCGCGCGAGCGGTCGCTTCGAGTGGAGCGGCTGTTGGACGAGGTCGGCCTGCGCAAAGAGGCGGGGCGCCGGCCGGCCGAGCTCAGCGGCGGCCAGCAACAGCGCGTCGGGATCGCGCGCGCGCTGGTGACCGGGCCGGCACTCGTCCTCGCCGACGAGCCGACCGCGCACCTCGACTCGCAGACCGGCCTCGAGGTGATGGCGCTGCTCCGGACCATCAACGCGACCCGCGGCACGGCGTTCGTCTTCTCGACCCACGATCCCGCGATCGAATCGATCGCGGACGCGCGCATCGTCTTGCGCGACGGCATCGTCGTCCCGGCGGTGCGCACAACCGAAATGAATGGACCATGCCGACCAGCCTCGACCTCGGCCTGCGCAACGTTTTCCGGCATCCACGTCGGACGGTGATCACCGCCGCGGCGGTGGCGCTCGGCGTCGTGTTCATGACGGTCGCCGCCGGTTTCCTCGACTTCACGTTCTCGGGGCTGCGGCAGAGCATCGTCTACAGCGGCCTCGGGCACGTGCAGCTGCTGCCGCGCGGCGACGACGGACGTGCGCGTCTCAGCGCCGAGCTCGTCGACGGCGCGCGCCGCTACCTGCGCGCCGACCCGGCGGTGGAGCACGTCACGGCCCGTCTCGAGCTGCAGGGACTCGTCAGCGCCGGACCGCGCACCGTGACGTTCTCGGGCGTCGGAGTCGAGGCGCGGACCGAGGCGCAGATCCGATCGCTCACGATGCTCGCGGCGGGAGAGTGGTTCAGCGGCGTCGAACGGATGCCGCGCGTGCTCGTCGGCAGCGGGCTCGCGAGCCGTCTGCAGCTCCACCCGCGCGATCTCGCGTCGCTGATCACGTACTCCGATCGCGGCCGCTTGAGCGCCGTCGAGGTGCAGGTCGCCGGCATCTTCGAGAGCGGCGTCATCGAGTACGACGCGCGCACGCTCATTCTACCGCTCGCCACGGCGCAGGAGCTCCTCGAGACGCCGGCCTTCGGCAGCCTCGCGGTCACGGTCCACGACGCGGCCGCGACGGCCGCGATCGCCGACGGGCTCGGTCGCTGGCTGTCGACCCACGGTGCCGACGCGCGCGTCGCCCGATGGGACGAGCTCTCGCCGGTCTACGGCAGCGTCGTGAACCTCTACCGGTGGATCCTCGACGTCTTTCTCGTGATCATCGCCATCGTCGTCGTGCTGGGCATCGCCAACACCATGTCGATGGCGGTCCTCGAGCGCGTCGCGGAGATCGGCGTGCTGCGGGCGCTCGGCTTCAGCGCCGGCCGCGTGATGCTGATGTTTCTCGTCGAGGCCGCGGCGATCGGTGTGCTCGGCGCGACGACGGGTCTCGTGCTCGGCGCCGCGTCGTGTCTCGGCATCTCCTCGCTCGGCATCGACATGCCGCCGCCGCCCGGACACAGCCAGGGCTACGTCGCCGAGGTGCACATCGTGCCGGCGGCGTTCGCCGTCGCCGCAACGATCGCGATCGTCGCCGCGGTGCTCGCGGGGGTCGGCCCGTCGTTGCGCGCCGTTCGCAGGGAGGTCTCGGATGTTCTCCGCGCCACGTGAGTCGCTGGCGCGCGCGGGCGCGTTGCTGGCGCTGCTCTCGCTCCTGTCGACGACCGCCGGCCGCGGTGAAGAGGAGCCGTCCCCGACCGAGATCATCCGCCGCGCGGACCAGCAGCGCGGCGTGACGCGGCCACATCGGTTCGTGGCGCGCATCGTTCCCGGCGGTGAGGCCGGCGGCGAGCCGTCTGGTGACGAGCCGCGAGCGGCCGAGACCGTCGTGGAGGTGCGATCGAACGGTCTCGCGTGCCAGCTGGTGCTGGTGGCGGCACCGACGCGCGGCGACGCCATGCTCGTCACGCCCGACGTGGTGTGGCTGCGGCCGCGCCGGCTGCATCGCTTGACGCGCATTCCGGCCGATCTCCGCATGTTCAACGGTGCGAGCGTGGCGGACGTCACGACCGTGGATCTCGTCGGGGGCTACCGGGCGACGCTCCACGACGGGGCCGGGGCAGACGCCGACGAGTACGTCCTCGATCTCACCGCGCTCCGCGACGGCATTCGCTATCCGCGTGCGCAGTATGCGGTCGGGCGGGCCGACTTCCGACCGCGGCGCATCGACTTCATGGCGGCATCGGGCCGGCGCTTGAAGACGATCGTCTATACCGACTTCGATACGGTGCTCGGGCAGACGGCCGTGACCAGGCTCGTCGTGCAAGACCACGTCTACCGCGACAGCTCCGTCGTCGAGATGTCCGACTTCGAGCTCTTGTCGGCCGTCGATCCGAGCATGTTCCTCCCCGACTACCTGCTCACGCTCCCGGACCCGACCTCATGAGCGGCCCGGCGGTGCAGGTCGCCGGCGTCAGCAAGTGGTACGGCGCCCGGCGCGCGGTCGACGACGTGTCGTTCGACGTCGCCGCCGGCGAGATCTTCGGGGTCCTCGGACCGAACGGCGCCGGCAAGACCACCCTCATCGAATGTCTCGAGACGCTGCGACGCCCGGATCGCGGCTCGGTGCGTGTGCTCGGTCTCGACCCGCGTATCGACGGCCGGGCGATCCGGGCGCGTATCGGCGTCCAGCTGCAGAGCAGCGCGTTGCCGGAGCGTCTCGTGCTGTGGGAGGCGCTCGACCTCTTCGGCGCGTTCTATCCGCGCGCCGTCGATTGGCGGCCGCTGCTGCACGATCTCGGGCTCGACGACAGTCGCGACGTCGCGTTCGGCGATCTCTCGGGCGGCCAGCGGCAACGCGCCTTCGTCGCGCTCGCGCTGATCAACCGGCCCGAGATCGTCTTCCTCGACGAGCTCACCACCTCGCTCGATCCGCACGGTCGGCGCGCCATCTGGGATCTCGTCCGGCGCGTGCGCCAGGAGGGGGCGACCGTGTTCCTCACCACGCACTTCATGGAAGAGGCGGAGCGTTTGTGCGACCGGGTCGCGATCATGCACCACGGGCGGGTGATCGCGCTCGACTCGCCGGCGAATCTGATCCGCGCGCTCGGGGTCGAGCGTCGTGTCGTCTTCACGAGCGACGATGGATTCGCGCTCGAGCGCTTGCGGCCCGTCCTCGGGGGCGCGCGGATCGAGCGCGACGGCGACCGGGTGGTCGTGTGCGGCGACGATGACCGTCTGCTCGGCGACGTGGTGGGTGTGCTTTCGGCGCTCGGGATCAGGTGTCGTGACGTCCATACCGAGCAGGCCACGTTGGAAGACGTGTTCCTGGCGCTGACGGGCGACCGGCTCGCGCCGGACTGAAACGACGGAGGTGAAGGTCGTGACCGGATTCGTGAAGCTCAGCTGGGTCGAGATGAAGCTCTTTCTGCGCGAGCCGCTGGCCGCGTTCTTCACCTTGGCGTTTCCGGTGCTGCTCCTGCTGCTCTTCGGCAGCGTGTTCGGCAACACGCCGGCGCCGGCAACCAGCGGCTTCGGGTTCGTCGATACGGCGGTGCCGGCGTACACCGCGCTGGTCATCGCGACCAGCGCCCTGCTGGCGCTCGGCACGACCTTGGCGTCGTATCGCGAGCGCGGCGTGCTGCGCCGGCTGCAGGCGACGCCGCTGCATCCGATCGCGATCCTCGCCGCCGAGGTCGTCGTGCTCTTCACCATGACGACGCTCGGCATGGTGCTGCTCGTCGCCGTCGGTCGGATCGCGTTCGGGCTACGCTGCGCGGGCAGCGTCCCGGTGCTGTTCGCGGCGTTCACGTTCTGTTGCGGCGTGCTCTTCGCGCTCGGCTTCGTCCTCGCGAGCGTCGTCCCGACCGTCCGCAGCGCGCAAGCGATCGGGATGGCGGTCTTCTACCCGATGATCTTTCTCTCCGGCGCGGCTCTGCCGCGCGACCTCCTGCCGGACGCCGTGCAACGGGTCGCGGTCGTGCTCCCATTGACGCACGTGGTGACGTTGCTGCAAAGCCTGTGGATGGGCGAGAGTTGGAGCGCGCACCTCGCTGAGACCGGGATACTGGTGGGCTTTGCCGCCGCCGGGGTGGCGCTCTCGGTGGGGACGTTCCGATGGGAGTGACCGCGACCCGGTCGCGGCACCACGGACGCGGGAGGGGCATGAGGCTCGAAAGGATCGCGTGGAGCGGAGGCGACGCGCCGCAGGAGTCGGCGCTGCGCGCGCAGCTCGAGAGTGAGGGCTACGACGTGCTCACGTGGAGCGATCCCGCCGGACGGACGTATGCGCCGCACGCGCACGATCACGACGAGTCGCTCTGGTGCATTCGCGGCCGCATCGTCTTCGAGATCGCGGGCCGCGAGTACGCGCTCGACGCGGGGGACCGGCTGATGCTGCCGGAGGGCACCGTCCACGCGGCTCGCGCCGGCACGGAAGGCGCGCGCTACCTGATCGGCGAGCGGCCCGGCTCGTGACCGTCGCCTCGACGCGCCGCCGCTCGCCGCGGCCACGGGCCACGGCCGACGGCAACCCGCGCGGCAAACAGCGGACGCGGTCCCACCAGTCGGCGGTCGCTCGCGATCTTCCGACGTCGGCCGTCGTCGTCCGCCGCTCGCCGTTCCACGGCCTCGGCGTGTTCGCGGCCGCCCCGCTCCCGGCGGACACGCGCGTCCTCGAGTACACCGGCGAGCGGATCTCGCATGCGGAAGCGGCGGAGCGCTACTACGACGGCCGCTCGCCGCGGCCGCACGTGCTGCTCTTCACCGTCGACCGCAAGACGGTGATCGACGGCGCGCTGGGCGACGGTCATGCGCGTTACGTCAATCACTCCTGCGATCCGAATTGCACGACGGTCACCGTGCGCGGGCGGGTCTTCAT
>JBGPIT010000233.1:0-8056 GCA_041485125.1 Binatia bacterium | reverse complement strand
CGTTCATCTCTGGGATCCCTGGACCGGCACCCTACTCCGCTCCTTCACCGGCCACCGCGACGCGGCCGTCATGATCGCGTGGGCCCCCGACGGTAGCTTCTTCGCGTCCGCCTCGAAGGACGGAACGATTCGCCTGTGGAACCCCGACGCCGAGCCCGCGGTCCGCACGCTCGACGCGCATCGCGATCAAGTCACCGCAGTCGCCTTCCGCTTTGACGGCCAGCTCTTCGCGTCGAAGAGCCGTGACGGCTCGGTGCGCATCTGGCGTCCGGAGAGCTGGGAGGTCGTCGCCGCGGTCGCGGAGCCGAGCGCGGAGATCGGCTGGTCGGTTGGTCTTGCGTTTCACCCGACGGAGCCGATGCTGGCGACGCTCGGGGAGGGAGACGCGATCGTCCGCGTCTGGGACCTCGATCTCGATGCGCTGCCGACTACCGCGCTCGATCCGAGCATCGTCGAGGCGTTGCTGCCGAGGCCATGCGTCAACGACGGTGGGCGTTCACGATCACGCCGGAGCGTCGTGCTGCGGTAGCCGAGGCACTGTCACCGCTGGACATCGGACGGGAAGATGAAGGACATTCCGCCGGCCACGTGAATGGGCGAGACCATGGCACAGGCGACGCGCACCTTCCGCATCTTCGTCAGCTCGACGTTCAGCGACCTGAAGGAGGAGCGGAACGCGCTGCAGAAGTATGTGTTTCCGCGGCTGCGGGAGCTCTGTGCGCGGCACGGCTGTCGCTTCCAGGCGATCGACCTGCGTTGGGGTGTGCGGGAAGAAGCGGCGCTCGACCAGCAGACGATGCGGATCTGCCTGGAAGAGATCGCCCGCTGCCAGCGCGTGACGCCGAAGCCGAACTTCATCGTGCTCCTGGGTGATCGCTACGGCTGGCGGCCGCTGCCGTTCGCGATCCCTGCCGACGAGCTCGCCGCGATCGAGCAGCGTGTCATCGGCACCGACGACAAAGCGCTGGTGCATCGCTGGTACACACGCGACGACAACGCGGTGCCGCCGGTGTACGACTTGCAGCCGCGCGAAGAAGAGCTCAAGGACTCGGCACATTGGGAACCGGTCGAGCGCCAGCTGCGGGCGATACTCGCCGCAGCGACCGCGGACTTCGCTCCCGACAAACGCCTCAAGTACTTCGCCTCGGCTACCGAGCAGGAGATCGTCCTGGGGGCGATGGACAAGGCGGGTAATCAGCGCGAGCACGTGTTCGGGTTCTTCCGCGCGATCAAGAATCTCCCGCACGATCGCAGCGCAGAAGACTTCGTCGATCTCGACGAGCACGGCGACCTCGATACCGCCGCGCACGGTCAACTCCGCAAGCTCAAGGATCGCCTCCGGAGCCTGCTTCCCGACAATGTCCACGACTACGACGCCAGCTGGCAGAACGGCGCGCCGACGACGGATCACATCGGTGCTTTGCCAGCGAACCTGGACGCGTGTCTCGCGCTCATCCACCAGGCGGACGCGGCACGGACGCTCTGCGTGGACGTCTGGCGACGGCTCTCGCAGGTCATTCTGGATCAGACCGCACTTATCGAGGCGGTGGATCCGCTCGACAAGGAGGTCCGGGCTCACGCGGCCTTCGGCCAGGAGCGGGCGCAGCATTTCGTTGGGCGGACGGCCATCCTTGAGGCGATCCGCAACTACGTGGCGGGGACCGACAATCATCCGCTCGTCGTGTACGGCCCCTCGGGGTCCGGCAAGACGGCGCTGATGGCGGAAGCCATCGCCCGGTGCCAGTCACACGGTCCGAAAGGAGCCGTCGTCTACCGCTTCATCGGCGCGACGCCGAGCTCGTCGGACGGCCGCACGTTGCTGCAGGACCTCTGCCGGCAAGTGACGCGGCTGTACGGTGCGGACGGCGTCGATATTCCGGCCGAGTTCCAGCAACTAGTGCAGGAGTTCCCGAAGCGCCTGGCACTGGCCACGGCCGAACAGCCGCTCCTGCTCTTCCTCGACGCCCTCGACCAACTCTCCGAATCGGACCCCGCCCGGACCCTCGCCTGGCTGCCCGCTCAGCTGCCCGCGCACGTGCGGCTGGTCGTGTCCACGCTACCCGGCGACTGTCTCTCCGTCCTCGAGCGTCGGCTGCCGACCTCCAGTTTGGTCGCGCTGGAGCCCATGGCGCCGGACGACGGGCGGGAACTCCTGGACCGGTGGCTGCGCGACGCGGGAAGGACGCTGCTGCCGCCGCAGCGCGCCGAAGTGCTCGGCAAGTTCTCGCAGGTCGGGCTGCCGCTCTATCTGAAGCTCGCCTTCGAGGACGTGCGGCGCTGGAAGTCGGACGCCAATCCAGAGGATACCGTCGTCAGCCCCAACATCTCCGGCGTCATCCACGACCGCTTTGCACGATTGACCGACGACCACGGGCGCATCACGGTCGAGCGCGCGCTCGGCTACCTGTGTGCGGCGCGGCGAGGGCTGTCGGAAGACGAGATGCTCGATGTGCTCTCCATCGACACCGACGTCTTCAAGGACTTCCGAGCGCGCGCCCACCACGACCCGCCCGAGCAACGCCTGCCGGTGATCGTCTGGTCGCGGCTGTACTTCGATCTCGAACCGTACCTGACCGAACGCGACGCGCACGGCACGCCGGTCCTGAATTTCTACCACCGGCAACTCGGCGAGGCGGCCGCCGCGTCGTTTCTGCAAGGCGATGGCAGGGCGCACGTCCACAGCCATTTGGCCGAGTACTTCCACGGGCAGGACTACTTCCGCGAAACGCTCGACGCGCAGCGCACCCGTGCCCGGACCGCGCCGCCGACGCCGCGACCGGTAAACGCGCGCAAGGTCGACGAGCTGCCGTGGCAGCGCTTGCGCTCTACCGCTCTCGACGGACGGTTCGACCGGCTCGAAGCGCTTCTCGTGGACCTCGACTTCTTCGAGGCCGCGGCCGAAGGCGGGATGATGTTCGATCTGGTGGCAGATTGGACGCCCACGCTCGCTTCGCGGCCGGCTCTCGACGCCCTGCGACTCCTCGTCGAGGCCATCCGTATCGATGCCAACTTCGTGCATCGTCATCCGACTGCGCTCTTTCAGTGCTTGTGGAACCGCTGCTGGTGGTACGACTCGGTCGAGGCCCGCCAGCACTACGACCGGTTCCCAGGCGCGCAATGGACGGGACCGAGGACGGTGTCTCCCTCGAACGCACCGGGAGCGCTGTCCATCCTGCTCGAGGGGTGGCAGCTCGCGAAGAAAGCGCGAACTCCCGGGTTTCGATGGGTCCGTTCGCACAGGCCACCGTTCGTTCCGATCGGCACAGGGCCCTCGGCAGTGCTGCGCGGCCACGAAGGCGCCGTGACGAGCGTCGCCCTGTCGACGGATCACAGCCGCATCGCGACCGCTTCGGACGCGACGGTTCGAGTGTGGGACGTTGCGACGGGCGCCGAACTACACCGTCTCCGCGGACATCAGGGCTGGGTCCAATCCGTGGCGCTGTCCGCGGATGGCCGGTGGCTCGTCAGCGGAGGCGATGACGGGGTGCGCGTATGGGACGCACGATCGGGCGAGGAAATCGACCGTCTGCCCCGTGGCGGTGGTCCCGTGACGAGTGTCGCAGTGTCCGCGGATGGGGCCCGGGTTGCTTTTGGTTCGACTGATGGAACCGTGCGAGTCTGGGAGTCCGAAGCGAGGCGCGACCTGTCGATCGGCAGGCATCCGGTGGATCATTGGCGCGGGGGCGTTCATTCCGTGTGGATGTCCGCGAACGGACGGCGCGTAGTGAGCGGAGGGATGGGCGGCGTTCGCATCTGGGATGCGGACAGCGGCAATGAGCTGCATAGGCTGATCGAGGACGAGGTCGTAGGCAGCGTCGCGGGTTCAGATGATGGGAAGTCGATCGTAAGTACCGGAGGCCGACTGGTCCGGCTCTGGGATGCGGAGCGTGCCGTTCTGGTTCGCGAGCTGTCGCTAAGCTCCATGGTAGGTAGCGTCGGCTCCTTTGTGTCCTGCGTCGCGCTTTCCGGGGACGGCCGGCGCATCGTCGCCGGGACGAACGATGGGACGGTACGTGTCTGGGACACCGCGACGGCGAAGGAGCTGCTTGGCTGTCAAGGGCACGCTACCGACATTCTGAGCGTGGCGACCGATCCCCATGGACGGTACGTCGTGACCGGCAGCCTGGATCGCACCGCCGGCCTGTGGGACCTCGGGGGCGATCGAGCGGAACCCCTGCGTCTGCGGGGCGACACCGTGTCGATGCGACCAATGGTCAGCCCTGACGGGCAGCGGATCGTCTGTGCTCGCGCCCAGCACATGAGCGTGTGGGACGCCGCGAGCGGGAGAATGCTGCGGCAAATCGGACCCGCAGACGACCTGAGAGCCGTGGTTGCATCCCCCGACGGTCGGCGATTCGCGAGTATCTGCAGCGGTCTTCACTGGGGCGTCGACGTCTGGGATACCGCGACGGGTCTTCCGCTGACGTTTCTACGAACGGAACGCGGACTCAGGAGCGTTGCATTCTCCCCTGACGGAGAGTGGATCGTTGCCGCGAACTCCAACGTCTATGTGTGGGATGCCGAGACCGGGAGGGAGCTGAACCGCTGGCGCGCCGTCGACCGCGACGACGCCCCGATAGAGCACCTCGCGCTCGCCACCGACCGGCGGCGCCTCGCCATCGCCGCCACCGACTACTCCATTCGAAGGAAGCCGGGCACGCCCCATCCGTGGGGAAGCGTGGTGCAGATCTTCGATCCCGAAACCGGGAGGGAGCTCGACCGCTTCGCGCTCGACGCGGAGGTAGCGAGTCTCGCCTCAGGCAACGGTGAGAGAGTAGCCGTCGGCACGGCGGACGGCCTCGTCCACGTCTGGGAGCCGGACGTCCCATCCCGCCGCCTGGAAGCTCACAGGGCACCGGTCACGGACCTAGCACTCTCGAACCATGGACGAGCGATCGTGAGCTGCACGAAAGGTGAGGCGGTCCGCGTCTGGGACCCAGACACGGGCGTAGCCCACGAGATTTTGGCAGGCTCCGGGGACGTCCATGCGATCGCTGCAGGGCCCGCCGTCTTCCCCTTCCGGGCTCTGTCGTGTGGAGACGAGATCACGATCGAAGAGGCGTCCACAGCTCGCCCGCTGGCTTGGTTCCAGTCTGCGCTGGACCACATCGTGACCTTTCCGGCAGGTCGCACGTGGGCAGGAATCAACGCGGGAGTACTGCACATCCTGACACTCGAAGGGACAACCTGATGCGCGTTCCCTGGCGTCATGAACTCAAGTCGCTGCCTGTCGCAACGGCCGGATCTGGACCGGCGCCTACGGAGATCACCTGAGGACCTTCGTCTTCATCGCCCCGGTCGTCGGGGACTGAGTCACCGATATTGAAGCGCACGTGTTGCACGATGGCACAGCTCCGCCAGCACCGCGCCCTCCTTTTCGCGTTGTCCGCCCTAGCGGTCCTGGCGCTGCAGTGGTTCTCTTTCGAACAAGATTCGCCTGATCGAGCCGGATGAAATCCCGCCTGGTTTTGTTGAACTGCGAACGACTCCCGACTGGCGTATTGGCTACCTTCCACTGCACCACGGCGCGGTCCTGGTGAAACTGCGCCTCGACACGCCGCCCGCCCGGTCAGCAACCGATGCCCCAACCGAAGGCAACGAGTCTCCCGCCGCCGGCGGCGAGCCGGGGGGCAGCGGTCTTCGCCGGTTCACAGAAGCGGAGGAAGCGGTACGCGTGATCATGGCACGGGAGCTCGATCTGGCCCCGCTCAAGACGGGTCTGGAACTGGCGCTGTATGTAACGTTGCTCGTCTGGGGATTCTTCGGTGCACGATGGTTTCGCGCCCTGCTACTCAGCGCCAACGCAGGGTGGAGCCGCGCGTTTGTTGTTGCGGGAGCCCTGTCGTGGATGGTCGGATGGGCGATTGCGGTGGCGCCGCTCGTGATCTGCGACTACGGCCGGCCCCCGTTCACCGACTGGATGGGGCCCGGCGCATTGAGTTGGAGCACCGGGCATCCCGTTTCGTGGGGGAGCGGTCTCACCGTCTCGTATCGCACTTCCATCGAGACGGCGGCGCTGTGGCCGAGGATATTTCTCGAGCCGACAGCTGTTGCCCGCGCTCTCCCGAGGATGAGCAAGAAGCTGTTACTCGTGGGTGGGCGCCGGGCTGGTCTTCTATGGCACCGGCGGCGGTCTCGTGGCTGTCCTCCGACGACGGCGACGAGACTGATCCGGCAGGACGAGACGGGCCTCTCTTCCTTGGGCACACCGTGAAGCTCGGAGTCAGGGTTTGGCCGACCAGTGATGCGCGATGATGGACGAGACTTCGTCGACGAGTGCGCTTTTTCCGAGCGCATGCCCACCTCGTGGCAACCGTTCGAGTGGCACACGCCAGAGTGAGCTCAGCCGGGCCGCGTATTCACACGGGCACTGCTCGTCGTCATCAGCGTGGACGAGCACGAGACGCCGCGCCGGCGGTTCGCCACGGCGTTCGACTTCGGACCAGAATGCTCGTGCTCGGGCTGCCTTGAATCCGAGACCTCCGGCCGCGCCGTAGCCGAGCACACTGGCGAGCAGAACAACGGTCCCAGGGTACGGCCTGTCGCGCTCGATCAGCGCATTCAGCACAAGCCAGGCCCCGAACGAGCGCCCGAGCACCAGCGAGTCCTCATCAGGCGTTTCAGAGGCCAAGAGCGCGCTCACCACCCGCACCTGTGTGGCGAACGGGCGCCCCGCGAGGTCGCTGCCCCAATCGAGCCCGCGAAGGATCCGCCCCTCGAACAGTCGCAGCGCACCGAATGCCTCATGCACAGTTTCATCGCGCCCCGGAATGGCGAGGATGCGAAGTACATCGGTCATGGACCTCAGGCCGTCAGCTCCGGCGGCACGAAGCTCAGGAGCACCGACCATTCATGATTCTCCATGTTGACCACTCGTGTCGCGCGCCGCACCACTTTCCGCAGATCCTCGACCGTTCGTGCTTGTTCCGCGAGGAGCGCGAAACGCTCGAGCACAGCCGCCATCTGTTTTGATCGCGCGGCCACACGCTCGAGCTCGAGCTGCTTCCCGACCGCGTGGATCGCCGTAGCCCAGGCCGGAAATATGATGGCAAAGAACGAGATCCACTGACCAAGTTGGTGGTGGTGACCGACGCCAAGGAGGTGTAGCACCGCCATGGCAAGCGTTGCTCCGAAAAGTGCCACGACGACGATACGCCGCCGGTGATGCGCGCGGTGCCGCTTCGTTCCGTTCCGAGCATGCCATCCGCTCTGAGAGCGGAGCCAATCTTTGACAACGAATCGCTTGAGGGGCTCCAGCACCACCTCACCGGGTGCGCTCTGCTGGGCAGCACGCGTAATGCTCTGGATCGCTTCCGCGAGCCATGACTGCGGCCCAGTGTAGAAAGGTAGAGCATCCGTCGCGTCCTGCACGTTCGAGCTCGCATCCTCACCCAACAAGACGACGCCTGTCGCCGTGCGGAGGTGCTCGGCGAGGTAGCGATCGTTCACCCACTTCGTGTGCCAAGCCTGACGGCGGTTTGCACCGAGGAGCGCGAGGATGCCGAGCATCGCGACAACCTCGATCGCTACCGGCGACATCCAGTCCGGAAAGAACAACACCTGCGCCGCGACGGCTGACACGGCCACTGACGCGAGGTACAGCATCGTCGCCAGAGCGCGCCTGTGCTTCGTCATGTACGCCACCGCCATCGCGTCGGCTCGAACGAAGAACGGCGTGATGTGGTCGATCACCTGGGCGAGACGCTCCGCGGGAAGGCCCGCTTCTTGTGCTGCGGAGAGACGGTCGTGCTCTTCCGCGAAAGCCCGTTCCAATCGGCCTGGCGAGAGCACACGGTCACGCAGGAACGCCGTGAGTTGGTGAAAACCCTTCGAAAGCGGCTTGGGTTGGTCTGGAATCGAGACGTCTCGGAACGTCTTGTGACGGCGCCACGCTCGTTCCCATTCCGACGTAGGCAGAAGCAATCGTGCGTCCTTCGTCGGGTCGCCAGCCGGTATCCACAGGACGACGCGACCGCGCTCGAGTGCGTGCGCGACGACCTCGCCAGTACCGCCCTTGCCTCGGGCGTCATCACCGTCCCAGACCGCGATGAGTATT
>JBGPIT010000232.1:0-8057 GCA_041485125.1 Binatia bacterium | reverse complement strand
CAAGACCTGTCCGTCCGAGAACTCCACGGAGTTTTCGATGAAGATCCCCTACACCTGTGGGAGCTCGGAGAGGGCCGCGACGCGTAGTGCGCCGCCCCGTGGTCCGCGCGTGGGAGCCGTACGCGAGCGAACCGCAGAGCTGAAGCTATGATCCATATATCCCGGTCGAGAACCGCCACACAAACTAACCTGCTACCTCGTCAACGGTCAGCCGCGAGCCGCGAATCGAGACTCGCGCGCTTCTCTCCTTCGATCGCGCGAAGTGCACCGCCCGCCCTGAATTTCGCCAGCAGCTTTTCTCCGCGGCCTTCGACGATGAGCTGGTCCCCGCGAATCCGATCGCGAAGCTCGGGCGCACGCTAGGGCTCACCCCCCAAAAGGCCGCGCGGCAGCAAACGGTGGAGGGCAAGGCGATGACGCGGGCGCAGTTGACAAAGTTTCTGGCGACCGCGCAAGTTCGCGAACGACGCTGGCACCCGCTCTTTCTGACCTACGCCCGCACCGGTGCCCGGCTCGGTGAGGGCGTAGCCCTGCAGGTGGGCCTGCACGACGACGGGGACCTCGACTTCACCAACCGCAAGATCCACTTCGCGCGCGCCCTGTCCGACAACGGCCACCGGATCGACACGCCGAAGACGGGCGGGCGGAAGGTCGACATGTCACAGCAGCTCGCCGACACGCTACACGCGGTCGTCATCGCGCGGCGTGCCACAGCACTCCGAAGAGGAGCGACCGACGGAAGGCTTTGGCTCCTCCGCGACTTCACCGAGTGGTGCTACTGGACTGGCATGCGCAAGGGCGAAGCCGCCGCCCTTCAGTGGAAGCACTTCGACCGTGAGACATGGACTATCCGCCTGCACGCGCGCTCGGCCAAGACGCGCCGTGGCCGGGCCATCGTCCTCCGGGGCGCCTTCCGCGAGATCATCGAACGCCGCCTCGCTGCGCGCCGTCTCGATTGCGCGTTCATCTTTCACCGGGACGGCGACCCGATCGCCGAATTTCGGCGCGCGTGGGCACGGCATGCCGTGCAGCGGGCCTCCAGGGCCGGCGCTTCCACGACCTACGCAGGACGGCGGTTCGGAATCTCGTGCGCGGTGGCGTCTCACAGCACGTCGCAATGGCGATTTCGGGACACCGCACGGAGGCCGTGTTCCGCCGCTACGACATCACGACCGAGGACGACCTGGGTTCCGCCGCCGAGCGCGTCACGAGCTACGTGGCAACGCTCCCCGACCAAGCGAAAATTTCGCCCCTTCCGGAGCACAAGCACAATTCTGTGATTGTCGGGGAGTCGGTGGTTGCCTAACTTCGAGTGCGCCCAGGGTGATTCGAACACCCGACCTTTTGATTCGTAGTCAAACGCTCTATCCAACTGAGCTATGGGCGCGCGACCCGTAAGTACCTAACAGAGCGAGACTGGAAGTCAACGCGCGCGCGCCGCCCGACGCCCGCTGGACGCGCCGTTACTTGACGCTCTACTCGACGGCGACGTGGTGCGAGACGCGCGGCGGCTCGGCGCCGCGATGGAACGCGAGGACGCGCGCGCGGACGTCGGCGTCGACGGCGGTGGCGCGCTCGTGTTGGCGGAGGTGCTCGAGCCACGAGTCGACGAGAAAGACCTCGAGCATCTCGCGCGGGTTCTCCTGGTCCTCGTAGAGCACCCAGCCGACGGCGCCGCTGCGGCGGCGGTGGTACTCCATCTCGCGCATCACGGTGAGGAAGGCGGGGCGGTCCTCGTCGGCGATCTCGTAGCGGACGGTCACCATCACGGGGCCACGATCGTGCGGGGTGTCGACGAGCGGTGCGGGCGCGAACTTCGTCGGTGAGAGGTCGCGGCCCTCGAAGGGCGGCAGGCGGAAGCGATCGAAGAGCGGCAGGGTCACGACGAGACCGGCGGCGGCGGCGGTGAGCGACCACGGTGTGCCGAGCCAGCCGGCGAGCGCGCCCCACGTCGCGCCGCCTGCGGCCATGCAGGCGGAGAAGATCAGCAGATAGACGGAGATCGCGCGCGCCAGCACCCAGCCTGCGACGGAGCCCTGGGCGGCGGCGTGGAAGCTCGAGAGCAAGGTGAGCCACCAGATGCCGCCGAACCACATCGCGAGGAAGAGGACGGGAAACGAGTGGACGTGCGCGACGGTCACGCAGCAGAGCGCGAAGAGCACCGATCCGGTCCGCACCACGCCTTCGCGCGAGAAGTGCGCCCGCAACCGGTGCAGGAGCAGCGCGCCCGTCACGGCGCCGAGACCGAGGCCGCCGAGGAGAACGCCGTACGAGGTCGGACCGCGGCCGAGCTCGATGCGCGTGATGAGCGGCAGCAAGGCCACGAGCGCGATCGCGAAGAAGATGAAGCCGCCGGAGCGAATCGAGACCGCGCGGAGCTCGGGCGAATACCGAAAGTACCGCAGGCCACCGCGCATCGCCGCCGCGAAACGTTCGACCGGGAGCGGGCTCGCGACCGGCTGCCGGTCCCACTGCGCGAGCACGAACACGGTGCCGAGAAACGAGGCGGCGTTCAGCAGGAAGACCGGCCCCGGACCGGCGGCCGCGACGATCAAGCCACCGAGCGCCGGGCCGACGGCGCGCGCGATGTTGAAGCCGGCGCCGTTCAAGGCAATCGCCGCCGGGAGCTCGGGACGCGGCACCAGCTCGGAGACGATCGCCTGCCACGCCGGACCGTTCAACGCATTGCCGACGCCCATCGCGAACGTGACCGCGAGCAGGATGATCGGCGTCACGTCGCCGCGGAGCGTGAGGACGCCGAGCGTCGCCGCGGCCGCCAGCATCCAGGTCTGCGTGAAGAGCAGCAGACGCCGGCGATCGGCGATGTCGGCGAGCGCGCCGCTGGGGATCGCGAGCAGGAACATCGGCGCGCTCGAGCCGACCTGGATCATCGTGACGAGGAGCGGCGACGGCGTGAGCGACGTCATCAGCCACGACGCGCCGACCTCCTGCATCCAGGTGCCGAGGTTCGAGACGACGGCGGCGATCCAGAGCGCGCGGAACGCGCGGCGACGGAGCGGCGCGAGCGTGCTCATCAATCGAAGATGCGGGAGCGGGGCGGCACCGTCAACGCGGCCCCTTGCGAAGAGAGCGGAGAGGGAGGGATTCGAACCCTCGGTAGAGTGTTACCCCTACACACGCTTAGCAGGCGTGCGCCTTCGACCACTCGGCCACCTCTCCGGCAGACAGGGTCGACTTTAGCGACTTACCGCACCGCGTGCCGGCGCGCCAGCGCGTGCCGCCCGACGGCGCCGCGGCGCCCCGCGTTGACAATGCAATTTCCGCCGTTTAACACCCAGGCCGCACAGGGAGGTGTGGGTCATGGACGTGATGAATCTGATCGAGTCGCTTTTCCGCTGGTTCCACGTTCTCGCCGGTATCATCTGGATCGGCCTGCTCTGGTTCTTCAACTGGGTGAACGCGAACTTCGCCCCCACGATGGACGCGGAGACGAAGAAGAAGGTGGTGCCGGAGCTGATGCCGCGCGCCCTCTTCTGGTTCCGCTGGGGCGCGGCCTTCACGTGGCTGACGGGCGTGTTCCTGCTGCTGCTCGTCTACTACCACGGCAAGCTCGTCCTGGAGGAGGGGCACGGTTTCAACGCCTTGGCGCTCTTGATGATCGCGCTCGTCTTCGTCGCGCCCTTCATCTACGACCCGCTCGTCAAGGGCCCGCTCAAGGATCCGCAGTCGGTGTTCATCGCCGGCGTGGTGCTGTCGTTCGTGATCCTCGTGCTGATGGAGCGGGCCGGCTTCACCTACCGCAGCTACGCGATCCACCTGGGCACGATGTTCGGCACGATCATGGCGTTCAACGTGTGGTTCCGGATCTGGCCGTCGCAGCAGCAGATCATCACCGCAACGAAGAACGGCACTCCGCCCGACGCGACGATCGTCGCGCTCGCCGGCACGCGCTCCAAGCACAACACCTTCATGTCGGTGCCGCTGGTGTTCATGATGCTCAGCCAGCACGCCACCTGGGCGTCGGGCTGGGGGCCGGTCTGGCTGACGGTGATCGTGCTGATCGGTTTCGGCACCGCACAACACGTCTTCGGCGCGGCGAAGAAGGTCAAGGGATTCTGAGCGCGTCGGAAGTCGCGGCGCCGGTCACGGCACCGCGACTTCCCTCTCCTCAGCCTGTCGGCGCCGGACCGAAGCTGAAGTCGACCGACTTGGTCTCCTTCGCGCCGACCGTGACGTTCGCGGTCTTGGTGCCGAAGCGCTCGTGCCACGCCTCGACCACGTAGCTCCCGGGCGGCAGATTCGGCAGCGTGAACCGTCCATCGACACCCGTGATCGCGAAGTAGGGATGGTCGAAGACACCGAGGTAGCCGCGCATCCACGGGTGGATGTCGCACTTGATCGTGATGAAGTGCTCGGGCTCGTCGACGGTGACGGTGCGGGCGGCGCCCTTCACGCCCAGACTGAAATTCCAGGGCGACGACTTGTCCGGCAGGCCGTGGACGTTGTGCGGGAGCGGATCGCTGTTGAGGAAGCGCACCGGTTGGCCGGTCTGCACGACGGCGATGCGCGGGTCGAAGAGACAGCCCTTCTGATCGATCACGACCTCCGTCGCCGGCGGCGCAAAGCCGCGCTCGCCGAGCCCTTCCTTCACGTACACGACCGCGTTCTGCACCTTGCCGTCCTTCACCAAGATGTCGCCGGCGGGAACGGTTTTGCTGCCCTTCGCGCACTCGCCGGCGCTGCTGACGTCGACCGTCGACTGCGGTGGCGGCGTGCCCTCGAAACGCACCTCGCCGCCGATTGCGCCGGCGGTCGCGAGGTCGACCGGCGGACCGGTCGCGACCTTGCGCGTCTCGCCTGCCTGCTCGCGTGAGCAAGCGCCTGCAGCGAGCAGCACCATCACCGTCGCCAGCACTGCCAGTCGCGTGACGTTCATCATAAGCTCCACTCTCATGCGTCGTCGGCTCCGACGTGCGATGGCAGGTCGCGCCGCGGTGGTCCGCACAGTGCCAGAGCGAGCACACCAATCAAGGCTCGACGCCGGCACGTCCGGACGGCGAGCGCTCGCGCGCGCCGTGGGCGCGTCGCTCCTCGTCCTCGTGCTCGCGGTCGCGGCGTGTGACCGTGGCGACGACGCGACACCGCAGAGCCGCGGAACGCCGACGGCGCTCGATCTCGGCGACACGGGCACCATCACGGGGACGGTGCGCTTCACCGGCGAGAAGCCGTCGCCGACCACCATCGACGCCACGAGCGACCCGACCTGCGCCAAGCTCCACCCGTCGGGAATCGTCGTCGATCCCATCGAGGTCAGCGACGGCGGTGTCGCGAACGTGCTGGTCTACGTCGCGCACGGGCTCGAGGACCGCGTCTTCGCGGTGCCGCAGGAGCCGGTGCTGATCGATCAGCGCGGCTGTCTCTACACGCCGCACGTCGCCGGCGTCCAGGCGGGGCAGCCGATCCGCTTCGTGAACGGCGACGACACGCTCCACAACGTGCACGGCGAGCCGGCGCGCTCGACGCCTTGGAACTTCGGTCTGCCGCGCCGAGGCGCCGATCGGCTGCTCGTGCTCGCCAAGCCCGAGGTGCCGGTGCCGATCCGTTGCGACGTCCATCCGTGGATGCGCGCGTATCTCGGCGTCTTCGACCATCCCTACTTCGCGGTGACCGGCGCTGACGGTCGCTACACGTTGTCGCATGTCCCCGCCGGCGACGTCGTCGTCGCGACATGGCACGAGCGGCTCGGCGCGGGCGAGACGACGGTCACCGTCGAGCGCGGGACCGCCGCCAGCGCTGACTTCGCGCTTCACCTTGACAGGATGGAGCCCCGCCCATAACGTCCTGCGTTTGCCGCGTGGCGGCGACTCTCTCGGCTAATGGAGCTCTGAATGCGTCAACAGGATCTCGAAACGAACGCCCAGCAGGAGCTGCGGAAGATCGTCCGCAGCGTCGACAAGAAGCTCCACGTGCAAGTGGTCGACGGGCCGACCCCGCAGGATCCGTTGCTCCTCCTCCAGCTGACGCAGGGTCACTTCAGCGCGACGATGGAGATCTCGGTCGAGGAGGTGCGGCGGGCGCTGCAGAATGCGCGCGCGCGGTCGATCCTGCGCGAGCGCGTGAAACGCAGCCACGAGCGGCTGTTCTTTCCCATCAAGCCGTCGCCCTTCTTCAGCACCAAGGCCATTCGGCCCGGCAGCGAAGCCTTCGCGCACTTCCGGTCGTCGGGCGGCGGCGGCCGCCGCTAGACGCGGCGTCGCGCGCTGCCGCGACGTCAGCTCACGCCACTTCGTCGGCCACGCCGAGCGCCAGGATCCTGAGCGCCTCCGCGAAGCCCGCGCGCGTCGCCGGCTTGGCGAAGTAGCTGTTCGAGCCCCAGGCGTACGCATTCGAGATGGTGCGATCGTCATCGCGTTCGGACGTCAGCACCATCACCGGCGTGCGCTCGAACGCGGGATCGCTGCGGATGCGGCGGAGCACCTCGAGACCTCCCATCGCCGGTAATCCGAGATCGAGAAGGATCAGGTCGGGTTTCGGCAGCGTCGCCGTCCGATTGCGCTCGCCCTCACCGGCACCCGAGAGACGGGCAACGGCGGCGGCACCGTCATCGATGACCTCGACCTCACACGGCAACGCCCGCGCAACAGCTCGACGGGTGATCTCGGCATCGTCGGGATTGTCCTCGACGAGCAAGATCCGGAGGGGTCGCTCCAACCGTGGACGCGGCCCCTTTCCCACGAGAGGCTCAGCCTTCGGCGGGTGAGTTCAGCTGCGGGCCGCGGACTCCACGCTCGGCGGCAAGATCGTACAACGCCTTGCGCGCGAGACGTGTCGGGCTGTTGTGACCGTTCTCCCAGCGGTTCACCGTGGCGACCGTGATCCCGAGTCGATGCGCGAACTCCTCTTGCGTGAGACCCATGGTCTGCCGCAGGGTCCGGATGTTGTCAGCTTCCATGTCAGTGCTCCTTTCGGATCGAATGCGGAGGTGGGAGCAACTGATATGCCACCTCCCATGATCGAAAATCCTTGTAACTTTCGGGCGCGGGCTCGCAGGAAACTGTCAGGAAACCAGCGAAGTGACGTAGGTGTAACGCTGCCGTCGCGTACGGAACTGTGCAGGTGATGTGCGTTTTGCGGCGAATTGGCGTGAAGCCGGTGCGGCCGAAGGCCACACCGGAACCGGCTTGCCCGCTCTCAGAACCCATACGATAGTGACACCACCCATTCCCGAGGAGGCCGACCCATGAACCCTGCCAAGCTTCTCGCCGGCGCCGCCGCATCGATCGTGCTCTGGGCCGGCGCGTTCGGCGTGGCGACTGCCCAGCGCGAAGATTGTGACGCCGTCGCGCAGTCCGTCCGCGCACAGCTCGCGAGCGCGTGTCCGTGCGATGCGGCGGATGCCCACGGCGGGCACGTCCGCTGCGTCACCAAGAAGCTGCGCGAGCTCAGCGAGTGCAAGAAAAACGCGACCGGGATGAAGGACTGCGGGCCGGTGCCGCGGCAGTGTCTCGGCAAGATCCGGCGCGTCGCCTCGTCGTCGACGTGCGGCCAGCCCCAGCTCATCACCTGCTGCATCCCGCGCCAGGAAGATTGCCGAAACGATCCGCACCTCGGCGACGGCAAGGCGGAGGGAACGTGTGGGCGGACCAAAAAGCCGTGCGACAAGCTCGATGACTGCGTGGTGCCGAGGTGTCAGGCGGCGGCGTCTCCCGATCGCTGCGTCGCCGTCGGCGGCACGGTCGGTAAGGGCGGCGACTGCAACACCGCCTGCATCTTCTAGGTCAGAGACAAGACGGAGAGAGCGCGCCGCGCGCTCCGGCTTTCACGCTGCCGGCGGAGACCTCCGGCCAGTCAATTGCGAGCGCTTGGTTCCGCACGCTCGAGCTTCGTGCGTTGCACGGCGCGCGCCGCTCGGCTCTCGTCGGTCATCCAGACCGCGGCCGTCGCATCGGCCTCGGCGGGCGTCTCCGCCCGCACGCGCGCGACGGCATCGGCGATGAGGGCGGTCTTGGTGTGGGCGTACGCCTCACGCGGAAAGGCCGCCATGCGCGCCGCGCGGCGAAGGACCGTGTCGGCGAAGGACGCGGCCGGCAGAAGCT
>JBGPIT010000231.1:0-8203 GCA_041485125.1 Binatia bacterium | reverse complement strand
GTACACCTGGCAGGTCTCGATCCTCGGCCTCGGCCCGATCTGGATGAGCGCGAACGAGCCGCTGAAGCGCCGCGCTGCCCAGCTCCTCGAGGACGGCGCGATCTTCGCTTTCGGCCTCTCCGAGCGCGCGCACGGCGCCGACATCTATTCGACGGACATGACCCTCGTGCCCACGGGCGAAGGCGTCTACGCCGCGCGCGGCGAGAAGTACTACATCGGGAACGGCAACCAGGCACGGATGGTCTCCACCTTCGGCAAGATCGCCGGCGCCACCGGCCGCGCGCACGGCCCGGCGGGATCCAACGACCTCTACGTCTTCTTCGCCGCCGACTCGCAGCACGCACGCTACGAGCTCAAGCAGAACGTCTGCAACAGCCAGTCGTACGTCTCGAACTTCTGCCTCGACGACTATCCGATCACCGAGGACGACATCCTCTCCAAGGGCGACGAGGCCTGGAACGCCTCGCTCAACACCGTGAACATCGGGAAGTACAACCTCGGCTGGGCGTCGATCGGCATCTGCACCCACGCCTTCTACGAGGCCATCAATCACGCCGCGGGCCGCCGGCTCTACGGCATGACCGTCACCGACTTTCCCCACGTCCGCCGCATGCTGATCGACGCCTACGTGCGGTTGGTCGCGATGAAGCTCGTCGCCCTCCGCGCCGCCGATTACCTGCGCGCGGCGTCAGCGGAAGATCGGCGTTACCTCCTCTACAACCCCGTCGTGAAGATGAAGGTGACGACGCAGGGCGAGGACGTCATCAATTTGCTGTGGGACGTCGTCGCCGCCAAAGGCTTCGAGAAGGACACGTACTTCGAGATGGCCGCGCGCGACATCCGCGGGCTGCCGAAGCTCGAAGGCACGGTCCACGTCAACATCGCGCTCATTTTGAAGTTCATGCCGAACTACCTGTTCAATCCCGCGGCGTATCCGGCGGTGGGGAGACGTGACGAGGCGGCGAACGACGACTTTCTCTTCCGCCAGGGCGCGACGAAGGGCCTCGGGAACGTTCAGTTCCATGACTACCAGCCCGCGTTCGATGGCTACGATCTGCCGAACGTGAACCTATTCGAAGAGCAGCTCGCCGTCTTCAAGGAGTCGCTGATGGCGGCGCCGCCGAGCGAGGCGCAGCGGAAGGATCTCGACTTCCTCATGACCGTCGGGGAGATGTTCGCGCTCGTCGTGTACGCGGCGCTCGCGCTCGAGAACGCGAAGATCTACGCCGTCGAGGACGACATCGTCGATCAGATCTTCGACGTGCTGGTGCGTGACTTCTCTCGGTTCGCGGTCGAGCTACACGGGAAGACGAGCGCGACGCCGGAGCAAATGGCGTACTGCTTGAAGATGATCCGCAAGCCCGTGGTCGATCAAACGCGCTACGGACGGGTGTGGGAGGGGCAGGTGTACGCGCTCAAGGGCGCGTACGAAATGAGTCCGTGACTCGACTCGCGCCGCTCGCGTTCGTCGACCTCGAGTTTCGCCGCACCCACGACCTGGGAACGCGCGACCACGGATGGGAGGAGGCGTACGCCGCGATCGTCGTCACCCACTCGAGCGTCCTCCTTCACAGCGGCGATCGCGTGCTCCTCGAGATCACGCCGCGCAGCACCGGCGAGTACGACGTCGCACGCGACCATGAGCGCATACGCGAGCGCGCTCGCCTGCGTGTAGCTCGCGATGAAAACGAGGGCGAGATCGCGCGGCAGCAGGCGCCGTGGATCACCGCTGCCGTAGTAGACGGCGTAGAAGGCCTGGTGGCCGAGCTGACGACACCCACACCGCGACCGCTTGCGGCATGATGCTCGCGTACTGCTTGGTCAACACGACGTTGTAGGCGCGCTCGCTCCAGCTCCGCGCCGGCGTCGTCAGGAGGTCGAGGATGCCGACGCGCACGTCACCGCCTCCGCGCCGCTCATTCGGCTGCCGGCAGTGCCGACCGCACCGTGACCCGCGCGTTCTCGACGGTGTCGGGTCCGTAGATGCTGCGCACGGCCTCGACGGCACGCCGCCAGACCGTGCACGGGATCGCCGGCTCCGCCGCGTCGGTCTTGGTGCGGCACGCATCGACCACTTTTGCGGACTCCTCTGCGCACGCGGGGCCTATGATCTTGGTGAGGTCCTTCCGCGCCGTGAGAAACTGCGCCGCGGTCTTCGGGTTCGACGGCGGAATGAGCTCGTGCGCGGCGAGGCGACCGAGACACGAGGTCGCGGCGTCGAACGTGTGGCCGCCTTCTCCCGCGAGTGGAAGCTGGTCGAGACAGTCTTCCATCGCGCCGACGAGGGTGCCCAAGTAGGTCGCGCTCGCGTGCCCGCGGCCGAGGGCGCATTGGGCTGGCGATTCGCTCGTCGGCAGTACGTCGCCGTAGGCAACGTGGCTCGCCGCAATCACACTCTCGGCCTGGACGTCGAGTATCCGATCGGCGCACGCAGACTGCGCGGCGTCGCCGATCACCGTGCAGGAGGTGCGGCCGCACGAGCCCGTGAGGCTCGTCAAGCTCGCGAGAAGATCCGCGCCGGCCTTCGCGAGCCTGCTCGCCGTCCGAGGCTCCTGTGGGAGCACCTCCGCTCCACCGGCGACGTACCCGTCGCAATAGGTGCGGAGGTCGCGCAGGCCCTTCTTCTCGATCACGCCCGTGGCACAGTCGTTGGTGGTGCCGGCACGGGTGTCCAAATATTGCAACGCGGCCTTCGCCATCTTGCGCCGCGACGCGCGCTCCGCCTTGGTCGCGGCCGCCAGCGGTGCGGCCGGGGTGAAGGGGTCGCAGCGACAGGGATCGCACGCCCCGTCACCCAAGCCGTCGAAGTCGTCGTCGACCTGCCACGCGTTCGGCGCCTGGACACAGTTGTCGAAGGGATCGAGCGTACCGTCACCGTCCTGGTCGCCGACCACTGCGAGGTGTCCGTCCGAATCCCCATCGGGACACGGGCTCTTCACGCGCAGGGTGATGCGGCTGTGCTCGAGTAACGTGATCTGCGCCGGCGCCGTCTTGGAGCTCGTCGTGATGGCGAGGGTGATCGTCTGCGTCTTCAGACTATCGACGTCGAAGATCTGCAGCACGGTGCCGTCGTGATTCCCGTCGCCATCGAGGTCGCGATGGCCCTGGTCCGCCTCACGGGTGAGGAAGAAGACGGAGTGGCCCACGATCGCGTACGGATTCATCCATTCGAAGCCGGGTACGTCGGCCGCGATCGCCGCCTGCCCGGTGTTGAAGAGCGTCCCGGAACCGAGTCCGGGGTCGAACTTGTAGATCTGCATCACGAAGTCGTCGGCGTCGCCGTCGTCGTTGCGATCGCACCCGCCGGGCGGAGACTTCGTGCCGCATTTCGTGCTGGTTTCCTTGCTTTGCGCCTTCTCCGAGGTGCGAAATGCGATCAGGTCTCCTTGGACGATGAAGTCTTCCACCGGCACGGCGGCCGCGGGCCCGTTGGCCGGCGGGTACCCGACCGGCGTGATCGGTCCGCCGTCGACGCGGTAGCGCAAGACGCGATCGAGGGCGTCGCCGTCACCGTTCAAATCGCATCCACCGCCCTTCGTCGCGACGCAGCCAGGCGCGGTCACGGGCTCGACGCTCTCGGGCGTGCTGAAGACGACCGTCGTACCGGTGACGGCCACGGCATCGGTGCCTACCCCCGTCTTCGAGGGCGTCGAGCCGAGTGTGGTGTTGCCGACCGCCAGCACCGTGCGCCCCGAGTCGGACGCGGCAAGCGCCACGCGCGTGCCCGAGAGCGCGGCGTCCATCGCCGGGAGCACGAGCGAGGTGAAGGCGTCGGCCCCGCCGTCGTAGAGGCCCGCGGCTTGCGGTGACGTCCTGAGCGTCCACAGCACCGCGCGCCCCTCGGCGACCGCCACCCGATCCGCCGGTTGCTGCGCGTTCGCTCGAAAGTCTTTGGTGGCGGGGTCGAAGACTCGGAGCTCGGGCGCGGCGCCCGCCGAACGCAGAAAGACCAACGGCGGAGACGGCGTCGGCCCGGTCGTCGGTGTTGGGCCGGTCGCCAGCGGAAACGGGTTGGAGACGGCGAGGACGCGATGATTGACCACCGGCTCCGTGCTCGCCGCGATGGCCGTCTTCGCTGCGGTGTACTCCTGCCCGGTCGCGGAGTACACGCGCAGGATGTCGGTGGCGCTCGCCGGCACGTGCTCGAGGAAGGCGACGATCGAGCCCGTCGTCTCCACGACCGGTCGCGAAACGCCGCCCGCAGCAAGCTCGGTCACGGCCCTCTTGGTCAAACTAGAGTTGGCCGACGTACAGCCGCCGGCACTTCCACCGCTCGCCTTGGCGGCGTCATGGATTTCGACGACGCGATCGAGCAGGTCACCATCGCCGTTCAGATCGGTGCGCTCATCGTGCAGGCTCTCGTCGCGCGCGTAGGCGACCGCCTTCTCGGACGACCGCAACCCCGTCAAGGGAACCGGGAAGCACGTCGCCATCTGGAAGTTGGCCGCCTTCTTGATGACGATCGGGCCGGTGCCGTTTTGCGTCAGCTGGTAGACGAGGTCGTAGACCGCGTGCGGGGTGCTGTTCGCGTCCATATAGGTCCGGGCCACACGCAGAACCGACTGCGCTGCGTCCGCCGTGCCGAAGAGCCCACCCCGGTCGTCCAGCCGCAGTAGGGGCGGTAGCGGGCGCCCGTCGGCCGAGAACGATCTGAGGAGCGTGTCGCGCGCCGGCGCGACGGCGAGCGCCTGCGCGATCGTCGTCCCGGATTTGAACGCCTTGAACTTCCCGAAACCCTGCTCGAAGATCGCGACGGGCACGCCCTGCGACTGCGAGTTCGAGGTGTTGGGCAGGACACTCGTGTGATCGAACGGGATGAGCAGATCGTCGTCGCCGTCGAGGGTCATGAGGAGCGGATTCTTGGGCGTCGGCTTGAGGAGATCCTGGACCTCGTTCGGGCGCGGCAGGACGGTGAAGTACTTGAAGACGCCATCCGGCGTCATCGGGCAGCCGCTGTCGGCGGGCTGATACAGTTGCCAGATCTTGGCCATCTCCGTCGTACTGCCGTCGAGAACCCGGATCTGGGCCGGGCCAGCCCGCCCGTACTGCACGGTGGCGCTCGTCGTCTCCGGCACCCGGAACTGGAGCGTCATGGCATCCACCACCCACATGTCGTGCGATTCGATCCGCACCATCACGGTTGGGCCGTGGAGGCCGGTGCTTCCGGGCCCCCCGAACTGCAGCTCCACGTGGTAGCGATCGGCCGGCGCCATCGCGAAGGGAGGCGACCCGGAGCAGCCGAGCGTGATCGTCACGACTTGTCCGGGCGCAGCGAACGGGGCGCTCACGGTGCCCTTGTCGGACAGGTAGGTCTTGGCGGCGATCGGAATTGCATTGCACGCCGCGTCGCTGCGCGCCGCATGCGGCATGATGAGCGCGAGCAGCGCCAACCCGAGCAATCTCGGCGGGATCTTCACGTTTCCCTCCAGTCTGTTGCCGACACCATTGGACCAGAAGAGCCCGAGGGTCGAACCGCTCCTATGGCCGCGACCGGTGGGCGGTCAAGCGCCGGCTGCGCGTCCGTCGCCGGCCGCGCGGCCGCGACGGTTGCGCGCGAGCGCGCGACCCACGCCGCGAGCGCGACGAGCCCACATCCGAGCGCGAACGCGTCGCCCATCCGCCCGTAGGGGGTGACGCCGGAGAGCGGCCAGATTGTCCCGGCGATCGCGGCGCGGGTCTCGAACGCGGTGCGCACGACGACGCGTCCGAACGGATCGACGATCGCCGACGGGCCGGCGGTCGATGCGCGCACCAGGTAGCGCCGCTGCTCGACGGTGCGCAGCCGGACGATGTCGAATTGCTGCGCCGAGAACTCGGGAGTCAGCCAGGTATCGTTCGCCGGGTCGACGAAGAAGACGGCGCCCTCGCGCGCGCGAGCCGCGGCGACCTCCGGGAACATCGCCTCGTTGCAGATCGTGATTCCGTGCCGGAGCGCCAACAGCAACGGCACCAGCGCCACCCAGGCGAGGAGCTGGATGCTCGCGGTCGGGAACGAGAGGCCGTAGAGGCACCCGGAAACGGCCGTGAGGGCGAGTGCTGTCGCGAACGACATGGAGCGAAACGCTGCGCCCGGCAGTCGATGAAAGTCAATGATTCGGAAGGAGATACCGATCGGCTTGACGCGCTGCGGAGAAAGACAATACTTGCGTCGCACTCATAGCTGGCATCCCCTCAAATGGAGCAACCCCCCACTCCGAGAGAGAGCGAGCGCCGCCAGGCCACGGTGCTGTTCGCGGACATGTCGGGGTTCACCGCCATGTCCGAGCGGACGGACCCTGAAGAGGTTACGGCGGTCGTGAACCGCTGCTTCGAGATCCTCGAGCAGGCGGTGGTGAACCACGGCGGTCACGTCGACAAGTACATCGGCGACTGCATCATGGCGGTCTTCGGCGTGCCGAAGGCGCTCGAGCACGCCCCGGAGCTGGCAGTGCGCGCCGCGATCGAGATGATCGGTCGCGTGCGGGCGTTCATCAAGGAGCAGCGCCTCACCGCGCTGCTCGATCTGCACGTCGGCATCAACTCGGGCCTGGTGATCGCGGGCGAGGTCGGCGGCGCGACAACGCGCGAATTCACCGTCATGGGCGACACGGTGAACCTGGCGTCGCGCCTCAAGGATGCCGCCGCCAATGGGGCCATCTGGGTCGGACCGCAGACCTACCGCTACACGCGCAACGTCTTCGAGTACGAGACCCTGAAGCCGCTCACCCTCAAGGGCAAGGAAAACCCCATCCCCGCCTACCGCGTGGTCGCCGCGAAGGACCGGACGATCCGCACGCGGCACGCGCCGTCCGAGGGCATGATCTTCTCCGGCCTGGTCGGCCGCGATCGCGAGCTCGCGATACTCCGTCAGCACGTCACCGGCCTGCTCGAGGGGCACGGGGGCATCGTCAGCCTGGTCGGCGAGGCTGGGCTCGGCAAGTCGCGCCTCCTCGCGGAGCTCGCCGAGCTGGACGAGATCCGCGACATGACGCTCCTCCGCGGCGCCTCGCTCGCGATCGGGCGCAGCCTCCCCTTTCACCCCTTCGTCGATCTCTTCCGCCGATGGGCGGGCATCGGCGAGGCCGCGCCCGATCACGTCGCGGTGGCCCAGCTCGAGGAAGCGGTCGCGCGCGTCGCGCCCGACGACAGCCGCGAGATCGTGCCCTTCCTCGCGACCTTGATGGGTCTCCGCGTGACGGGCGTGCACGCGGAGCGGCTCCAGGACATCGAGGGCGAGGCGATGGAGAAGCTCATTTCGAAGAGCGTCCGCGACCTGTTCCAGCGCCTCGCCGACACACGGCCGCTCGTGCTCGTCTTCGAGGACCTGCACTGGGCCGACCTGTCCTCGATCAAGCTGCTCGAGTCGCTGCTCCGCCTGGCGCAGGACACGCGGGTCCTCTTCGTACACGCCTTCCGGCCCGACGACTCGGGGCCGGCGCACGGCGTTCAGATCCTCGCGTCGGAGCGCTACTCGAACCGGCACGTCGTGATCGAGCTCGAGCCGCTTTCGGGCAAGCACTGCGACACGCTGGTCAAGAACCTCTTGAGCCTCGACGACCTGCCCTACGGCACGCTCGGCGCGACCCTGCGCAAGGCCGAAGGCAACCCGTTCTTCATCGAGGAGGTCATTCGCTCGCTCATCGACGAGGGCGCGGTGGAGTTCCGCGACAACCGTTTCCGCGTCACCGAGAAGATCGAGACCGTGGTCATCCCCGGCACCATCCAGGAGGTGATCATGGGCCGCATCGATCGCCTGCCGGAGGCGGCGCGGCGCCTGCTGCAGATCGCCTCGGTCATCGGGCGGAGCTTCCACCACCGCGTCCTCACCAACCTGCTACCGCAGGACGAGCAGCTCGACTGGGCGCTCGCGTATCTCAAGAAGCGCCAGCTGATCGTCGCGCGCACCTCAGGGGTGGAGGTCGAATACGTCTTCAAGCACGCGCTCGCGCAGGAGACGATCTACGAGTCCATCCTGCAGAAGACGCGCAAGGAGATCCACCTCGCGGTCGCGCGCGCCATCGAGTCGTTGTTCGGCGACCGGTTGCCGGAGTTCTACGGTATGCTGGCCTACCATTTCAGTCGTGCCGAGAGCCTGGAGCGCGCCGAGGAGTATCTCTTCAAGGCCGGCGACGAGGCAGTCCGTTCCGCCGCGTCGACCGAGGCGCTGCAGTTCTTCGAGGAGGCATCACGACTCTACTTCCTGCTGCACGGCGGAGGCGGGGAT
>JBGPIT010000230.1:0-8231 GCA_041485125.1 Binatia bacterium | reverse complement strand
GTCCGCGGCGCGGCGCCTCGCCGATCTCGGTCACGACGTCGACGACTCGTTTCCGGAACCGCTCGCCGCCGACGACCTCGGCCCCCACGCCATCACGATCGTCGCCGCCAGTCAGGCGCGCACGGTCGACATGCTGAGCGAATGGCTCGGACGTCCGATCAGTGCCGACGACATGGACGGCGACAACTGGGCGATCACCGAGATAGGCCGCCACGCGACCGCGTCGGCGTACCTCGCCAGTCTCGACGCGATGAACGTCTTTCGCCGGCGCATGGCGGGCTGGTGGGCGTCCGGCCACGATCTGCTCGTGACGCCGACGATCACCGGGCCGCCGCCACGGATCGGCGAGCATCGTCCGGTGCCCGGACACCCGCTCGAAGCTTGGACGCGCACCGGCGCACTGCTGCGGTTCACGATTCCGTTCAACGTCACCGGCCAGCCGGCGATCTCACTGCCGCTCCACTGGAGCGCGGACGGGCTGCCGATCGGCGTCCAGCTCGTCGCGGCCTTCGGACGAGAGGACATCCTGCTCCGCGTCGCCTCGCAGCTCGAGGCGGACGGTGCGTGGCGGGACCGGCGCCCCCGGATCCACGCGTGATCGAGGCGCGATGACGGATCACTTGACACCCGCGGTCGATTCGCGCAGTACGGACCGCATGAACGAACGCCACGCGACTCTCGCTTGTTGTTGTACGGAGGCTCGGGGACTCTCCCGCGCTTCTGGTCGCGCCGCGTTCGTCGCCGACTGAGCTAGTCGGCTTCCAACGTCGAGACCGGAAGGCCTGGGGGAACGCTCTCCCGGGCCTTTTCTTTTCCGGTTCCCCCTCGGATCTCGACCGACTCGACGTGAAGGAGACGACCATGGCTCAGAAGATTCAGCACCGCTGGCTCCGCTTCAAACGGCACCTCCAGCCGACCACGCGCGTGCGCACCCGGCTCGCCGGCGGCGCGGCGCCGATCACCATCCACGACACCCAGGAGCTGCACACGGCGCTCCGGGCGCCCGCCGTCTCGGGAGCACTGCGATGAGCGCGGACGATCGGCGCCGTTCAAACGGGAACGGCCGGCGCGAAAGCTCGATCGATCGGCACGGCGGCGAGATTCGCAAGCTGCGCGTGTGCGTCGGGCCGCCGCGGATCGGCCACGCCGGCATCGGCTGGCTCTACGCCCTCGATCCGGCGAGCGCGAAGCGGTCGCGACGCAGCTAGTCGCGTCGATCGGCGAGCATCCGGCCGAGGCGCCGGAGCTGCGTCGTCGCACCGCCGAGCGTGAGCTCGAGCTGCTTCGCGTAGAGGAAGTAGCGATGCAGCGGGTAGTCACGGTCGACGCCGATGCCGCCGTGGAGGTGCTGCGCCGTGTGCACGACGCGCTGGCCGCCTTCCGACGCCCAGAACTTCGCGACCGCCACCTGTGACGCGGCCGGGAGCCCGGCGGAGATCCGCCAGGCGGCCTGCCACGCGGTGAGACGGATCGCTTCGACGTCGATGTAGGCGTCGGCGATACGCTGGCCGACGGCTTGAAACATCGCGATCGGCTGGTCGAACTGTTTGCGAGTCTTGGTGTACTCGGCGGTGAGCGCGAGCGCTTGCTCGCAGACGCCGAGAGCGAGCATCGCGAGCGCGGCGGTGGCGCGCTCCGTGATCCACGCGACGATCGCCGCGCCGTCGACGTCGTTACCGAGGCGGTCCGCCGCGGCGACCGGCGCGTCGTCGAGGACGAGCAGCGCCTGCGGCTGATCGCTGGTCGTGACCAGCGACTCGACGCGCACCCCCGGTGCGGTCGGATCGACGAGGAACACGGCGACCGCGCCGTCGTCTAGCGTCGCGGGCACGAGGATGCGGTCGGCGATGTCTCCGGCGGGGACGCAGATCTTCCGGCCGGCGAGACGCCAGCCGCCGCGCTCGGGCCGCGCCGTCGTGCTCGGGCACGCCGCTTCGACGTCGTCCTCGACGAGCGCGGCGGTCAGGACGGCGCCGCCTGCAGCGACACGCGACAACCATTCTCGACGCTGCTCCGCGCTGCCGAACTCCGCGATCGGCAGCGCACCGAGGATCGTCGTCTCGAGGAAGGGCACCGGTGCGGTCGCGCGGCCGACTTGCTCGACGATCAGCGCCAGCTCGAGAAAGCCGAGGCCGCTGCCGCCGAGATCTTCCGGGACGGCGATGCCGAGGAGCCCCGCCTTCGCCAGGTCCGTCCAGAGCTCGCGATCGAAGCGCGGCCCGCCGCCGCGCTCCACCAGCTTCAGTCGATCGGGCGACGCCTTGTCGGTGAAGATCTGCCGCGCGAGATCCATAGTCTGTTGCTGCTCATCGGTAAGCGAGAAGTCCATCGGTCGCTCAGAATCGCGGCATGCGCGGCATCCCGAGGCCGAACATGCCGATCAGCTCGCGTTGCACCTCGTTGGTGCCGCCGCCGAAGGTGAGGATGAGGAGCGCCCGGTAGAGGAGCTCGAGACGCCCGGTCAGGATCGCCTCACGGGAGCCGCGCCGCAGATAGGCGCGCTCGCCCAGGATCTCCATCAAGAGCCGGAACGACTGGAGATAGAACTCGGTGCCGAAGACTTTGATCGACGACGCGTCGGCGACGTCGAGCCGGCCCTGCGTGCTCGTCCACGCGACCTTCCAATTGATGAGGCGCAGAAACTCGAGCCCGGCGTAGACGCGGGCGAGGCTCATCTGCACCCACTCCTGGTCGATCACGCGGCGACCGTCGCGGAGGCGGGTCTCCGCCGCCCACGTGCAGGTCTCGTCGTAGGCTTGCTCGAGGAGGCCGGCGGAGCAGAGCGTGACCCGCTCGCGGTTCAGCTGGCTGGTGATGAGACGCCAGCCTTGGTGCTCGCGGCCGACGAGACTCGCCGCCGGCACCCGCACCTCGTCGAAGAAGACCGTGTTGATGTCGTGCTCCGAAATGAGGTGCATCGGATCGACGCGGACTCCTGGCGTCCGCATGTCGACCGCGAAGATCGAGATCCCCTCGTGCTTCGGCGCCTCGGGGTTGGTGCGCGCCGCGAGCCAGACGTAGTCGGCGTCGCCGGCGAGGCTGGTGAAGATCTTCTGTCCGTTGATGACGTAGTCGTCGCCGTCGCGGAGCGCGCGCGTGGTCAGCGACGCGAGGTCGGTGCCGGCGTTCGGCTCGGTGTAGCCGATGCAGAAGTGGATCTCGCCGGCGAGGATCTTCGGCAGGAAGAAGCGCTTCTGCTCGTCGCTGCCGTGGCGCATGAGGGTCGGGCCGACGGTGTTGATCGTGAGCATGGGCACCGGTGCCCCCGCGCGCATCGACTCGTCGAAGAAGATGAACTGCTCGATCTCCGAGCGCCCTTGGCCGCCGTACTCCTTCGGCCAGCCGATGCCGAGCCAACCGTCGGCCGCCATCTGCCGCACGACCGCGCGCATGGTCGGACCGATACCGTGCCCGCGCCAGAGCTCGTCCAGGATCTGCGGCGTGAGGAGCTTCTCGTAGTAGCCGCGCAGCTCGCGGCGGAGCGCCTCCTGCTCTTCGGTGTAGGCGATGAACACGCGGTGGCTCTCAGGCGGTGCGGGCGGTGGGTTTGGGCTGCCCCGCGGCGGCGAACTGCCGTGCCCATTCGTAGTCGGGCTTACCGCTCGGGCTGCGGACGATCTCGGGCGCGATCACGAGGGCTTTGGGAACCTTGTAGTCGGCGAGGTTCGGCGCGCAGTGGCGGCGAAGCTCGTCGAGCGACGGCGTCGTGGCGCCCGGCGCGAGCGCGACCACTGCGGTGACCTCTTGGCCCCAGCGCTCGCTCGGCATGCCGACGACGAGCGCGTCGTAGACGGCGGGCAGGCTCTTCACCACGCGCTCGACCTCCTCGGCGTAGATCTTCTCGCCGCCGCTGTTGATGCACATCGCCTCGCGGCCGAGAAAGAGGACGCGGCGGTCGGCGAGATAGCGGCCGCGATCGCCGCCGATCGCGTAGCGCACGCCGTCGATCGTCGGGAAGGTCTCGCGCGTGCGGCGCTCGTCGTTGAGATAGCCGAGCGGCAGGTGACCGGTGCTGGAGATCCAGCCGGTCTCGCCGGCGCTCGCGTCGCTGCGCTCCGTGTCTTCGCTCGTCGAGTCAGCGTTCGGTGGCTCGAGGATGCCGCTGCGATCCGCTTTCAAGAGCACCGTCCCGGACCGCAGCTGGTAGGCGGGCACGCCGGCGTGACCCGACTCGGTATCGTAGCTCATCGCCTGCATGCCGAGCTCCGAGCCGCCGATGCTCTCGATCAGGACCGTGCCCTCGGGCAGCACCGCGAGGAGCTCGTCCTTCACCGTGCGCGAGAGGACCGCGGCGGTGCTGACGACGATCCGCAGCGAGCGCAGATCGTACTCGCACTCGCGCTGCGCGGCGACGAGCGGCCGCGCGATCGCGTCGCCGGTGACGGCGATCTGGTCGGCGCCGTGGCGCTCGACGGCGCGCCACACCGCGTGCGCGTCGAGCCGCCGGTTCTCGTCGGGCAGGATCACCGTCCCGCCGCGATGAAACGCGTTGAAGGCGTTCCACTGTCCCGCGCCGTGCATGAACGGCAGGCAGATGAGGGCGCGACCGCCGATGCCGAGCTGGAGATGCACGCGCAGCTGGTCCTCGCTCTCGAGCTTCGGGAATCCGGGAATGTGGCCGCCCAGGCCGTTGAAGAAGACGTCCTCGTGACGCCACAGGACGCCCTTCGGCATTCCCGTCGTGCCGCCGGTGTAGAGGACGTAGAGATCGTCGGCGCAGAAGGGGAGGGCCGGCAGCTCGGCCGGTTGGGCGTCGAGGAGATCGTCGTAAGCGACCGCGCCGGGAAGCAGCGGGGCGTCGGACTCGTCGGCGACTTGAATGAAGTGGCGCAGCTCGGGAAGCCGATCGCGGAGCGCGGCGAGCGTCGCCGCGAAGGCGCCGTGGTAGACGATCGCGCGCGCGTGGCTGTCGGCGAGGAGATAGAGCAGCTCGTCGGCCTTGTAGCGGTAGTTGATGTTCACCGCGGTCGCGCGCGCCTTGTATGCGCCGTACATCGTCTCCAGGTACTCGGGACAATTGTAGAGATAGACGGCGATGTGATCCTGACCCGACTGCCACGGCGCGAGCGCGGCGCGCTCGCGCCGGCAGCCGAGGCCGAGGCCGCGGAACGCCTGCGCCAGGCGACGCGTGCGCTCGGTGAGCTCGGCGTAGGTGAGGACGCGGTCGCGCCAGATGATCGCCGGCTTGTCAGGGAGCTCGGCGGCGATGAGCTCCTGCAGGGTCGCGAGGTTGATCAGCATGTGCGGGGCTCGCTCACTGACCGGTGAAGACGGCCTTGCGCTTCTCCTTGAAGGCGCGCGTGCCTTCCTTCGCGTCCTGCGACATCTGCACCGGCACCCCGAGCTCTTGCTCTCTGTCGAGACCTTCGGCCGTTGGACGGCCGAGCGCGAACATCACCGACTTCTTCACCGCCTGGACGGCGAGCGGTCCGTTTGCCGCGATCACGTCGGCGTATCGACGCGCTTCTACCAGCACCTCGGCGGCGGGCACCACCTTGTTGATGAGGCCGATCCGGAGCGCGTCGGCCGCCGAGAACTGCTCGCCGGTGAGGAGGATCTCCATGGCGTTGCAGAACGGGACCTGGCGCGGCAGCCGCACCGTCGAGCCGCCGATCGGAAAGAGACCGTGCTTCACCTCGGCGAGGCCGAAGCGCGCGTCCTCGGCGGCGACGCGGATGTCGGTGGTCTGGAGAATCTCGGTGCCGCCGGCGACGCAGTAGCCGCGCACCGCCGCGACGATCGGCTTGGTGACGTCGTAGCTCCGCAGCAGGCCTTTGTAGATGACGGTGTAGTCCGCGACGATGCGCCGGTCGTAGTCGGTCTCGGTCGGGCGCTGGCCCTGCATCATGCGGACGAGCCGGTCGAGGTCGGCGCCGGCGCAGAACGCCTGGTCGCCGGCGCCGGTCAGGAGCGCGACCCGGATGTTGGGATCGTCGTTCACGTCCTGCCACGCGTCCGCCATCCGGCAGAGCATCTCGGCGTTGAGGGCGTTCCGCACCTCGGGACGGTTCATCGTGAGCGTCGCGACGTGACCGTCTTTCTCGTAGAGCAATGCGGGCTCGGACATGGCGGCTCCTCTCGGCACGGCTCGCCCGGGGCGACGAGCCGACGAAATATAGAACATGTTTCATTCCGACGTAAACCCGCCGCGCGGCGCCCGTCGTGGCGCGATCGTGCCCCCCGCGTTGCCGGCGCGGCGCGGATCGGGCATTGCACCTCGCGGAGCCGACGCGGCGCTCGCCGCGCCGAGGAGGGGAGGGCCGTGACGGACCGCTGGTTCGAGATCGCGACGCAGCCGAACTCGGCCGAGGCCAAGCGATTCAGGCTGGCCACGTTGGCCGCCGCGCACGCCGCTCCGGTGACGAGCCGGATCGCCTATCTTCAGCAGCTCGTGCGCGGCAGACGGGTGCTCGACGTCGGCTGCGTCGCCCATGACGTCGAGACCGAAGCGGCCGCCGAGTGGCTGCACCGCGCGCTCGCCGCGGCGGCGTCGTACTGTCTCGGCGTCGACGTCCTCCCGGAGCCCGTCGCGCGCCTGCGCGAGGCCGGCTACAACGTCCGTCTGTGCGACATCACCCGCGAGGACGTCGGCGAACGCTTCGACGTGATCGTTGCCGGCGAGGTGATCGAGCATCTCGGCGCGCCGGCCGCGCTCTTTGACGCCGCTGCGACCATCCTCGCGCCCGGCGGACGTCTCGTCCTCACGACACCCAGCCCTTTCTATTGGAAGCGCATCCGCAACCACATCGGGCTCCGGCCGAACCGCTGCGAGAACGTCGACCACGTGACGATGCTCTTCCCCTCCGGCGTCGCCGAGCTTGCCGAGCGCGCGCGGCTGCGCCTCGATCGCTACCGCGGCGTCCTCACGACGCGTCGTGGCCGCCACAGCCACACGGGTCCAGCGCCGCGCCAGCTGCGGTGGCGGCTCTTCGAGCCGGAGCTCTTCTGCGACACGGTCATCTACGAGTGCATACGCCGCATGGAACCGTCGCCACTGCACCGCGCTTGAGCCGTGTGAGATATGACCGAAGGTCGTAGATCGCGGAGCCCGTGACGCCAGCGGCGTGTCCTCCCGCCTGACCAACCGTCGCTCGATCGGACGCGCCGGGAAGGAGGCGCACTGGAAGCACCTGCCCGTCGAGCGTGATCGAGTCGCCGTTCGCAACTGTACGACGCCAGCGCGTAACGAAGGGCCTCTCGATGGCCTGTGAGCTCCTCGACATGGCGCAGGCGCCGCGGCGTTGCCTCGAGGCGCGCCAGTTGCTGCCGCTCAGCCGAGCGAGCGTCGCCTTTGTGGAGGGAGTGCAGCAAGCGAGCAAGCGCAGCAAGCCGCGAGCGCGGGCTGCGTAGCGGTTCCGCTGTCGTCCTTCACCTCGCACACATCTGTCCGCCTCCACCCAAGAACTCGGAGGCGTGTCCGCGTTCGTCAGGGATCGAGACGCGCTGACGAATCGCTTTTACACGCTCAGAAATTCGTGTGCTTACAGGGATGCCTAGTCGCGCGCGGTGAACAGGCGTTCGACGGTCGCAGTCAAGTGCTCCTTGAGCTTCACGACGAGCTTGTTCGTATCGGCGTACGATCCGAGAAGGGCCATCCGCCGCATGCGGGACTGATATTCATCCAGCTTGCCGCTTTGATCCCGGTCGATTCGACTCGGGTTCACTGGTCGATCACAGAAATACAGGAGCACCGGTCGGCCCGAGGCTGCAAAACGCTCGATCTCCTCCACGGTCCCAGATTCGGCGCGTGGGGTTGGCATACCGAGCCGAGTCCAAAAGAGGGTAACAATATACTTGACGAACCGGGATGCCGGTGCTAGTCTCCGGACATGCCGAAGAAGAAAGCACGAATCGGGACGGAGCCGCAGACACTGCTCGAAGCCACCGAGTACTTCAAGGACCCAGACCGTGCCCTTGCGTACGTCGTCGAGCGTCGCTGGCCAGACGGCGTCACCTGCCCGACGTGCGGCAGCGGCGCCGTTCTCTTCCTGAAGAATCAGCGCCGCTGGAAGTGCGGCACTGACCACGCGCGCCGGCAATTCTCGGTCAAGGTCGGCACCATCATGGAAGACTCGCCGATCGGCCTCGACAAATGGCTTCCGGCAATCTGGCTCATCACGAACGCAAAGAACGGCATCAGCTCGTACGAGATTCACCGCGCGATCGGCGTCACGCAGAAAACCGCGTGGTTCATGCTTCACCGCGCGCGACTCGGGATGCAGCGGACGCCG
>JBGPIT010000229.1:0-8353 GCA_041485125.1 Binatia bacterium | reverse complement strand
CGGACGCCGGTTGCGGTGAGCGCGGCCGCGGCACGATCGAGCGCGAAGCCCTTCGCGATCCCGCCGAGGTCGACGCCCATGCCGGGCGCGTGGAACGCGACCGTGTGTGCGACCGCGTCGAGTCGAAGGCCTTCGAAGCCGACGGCGGCCGGGTTCGTCGGCGCGAGATGGAGATCGCGATACGCGCCCCAAGCGATCAGCAGCGGCAGGATCGTCACGTCGAAGGCACCGTCGGTCGCGACCGCGCTCTCGCGGGCGCGCGCCAAGAGGCCGAAGAGATCCTCACCGACGGGCTCCGGCTGGAGCGCGGCGCGCGCGTTCACGTGGACGAGCTCGCTGGTCGGACGATAGAGGCTCATCGCGGCGTCGACCCGCCGCAGCGCCGCGAAGGCCGCTTCGAAGCTCTCGGCGCGCGCGTCGTCCCCGTCGATCGCGATTCGCGCCAGCGTGCCCATCACGAGCTCGACACGCTCGCCCGTGTCGGTGGACGCCGCCGAGCTCGAATCCGGGACGCACAGAGCGGCAACGACGAGGCTGATCACCACCGCCAGATCCCGCACGCCAACGGTCATGCCGATGAAATTGATTATCAATTTCGACGTGATCTACGAGAGGCCTCGGGTGCTGTCAACGCGGCGGCCCGTCGGCGGCTCGGACGTTGACGGGTGCATGATGCTCTGGGATAGCGGCGGCATGCCGGCCGCACCGCCGCTCGCGCGCGTCGACCATCTCGTGATCGCGGTCCAGGATCTCGCGGCTGCGGAGGCCGCGTACACGGCGCTGCTCGGCAGCGCGCCGGTCTCGCACGGCACTCACCCCACCCTCGGGACCCGGAACGCCATCTACGGCCTCACCAACTGCTACCTCGAGCTCCTCACGCCGGAGCCCGAAAACAGCGCGCCGATCGCGACGTTCCTGCGCGAGTATTTGAAGACGCGCATGGAAGGATTGGTCGCGGTCGCGCTCGGCACCGACGATCTCACCGCGGCGGCCGCCGCGCTCGAGACGGCCGGCCTCGCGCCGGGGCCGATCACACCCGGTGAAGCGATCGAGGAGAGCGGCGCGGCGCGACGCTGGCGGAGCGTCACCCTGCCGCGCGACCGCATGCGGGGCGTCGCGACGATCGTCATCGAGCACGCGAGCCGCGACGCGATCCCGCGCGCCGCCGCGCCGCCGGCGGACCCGAGCGTGGCCGCGGCGGTCGATCACGTCGTCATCTTCTCGGACGACATGGAGGCCGCGCTGCACTTGTGGCGCGACCTGCTCGGCATCCCGGAGCGCTGGCGGCGCGAGATTCCCGAGCGCGGCACCGTGAACGTCGGGCTTCGTCTCGGCGGCGTCACGCTCGAGCTGGTCGCGCCGCTCGGGAACGCCGCCGGCGAGCGCGGCGAGCGGCTGTGGGGCGTCGCCTACGTCGTCGCCGACTGCGACGCGGCGGTTGCGCGGGCGCGCGCGAGCGGCATCGACGTAACCGACACGCGCACGGGGCTGGCACCGGGAACGCGGATCGCGACGGTCAAGTGGAAGGATCGGCTGCCGACGCTGCTCTTGCAGCACACGCGCCCGCGGGGCGCCCGCCCGGAGCCGAGCTAGAGCGCGTGGTCGCGGGCGCCGGCACGGCGTTGCTTGCCGACGCGGCACGCGCCGCAGATCCCGTAGAGCTCCATCTTGTGGCGGCTGATCACGAAGTCGAGCTTCCGCGCGACGCTTTCTTGTAGCGCCTCGATCTCGGAGTTCTCGAACTCGACGATCCGCCCGCAACGCTCGCAGATGAGATGATCGTGGTGGCGCTCTTCCTCGACGTTCTCGAAGCGCGCCTCGCCGTCGTAGAAATGGCGCTCGGCGGCGAGGCTGCATTCGCGCAGCAGGCGCACCGTCCGGTAGACGGTGGCGTAGCCGACGCGCGGGTTCACCTTGCGCACCTCGCGGTAGAGCTCCTCGACGCTGATGTGGCGGTTGTTGCCGAAGAAGACGCGCGCGATGTCGTCGCGCTGCGACGTCGATTTGAGGCTGCGTTCCTTCAGCGCCCGTTTGAACGCGCCGAAGCGCTCTTCCTGCACCCGGTGGCTGACGGTCACCGCACCACCTCGCGCCTCAGGGGGCCGGCGGTCGTGCCGGCTCGCGCTCGACCATCGCGCGCAGCGCCGGCGAGAGGACGACGCCGTCGAGATCGTGCCCGGCGAGCACGCCGCACAGCACGTCGAGCCGCTCCGTCGGTGAGAGCCGGCGATCGACCAGGATCACGTTGCGGTCGTTGAGGCGGCAGGCGCCGCTGCGCGCGCGGTAGCCGACCTCGCGCAGCAGCTCTTCTTCACGCACTTCGAAACCGAGCGCGCGCGCGGCCGTGCGCAGCTCCTCGATCATCGCATCGACGTCGGTGGATTTCCTACGCTTCACTAGCCCGAATCATAGTGGTAAACGCGCATGCGAGTCCATGATCAAGAGCATACTAGTCGCACTCGATGGCTCCCAGCACGCCCAAGCCGGGTCGGAGTACGCGATCTGGCTCGCCGAGCGTGTGCAAGCGACGGTGATCGGACTGCACGTCGTCGACGTGGTCTCGATCGAAGGCTCGGGCTCCTTCCTCCACGACATCTCGGGATCGCTCGGCTTCGAGCCCTACCTCGATTTCTCGTCGAAGATGCGCGAGGCGCTCCAGGAGCGCGGGCGCACCTTGCTCGAGACCTTCGTCGAGACCGCGCGTGGGCATGGCGTCCGCGTCGACACCCACCTCGCGACCGGGATCGTCGCGAACGAGGTCTGCGAGCTCGCGCGCACGGCAGACCTCGTCGTCGTGGGCCATCGCGGCATCAACGAAAAATTCTCGACCGGCCTGCTCGGCGGCACGACCGAAAGCGTCACCCGCAAATGCCCGAAGCCGGTGCTGGTGACGCCGGCGGACTTTCGGCCGATCACACGCCCGCTGCTCGCGTACGACGGCAGCCAGCGCGCGGCGTCGGCGATGCACGAGGCCGCCGAGCTCACGGCAGCGCTCGGCCTGCCGCTCGCGGTCCTGCACGTCGGCAAGGACGAGGGCGTCGCGCACAAAGCCCTGGAAGAGGCGCGCCGCTACCTCGCGACCTACCGCATCGAGCCCGAGTGTCTGATGCGGAGCGGCTACGCCAACGAGACGATTCTCGACGTCATGGCCGAGGGCGCCTACGACCTGCTCATCATCGGTGCGTACGGCCACAGCCGCATCATCGAGATGGTCCTCGGCAGCACGACCGAGTACGTGCTGCGGAACGCCTCCTGGCCCGTCTTTCTCTGCCGCTGAGCGCTGTCGAGAGGCTGGGGAGTGGGAGAAGGCGGGCGGAGACGGAAAGAGCGGCGGCGCGAGCGACAGGCTCGCGCCGCCGAAAGACGAATCAGTGACCGGAGCCGATCAGCTCGGCGATCGTGAACTGCGCCTCGGTCGAGCCTTCCTTGTCACCCTGCGACCAGTACCAGCCGGGCTCACCAGGGAACCGGCTGCTCGGCAGTGACGCCCTGGTCGCGTGCTGAAGCTGCATGTCGACCATGACGATCGACGGCGTCATGCCGGTCGGCTCGTCGTACTTCATCTTGGCGCCCGGGAAGGCTTCGCTCTTCTGCGTGAAGTTGTTGATCCACACCTTCCAGAGCTGGCCGGCGCGGTCGTACATGTCGCTGTAGGGCGTCTCCCAGGACTCGTTGTCGACGTAGAGGACGCGCTTCGAGTAGGCGTACTGCGGGAGCTTCGACGCGCCCTCGACGGCGAAGACCTTGCGCTTCTCCCACTCGCCGTCGAACGCCCAGTCGGCGGCACCGTCGACCCATTTCACCGGGAACGGCGTGGTGTGCATCGCGCCGAGCATCTCTTTCGCGCCCAAGAGCTTCCAATCCGCCCACGCGATCTGGCCGGCGTAGCCGCCGTAGCTGTCCTGATCGGTGTCCTGGCCGAAGAGCGCATCGGAGCGCTGCGCGGTCGAGAGGCGGCGGACGCGGCGGAGCGACGGCAGGTACAGCCAGCTGTCGTCCTGCTTCGCGGGGTCGAAGTAGCGATAGTAGGTGAAGCCGACGCCCTTCAAGTCGAACGGCTCGATGAGCGGATGGAGCGTCTCCTTGAACTCGAAGTTCTCCTTGTTGGGGATCTCGGGCTTCGGATCGACGTAGAGCCGGCCGACGTAGCGCAGGCGACGGAAGTGGTCGACCAAGAAGTGGCGCTCGACCTGCAACGGGCGGTCGTCGGAGATCGGACCGGTATCCGCGTCGAAGTTCCGCAGATCGAGGTCGTCCTCGAAGTTCGGGCGGAAGTTGAAGTTCCACATCACCTTGATCGCCGCCTGCTTGTCGTTGGCATCGACGCCGGGGAACGGCTGGCCGGCGACGTAGTTCTCGACCTTGATGCCGTCCGCGCCGAGCTTCACCTGCCCCGAATACTTCTCGGTCGCCTCTTTGTAGGGGCGCTTCCAGGTGACCGGCTTGGTCTCGATGATCTTCATGGGAAAGCCGTGCTGGACGCACCAGAACATGCCGGGCGAGACCAGGTCTTTCACCTTGTCGGCGTTCGCCTTGGTGATCACGTCGCCAGGACTCACTTGGGCCTGGGCAATACCGACCGGGACGAGCGCGAGCGCGGCCAGAGCGAGCGCCGTGATTATGCGGTACCGCATGAGAGCTCCTTTCCTTCCATGGTCACGAGCGGGCAGCTCGATCTTGACGTTGCGCTGAAAAGGTTACGATCGGAGAGCCGTGGGCGGCCGTTGTTCGTCCAGATACGCCGCGGACATGAGCGGTGTCAACAAAAGGGGCATGTATAGCTGCGGAAGCGCGCGGACGGCTAGCGCGGCGCCCCGCCGTCGGGCGGGACGCTGATCTCCTCGCGCCGCAACCGCGCGACGCGCTCCTCGAGCTTCTTGATCGAGCGTTCGATCCGGCGCACCTCGTGCTGGAACGCCGGATGACCAGTGATGCGACCGACCGACGACTTGATGCGCTCGTCGATCGACCGCTGCAGAGCCTCGAGCCGGCGTTGCGGACCGGAGAGCAGATCGTCGAAGAAGCCCTTGGCGGGGTCCGCTGCCTGCGAGTTCGTCGGCGCGTGCGGGGCAGGCGCGGACGCCGGACTGTCGTCGGCCGGGCGCCCGCTCACCATCTCCTGGACGCGCCGTCCCGCCTTCTCGCCCATCGTGCCGATCGCTTCGAGGCTCTTGTCGACGCGCGACCGGAGCTGGGCGAGCGTGTCCTCGCCATGCTGAATCAGCTCGCGGAGCAACCCGAGCGAGAGCAGGCTCGAGCGGCGCTTCTCCTCCTCGAGGATGATCTGGGCGAACGTGATGGTCGTGAGATCGTCGCCGCTCTCGTTGTCGATGACCTTCACGTCGTTGCCGCCGCGGACGAGCCGCGCGATCTCCTCGAGCGTGATGTACCGGCTCTCGAGGGTGTCGTAGAGCTTGCGGTTGCCGTAGCGCTTGATCAGTCGAACCGTGTTGGCGTCTGTCACGTGCGCGCCCCTCTCATGCGGCGACGACCTGCACCAACACCGTGCGTGAGCGCGGACCGTCGAACTCGCAGAAATAGATTGCCTGCCAAGTGCCCAGCGTGAGCTTGCCGTTCTCGACGGGCACGCTCTGGGACGCGCCCACGAGTGAGGAGAGGATGTGCGCCGCGGTATTGCCTTCCGCGTGCAGGTAGCCGTCGTTCAGAGGAATCGTCTTCAGAAGCTCGTTGATCATGTCCTTGCGGATGTTGGGATCGGTATTCTCGTTGATCGTGATCGCCGCCGTCGTGTGAGGCACGAAGAGATGACAGATGCCCCGCGCAACGCCCGTTTCCTTGACGGCCTGTCGCACCCCTGCGGTGACGTCGACCATTTCCATCTGGGATTCGGTCTCGATCCTGATCTTATGCACGGGACGGGGGCGGAGTACCACACGCCGCAACGCGTGATCAAGCCGCCGGCTCCGCCGCACGCGGTGCCTAAGTCGTTCCTCCGCCTACGTTCCCGACCGCCTCGCGGGCAGCGTTCCGGTTGTCGCGGCACGGCGCTTTGGTAGACTCCCCGGGTCATGCCGACCTATCTCGCGGCCGCCGTCCAGATGGCCTCGGGCGCCGACCTCGACGTGAACCTCGAGCGCGCCCGCGCGCTCGTGCGTCGTGCCGCCGAGCGCGGCGCCGTGCTCGTCGTCTTGCCCGAGGTGTTCGCGTGGCGCGGTACCCGTCCCGACGAAGGCAACGGCGCGACGCCGATCCCGGGCCGCGTCGCCGACTTCCTCGCAGCGCTCGCCGCCGAGCTGCGGATCGTCCTGGTCGGCGGCTCGTTTCTGGAGCGCGCCCAGGGCAGCGCGAAGAGCTTCAATACGTCGCTCGCGATCGACGCCGCAGGCGCCATCCGGGCGCGCTACCGGAAGATACACCTGTTCGACGTCGACCTCGCGGGTCAGGTGTGCGTGCGCGAGTCGGACACGCGCGCCGCCGGCGACCAAGTCGTCACCGCGACGACCGCCCTCGGCACCATCGGCCTCAGCATCTGTTACGACCTGCGCTTCCCGGAGCTCTATCGCCGCCTGGCCGCGGCGGGCGCGACGATCCTCACGGTACCCTCGGCCTTCACCTTCTTCACCGGCGCCGCGCACTGGGAGCCCTTGCTGCGCGCCCGGGCGATCGAGAACCAGTGCTACGTGATCGCGCCGAACCAGAGCGGCATCAGCCCGCACGGCTTTCCCGACTACGGAAACTCGATGATCATCGATCCGTGGGGCACCGTGCTCGCGCATGCGGCGGACGGCGAGCAGGTGATCACGGCCGAGATCGACACCGAGCGGCTCGCGCGCGTTCGCCGCGAGATGCCATGCCGAGAGCACGTCAGACTCGCGTGAGCGGCGCCGCGGCGGCACGCTCCGCCGCCGCGGCAGATCGCGCCGCCGCCGAGTCGCCGCGCCCCGCACGCGCTCCGGTGCGCCCGCCCGGCGGCACGCCGCCCGCCTCACCGCTGCGCGCCTTGCCCGATCCGCACACCGGCAGCCCGAGTCGCTTCCCGCTCGTCACCTGCGACGAGGCGTGGGCGACGCTCACCGCCTTCCGCCCGGTCGCAACCGAGCGCATCCGCGTCCCCGAGGCGGCAGGCCGCGTGCTCGCACGCGACCTCCGTGCGACGATCGATCTGCCGCACTTCACCCGCTCCTACATGGACGGGTACGCGGTCCGCGCGGCCGACACCGCGGGCGCGTCGGCCGAGCGGCCGGTCCGCCTGCGCGTGACGGGGACGGTCGCGATGGGCCGTCCCGCCGCGGGCCGCGTCGACGCCGGCACCGCGCATCGCATCCCGACCGGCGGCATGCTGCCGCGCGGCGCCGACGCGATCGTGATGGTCGAGCACACCACCGAGAGCTCGGACGGGGTGGTCGAGATACGCCACGCGGCGCGCGCCGGCGAGCACGTCATGCGGCGGGGCGAGGACGTGCACCGCGGCGACCTGCTCTATCGGCGCGGCCGGCGCTTCCGCGCACAGGACGTGGGCGCGCTCTCCGGCGCCGGCATCACCAGCGTCGAGGTCTACCGCAAGCCGCGCGTCGCGCTGATCGCGACCGGTGACGAGATCGTCCCGCCCGAGCAACGTCCGAAGCCCGGCCAAGTGCGCAACATCAACCACCACGCGGTGCGGGCGATGATCGCGGCCGAGGGCGGGATCACGGTCGACTTCGGGGTCGTGCCCGATCAGCGCCCACGCATCGAGCGGGCGCTCCGACGCGCGCTGCGCGACGCCGACATGGTGCTCATCTCCGGCGGCAGCTCGGTCGGCACCAAGGATCTCACGCCGATCGTCATCCAGAGCGCGCCGCGCTCGGCGATCCTCGTCCACGGCATCCGCATCAAGCCGGGAAAGCCGACGTTGATCGCGCGCGCGGCGGGCAAGCCCATCATCGGGCTCCCGGGCCACCCGGTTTCGGCGCTGGTCATCTTCGACATCTTCGCGGTGCCGCTGCTGCGCCGGCTCGCCGGCGAGCCGGCGGCCGCGAGCCTCGCGCCACGCCGTCGCGCCGTCGCCCGTCTCGCCGAGCCGATCACCTCGATCGCCGGCCGCGACGACTTCGCGCGGGTCACGCTCGAGTGGGGCGACGCGGAGCTGGTGGCAACGCCGCTCGCGGGCGGATCGGCCGAGATCTTCAGCCTCGTCCATGCCGACGGACTGGTGCACGTACCGCGCGACGCGACGGCGCTCCCGGCGGGCGCCGCCGTCGAGGTGCGGCTCTTCGCGTGAAGCGATGAAGCTGCTGATCACGGGCGGCACCGGTTTCATCGGCAGCGCGCTGGTGCGGGCGCTCGCGGAGCGCGGCGACCGCCTGGTCGTGCTCTCGCGCCAGCCCGGGTCCGCCGGCGAGCGTCCACCCGG
>JBGPIT010000228.1:0-8358 GCA_041485125.1 Binatia bacterium | reverse complement strand
TTCCTCCCATTGTCGAACTTGCCATTGCAGCACGCCATGGCGATCACAGGCGGCGTCATGCAGGCGTTCTCCAACTCCGCGGACTGGATCTCGTCGGTGCGCCAGCTCGTCGACGGCTCGGCGAGGACGCTCCAGTGGCGCCATTCCGTCGACTCGCCATGCCCGCGGTAGCCCGCGATCCCGACGCCGTAGTTCAGCGAGGTATGGATGAATTTGTCGCTCGCCTCCGACGCTTGTGGCACAAGGCTGTCCCACCGGGATGACGTCGCCCAACAGCGCTACCAGAATTTTCGGATCTGTTGCCGCATATCGGAGTGCGTACGCGGTCGTCAAGAAAAATGTTTACGCGCCGGCACGCGCCGCGACGTGACCATCAGCGAGGCTTCACGAATTCGGACGTTGATGGTCCTTCGACGCGTCGGGCGGGGTGAGGTTGAGAAAAGGAACGGCGCCGCTTCCGGAGAACTGCGGCAGGATGCCGTTCCAGCGGTCGATGGCTTTCGACTCGATCAGCATCGGCGTCAGCGTCTCCTGCAGGAGGCGGTTGCCTTCGGCCATCGCCTTCGCCTTGACGAGCGTCGCCTGCGCGTCGCCTTCCGCCTCGGCGACTTTCGCCTTGGCGAGCGTCTGCTGGCGCTGCAGCTCGTACTCGGCTTGCTGCGCTTGCTGCTGGGCGGCCATCTTCTGCTGCATCTGGGCCTCGATCGCTTGTGGGAGGTGACTGGCACCGAGATTCACCTTGTCGACGATGAAGCCCATCTTCACCATCTGGGCGGCGAGGTGCTCTTGAATGCTGTCTTGCAGGACGCCACGTTGATTCGCGATCAGGTCGGTGAGCGCCATCTGCCCCGCAATATTTTGAGATACCGTGATGATCGTGCGACGAATGAACGTCGCTTCGATGTCCTCGATGTCGGCGCCGCGGAAGACCCGGAAGACCTCGGCGGCCTGGTCCTGACTCGTATTGTAGGTCACCGAGATGTCCTGCCGGATGTGCTGGCCTTCCTTGGTCGGAAGATCGATCGAGTCGTCGCCGGTCGACGAGCCCTCGGCGGAGCGCGCGACCATCGTGTAGGTGCGGAGGGCGACTGGGTAGGATTGGACCTGCGTGACCCACGGCATGCGCCACACGATGCCCTGGCCCGTTCCCCGCAAGCTCCCCGACCAGCGGTTGAACACCACGCCGGCGTTGCCGGGGCGGATGATGGTGAAAGAGCTGTAGAGCGCCGCGAGCACCAGGGCGATGATCGCCAGCGAGGCGATACCCCCCGCCGCGCGCGCCTGCGCCTCGATCGGAATCCGTGCGTCACCGTTCGTTGCCATGCTTGGTATCCTTTCCCTCGGGCGCGGCGTACAGACCGTCGCCGCGACGGGTGAGTTGAATCACCGCGCCGCGCTTGCCGCGCGCTCGCCGCCGCAGCCACGCCCGTTCGATGCGCTTGCGCAGCGGCGCCAGCGCTGCGTACGAGGCGCCGACGACCACCAGCAGGAGGACGATCTCGGCGAGCCCCACGTGCCGATTCTCACGGACCCCCGACCAAGCGTCAAGGACGCGCCACCGTCGTGCCACCGTCGGCGCCGGTTGCTGCATTCCCTTCCAAATCGCGGGGGCGTGGTTTTGACCGTCCTGCTTGGACTTCGCCTTCGCCACACGCGCCCTCGTCGTGTGGCGGGTGGACGCGAGGAAGCGTCGACGGCGTCAGCGACGAGGGCGGCGCGCTCCGTCACGAATGTGACGATCGCCGGCCCCGGCGCGTCGGTGCCGCGACGATGGTCGAGCGTGCAACTACCCGTGATCGCTCCGAGGATCGACGAAACCGGCCGATCCCGCTCGGTACCGGGGGCCCCTCCGAGCTCCACCGGTAATTGCACTGCCTTGCTGTTTTGTCGTTTCCGATTGTGATCGCGGAGAGCAGCTGGTACCGTGCAAATACTGATTGTCGGCGCGAGAAGCTCTCGAAATATTTCAACGTATTCCGTCAGTATCCCGCCCCTCCGCATTCAGCGCTCGATGAGCAGCACCGTTGTCGCGCGGAATTCGTCCGCGCGCATCTGGGGCTGCAACAGTCAACTAAGGAGTAAGCGTTATGGGTAGGAAGCTGTATGTCGGAAATCTCGGGTTCGATGTCACGAGCCAGGAGCTGCAAGACGTGTTCGCCGGGGTCGGTACGTGCGAGTCGGTGGCGCTCATCACCGATCGTGACAGCGGGCAGAGCCGCGGCTTCGGATTCGTCGAAATGGCGTCAGACGGCGAAGCGCAAACCGCGATCAAGCAGCTCGACGGCAAGGAGATCAAGGGCCGCGCGATCAAAGTCAACGAGGCGCGCGCGAAGGACGACAACCGGAGCGGCGGCGGTGGCAATCGCGGCGGCGGCGGATCGAATCGCTGGTAGGCCGCGCCGCAATCGTGTGCGGTGAATGACATGCGAAGCGGTCTGCGCGAGGCTCTGGCGCGCCAGTGGAAATTGTTGTGGGGAGACGAGACGCGGCCCGGCGTGCTCCGTCGCCTCCCCGAGAAGAGCACCGTCACGGTTCGCTCGGCCGAGGATCGTGCCCGTTTCTGGGCCGAGTTCCGCGCCGGGCAGCGGGAAGCGGCAGAGCGTTCACGCCCGTAGCCTGACAGGAGCTGCAGAAAGACCAGGTGTAAGATGGTGCAAGCCCTCAGACAATCCAATCCGTGCGATAACCTGAATCATCGACGCGGCAACGCGCCCGTCGGCCATTGTCCGCAGTGTGGAGGTGTCGTGAACGCGGGCGTCGCGGCTCGACCATGCGGCGAGATCGAGCATGCGGCCGCGCGGCGAGGCCACGCGGCGTTTTGTGTCCACTGCGGCACCCAACTCATCGCCCGTCATTGAGCGTACGCCGTGTGACTGACGCTGACCGGTTCGACCCGCGCGAAGCTGCGAGGAGAGACGTCAGGCGTCGAGACGGGTAGGGACCTCGCGCATGGCTGCCGCCGCCGGCGGCGGCAGCCATGACGCGAGTCTGTGCAGCGCGACGGGCCGGATCGACTTGCCAGCCTAGGGCGCGCTGACTCCGACGGCAGCGCCGCCGAGCCAGCACCGCAGCACGCGATCGTCGTCCGTCAGCTCGGGATGAAACGTCGCTCCCCAGATCCCCCCTGCGCGCACCAACACCGGATCGCCGCCGACGCGGGCCAGCACCTGGACGTCGGGTCCGACGCGGACGATACGCGGGGCGCGGATGAACACGGCGGGCAGCTGCGGGAACCTCGAGTCCGCGTCGACGACGCCGACGAAAGAGTCGAGCTGCGTGCCGTACGCGTTGCGCTCGACGTCGACATCGAGCGCGTCGAAGGACCACTGTGCCGGACCGGTCACGCCGTGCGCGATGAGGATGGTTCCGGCGCACGTCGCCAACACCGGCCGCCCCGAGGCGAGGAATGCGCGCAGCGGGCCCTCGAGCCCGTCGCGCGCGATGCCGCGAACCATCGCCGTCGACTCGCCGCCCGGCAGCACGAGCGCATCGAGTCGATCGACGTCCGTCGGCTTCCGCAGCGGGAAGGCGGTCGCGCCGACTCGAGCGAGGGCGCGGCCGTGGCGCTCGAAGTCGCCCTGGATCGCGAGAACGCCGACTCTCACCAGCCGCGACTCGCGAGTCGTTCGGCAGCTGGGATCGATCCCAGATCGAGGCCGGGCATCGCCGCGCCGAGGCCGCGCGAGGCGGCCAGGACCTCGCCGGCGTCCTGCCAGTGGGTGGTCGCCCGCACGATCGCGCGTGCGCGCGCGGCAGGATCCTCCGACTTGAAGATGCCCGATCCGACGAACACCGCCTCGGCACCGAGCGACATGCAGAGCGCCGCGTCCGCCGGTGTCGCGATGCCACCGGCGGCGAAGTTCTGGACCGGCAGCCGTCCCGTCTGGGCGAGGGAGACGACCAGCTCGTAGGGCGCGCCGAGCGTCTTGGCGAGTGCCATGAGCTCCGCGCGCGGCGCGCTCGCGAGCTCGCGCATCTCGCGCGCGATGCGTCGCAAGTGCCGCACGGCTTCGACGATGTTGCCGCTTCCGGCCTCGCCCTTGGTGCGAATCAACGCCGCCCCTTCGCCGATCCGCCGGAGCGCCTCGCCGAGGTCGCGCGCACCACAGACGAACGGCACGCGGAACGCGTGCTTGTCGATGTGGTGCTCCTCGTCGGCGGGCGTGAGCACCTCGCTCTCGTCGACGAAGTCGACGGCGACGGCCTCGAGTAGCCGCGCCTCCGAGCTGTGACCGATGCGGCACTTGGCCATCACCGGAATCGAGACCGCGGCGCGGACCTCCTCGATGCGCTCGATGGTCGCCATGCGGGCGACGCCGCCCTCGCGTCGGATGTCGGCGGGGACGCGCTCGAGCGCCATCACCGCGGCGGCGCCGGCGTCCTCGGCGATGCGCGCCTGATCCCTGCAGGTGACGTCGAGGATGACGCCGCCCTTCAGCATCTCGGCGAGGCCCGTCTTCAGCTGGAATACTTGGTCGTTCATATGCGTGCCCTTTTCATTGGGTGCACCGTTCGGCCGCCGCGCGCGCGCAGCGCAGGATGGCCGCGGCGGATTGCTCGACGTCGGCTTCCGACGTCGACCAGTTCGAGATCGAGATGCGCATCGCGGCGAGCCCTCGCCACGTCGTGCCGCCCACCCAACAGGTTTCGTCCGTCTGGACCCGGTGGATGACCTCGCGCGTGAACGCGTCCTCGTTGCCGCGGTTGGGAGGTGTGAAGCGGACGAGCAGTTGGTTCAGGACGACGTCGTTCAACACCTCGACTACCGGCGCGCTGCGCAGCAGCTCGGCCATACGGCGCGTATGCCGGCAGCAGCGCTCCACCAGCGCGGCGATGCCGCTTCGACCGAGCGATCGCAGGGCGGCGTAGACGGCGAAGCCACGTGCGCGCCGCGAAGTTTCCGGGACGAAGTCGTACCCGTTACGTTCGCTGCCGCGCGCCGGGACGTAGTAGGCGGCGCCGAGCATCATCGCGGCACGGTGCGCCTCGCGGTCGCGGACGAAGACCAAGCCCGAGTCGTACGGCACGTTGAGCCACTTGTGGGCATCGGTCGCCCACGAGTCCGCGCGCTCCGCGCCATCGACGAGGTGGCGCAGCGCCGGCGCGGCCGCCGCCCAGAGGCCGAAGGCCCCGTCGACGTGGAGCCACCCGCCACGCTCGTGCACGACGTCGGCGATCTCCGCGAGCGGGTCGAACGCGCCGGTGTTCACGTTGCCGGCCTGTGCGCAGACGATGATCGGGCCCTCGAGGTCGCGGAGTGCGTCGCGGAGCGCGTCGGTGCGGAGTCGACCGCGAGCGTCGGCGGCGACGCGACGGACACGCGCACGGCCGAGGCCGAGCATTTGCAGCGCCGCGAAGATGGTCGCGTGGGCCTCCTCCCCTGCGACGACGGTGATCGCCGGCGCGCCGGTGAGTCCCTGCTCCTCGACGTCCCAGCCGACCTGTCGCAGAACGGCGTGGCGCGCCGCCGCGAGCGCGGTGAAGCTCGCCATCGTGGCGCCGGTCGTGAAGCCGACGCTGGATTCCGCCGGCAGCCGAAGCAGCTCGACCAGCCACTCGGCCGCGACGGCCTCGACCGCGGCGGCCGCCGGCGACATGACGTGGAAGCACGCGTTCTGATCCCACGCGCTCGTGAGCCAGTCGGCCGCGAGTGCCGCCGGAAGGCTGCCGCCGATGACGAAGCCGAAATAGCGCGGGCCGGGGCTGGCGACGAGACCTGGGTCCGCTGCGTTCGCGAGTGCCTCGACGATCATGCGCGGATCCTCGCCGCGCTCGGGAAGCGGACCTCCGAGCGTGGCGCGCAGCGCCGCGGTGTCGATCGAGGGCGCGACCGCGCGTTCGCCGACGCCGGCAAGGAATTGCTGCGCAAGCTCCGCGGTGCGCCGGAGCAGCGGTTCAGATTGATTGTACTGAGACAATAACGGCGACATGCCCATAGGCGTAGCGACTAATTGACGAGTGAATCCCTGTCAATGTAATTATTGTCGCTATGACAATATGGAAGCCGGAGCTGCCCGCCGGAGACACGCCACACTACATCATGATCGCGAACGCGCTCGCGAAGGACGTCGCGACCGGCCGTCTTCGTGAGGGGCACCGTCTGCCGACGCATCGCGAGCTCGCCGACGCGCTGGGTGTCGCGGTCGGAACCGTGACCCGCGCGTATGCCGAGGCGGCGCGCCGTGGTCTCGTCCATGGGGAGATCGGGCGCGGCACGTTCGTCACCCCGACGACGCCGCAGCCCGCATCCTTCGCACCGTCAGGCGATCAACCGACCGACGTCATCGACCTGAGCCTGAACCTCCCCTGTGCCTCGGTCGCGCCGGACCTCGGCGGCGCGTTGCGCACGCTCGCGAAACGGCGCGACCTTGCCGAGCTGCTGCGCTATCAACCGCACGCCGGTCATGCGCGCCATCGCGCCGCGGGCGTGGCGTGGGCGGCGCGCGCAGGGCTGCGGGCGAGCGCGGAGCAGGTGCTCGTCTGTGCCGGCGCCCAACATGCGATGGCGGCGGTCTTCTCGGCGCTCGCCAAGCCGGGCGATCGCGTGCTGACGGAGGCGCTCACCTATCCGGGCATGAAAGCGCTCGCGAGCTTGCTGCATCTCCCGCTCGAGGGCGTCGCCATGGACGCGGAGGGGCTGCGGACGGACGCCCTCGCCGACGCGTTGCGATCGTCGGGCGCGAAGTTCCTCTACTGCATGCCGACGATTCACAACCCGGTAGGAGGCGTGCTCTCGGAAGCCCGGCGCCGCGAGATCGCCGCGCTCGCCCGCGCGCACGACGTCGCGATCATCGAGGACGACGTGCACCGCTTTCTCGTCCCCGACGCACCGCCGCCCATCGCGCATTTCGCGCCCGAGCGGACCTACCACATCGCCGGCACGTCGAAGGCGATTGCCGGTGGCCTGCGCGTCGCGTTCGTCGTTGCTCCCCTCGACGCCGTCGATCGCCTGGCGCAGAGCATCTGGGCGACGACGTGGATGGTGCCGCCGCTCATGGCCGAGATCGCGGCGATGTGGCTCGAGGACGGGACCGCCGACAGAGTCGTGCAGGGACAGCGCCGCGAGGCCGCGGCTCGGCAGCGGCTGGCGCGGAAAATCCTGGGCAGGCTCGCCGCGCCGGCGCACCCGAACGCGTTGCACCTGTGGCTCGAGCTCCCGGCGCCGTGGCGCGGCGAGCCGTTCGCGCGCGAGGCCCTGCGCCGCGGCGTCGCGGTCGCGCCCGCCGAGGCGTTCGCGGTCGGACGCGGCGCGGTGCCACACGCGGTGCGGATCGGGCTCGGCGCCGCCCGCGATCGCGCCGAGCTCGAACGAGCGCTCGAGATACTGGCGGCGACGGTCGCGAGGTCGCCGAGCCCCGGACCCTCGATCATGTAGCGAGAAGCTGATAGCCGCGCGCGATGACGTCGCTGCCGTCACGCACGATCCGCTTCTCCTTCGATTATATTTCCTCGAACGCGTATCTCGCCTGGATTCAGCTCCCCAAGCTCGCCGACAAATATGGGTTCGAGGTCGAGCCGGTGCCGGTCTTGTTCGCGGGTCTTCTCGGCGCCCATGGCCAGCTCGGCCCGGCCGAGGTGCTGCCCAAGGCGCTCTGGATGGGCAAGAACAATCTCCGCAAGGCCGCGCGCCTCGGTGTGCCGTTGAACCCGCCGCGCTTCCATCCGTTCAATCCGCTGCTCGCGCTCCGGATGTCGTCGCTGGCGCTCGCGCCGGCGGCGCGACGCACGCTCATCAGCGCGCTCTTCGACGCGGTCTGGGTACGCGGTCTTCACGTCAGCGAGCCGCCGGTGGTCGAGCGACTCGCGGACGAGATCGGGCTCGCGGGCGTGACGCTGGTTGCCGAGGCGCAAAGCCCGGAAACGAAGGAGCGCCTGCGGCACCAGACCGACGACGCGGTCGCCCGCGGTGTGTTCGGCGTGCCTTCCATGGAGGTCGGCGACGAGCTCTTCTGGGGCTACGACGATTTTCCGCACCTCGAGTTGTTTCTCGCCGGCAAGGATCCCCTCGATCCGACGGCATGGCAGAAGTGGGTCGGTCCGTCGCGCGCGTCGGCGGTCCGCAAGCGCCCGCCGCCGAAGTCCGTCGGCGACTGACGCCCGTCGCCGCCGCTCCGGCCCGTCAGCGTTCCGACCAGGGGCGACCGGATGACGCCACCGCGCTCGCGCGGACGTGTCAGCGCCGACGCTGCTACTCGGCCTTGGCCTTGAACTGCGTCGGGTCGTTTTTGCGAGCGCCGTTCGCCTCGTACTCGGCCTGCCAGCACGCGCCGGCGGGACCATGGAGCTGCATCTTGAGCGGCAGGTTGAGCGGCAGCGACGGCAACACCAGCCTGTCGCCGCGGCCCTTCACCACGATCG
>JBGPIT010000227.1:0-8365 GCA_041485125.1 Binatia bacterium | reverse complement strand
GTAGGTTCTGTTTGATCGGAGCGCGGCGCCGTCTCGGCGGCGCCGCGCATCCACTAATTCGGCGGGTACACCCCGCTAGTACCCAAAACCATTTACCACACCGGCACCGTCACGTTCAGGTTCCCACGCAGCATAAAGCGGGGATCGTGATGGATCGCGTGGTGGCGGCGGAGCGTCTGGATGATCCGCCACTGCGCGACCGGATGATCGTTCGGCAGGTGGTACGAGAGGTGGAGCCATTCGTAGCTGATGGTGTAGGCGATCGCGGTCGCGGCGTAGAGGCAGGCGACGTTGTGGTAGCCGAGCCACCACATGGTGCCGACGAGCGGCAGCGTCGTGGTGAAGATGAGAAAGAGCCCGTAGCCGGGAATCAGCACCAGGCGGTACTCGCGCCGATCGCGCACCGCCATGTCGTCGGTCACGTACAGCATGTGATGGCGTGGCGTGTGCTGATCGTAGAGCGGCGGCGCCAGCGGGTTGCGCTTGTGGAGCGCCTCGCGATGGATCGTCCACTCGACGGCGTTCGCGAGCACATAGACGAGCGGCACCGTGAGGAGCTGCCACGCGGTGAGATGCTCGATCAGCGACAGTGCGAAGACGATCGCCGCGATGCCGAACATCGAGGGCACGAGCATGTGCACCGTCGGCACGTACCAGCTCGGGATCTCGGCGAGGAGCTTCGCGCGCAGCGCCTCCCGACGCTCGGGCGAGAGCGTGGTTTCGAGCGGCGGCGGGACGCTCGCGCGCCGCGATCGCCGCGCCGGGGCGAGCTCGCGGTCGACGGTTTGGCGGCGGTCGGCGGCTTCGGGCAGCATGGCCCTCCTCTTCCGATACTCGGGCCGGTCGAGTCAAACCGCAACGAGTCGACGCCGGCCCACGGACCCTCGCGCGTACCTCCCTTGACAGCCGCCGGGTGACGCGCGAGTTTCCCCGCCACTCCACTTCCGCGAGGTCGAGCCGATGCGTCTGATTGGATGGAACCGTGTAGGATTACTGGCCGGAGCGCTGCTCGCGCTGGCGCCGCGTGCGGCGTCCGCCTTCGACATCGACTACCAGGCGCCGAAGGACATGGCGAAGATCATCCAAGTCGAGCGGACGGGGCCCGCCGAGGATTTCGGCGATCACGTCGTGCTCTACCTGCGCTTCATCCCCGTCAAGGGGAACCGCGTCTTCCCCGCCTTCATCAACACGCACAACTACCTGACCTGCCCCGACGCGAAGGACAAGAAGTGGCTGGTCAACAACGTCGCGGAGGTCGACTTCCACAAGCGGTCGGGGGTGAAGATCCTCGGCTTCTTCTTCGACAAGCCGACGTGCGACAACCCGACGTACCACTTGGAGACGGTGAACGCGGAGACCTGACGATCGGAAGGGGGCGCGGGCTGCGGCGCTGACGATCGCGCTCGTCCTCCTCGGCAGCTCCGCTTCGCTGGTCGACGCGAAGCGGCCGGGGCCCGTGCCGCGCCGGTCGTCCGCGATGACGGCCGAGCACCTGCGCTATCAGGTGACGTGGAACGACGTACCGGTCGCGCGCGCCGAGCTCTCGATCGTCCCGGAGCCGCGCGAGGGCGGCAGTGTCGCGCTCGACGGCCGCGCCGAGACGAACGATTACCTCGATCTCCTGTGGCGCATGCGCGACGGCTTCGAAGCGACCGTCGCGACCGCGCCGATCGCGCCCAAGCGCTTCGTCCTCCGCCAGCACGAGAACGACCGCCGCCGCGAGACGTCGATCACGACCGACACGGGGCGCGGCGTCCTGGTCGGATCGCATCAGAAGCGCGGCCGGCCGCCGAAGATGGCGACGGTCCCGCTCGAGCGCGACGTCCACGATCCCGCGAGCCTCGCCTATCTGATCCGCACGCGTGGGCCCGAGCTGCGCGGCCCCGAGACCTACCGCGTCTTCAGCGGCACCAAGACTTACGAGATCAAGGTCGCGCCGGCGGGCGACGAGTCGATCGTGATGATCGGGCGCTCGTGGCGATCACGCAAGCTCCGCCTCGGACTCCGCCTCGACGATGACGAGAGCTCGCGGCTGCAGGAGGCGATCCTGTGGGTCTCGTCGGGTCCGGAACGGTTGCCGCTCCGGATGCAGAGCGAGACCTACTGGGGCTGGGTCGTCGTCGAGCTCGTCGGCCGCGGCGGATCGCCGGCGCAGAACGCGACGTCGCTTCCCGACGTCTCCGGTTAGCCGGGACGCGCCTCGCGCCCGTGTCGTCGCCGCGGCTACGACGCGATCGCGTCGACGCCGGTGTCGCGCTCGACGCGCAGCCGCTCGGCGCGTGAGCTCCGCATGACCTCCGCGAGGTGCTCGTCGGTCACCTGGGTGAGATTCGCGGCGGCGTCCTTCAAGGCGCCGTGCTCGACGGCGCGGCTCAGCACCTCGTTCTTGGTCGGGCCCCGCGTCTCGCCGAGGAACGGCTTCACGATCAGGTACAGCACGTCGCGCAGGCGCATGAAACGCAAGAAGCGCCGCAGCAGGCGCCAGGTCTGCGCGGGGTGGTGCGTGACCTTGTAGCGGAAGAGACGCTTCAGGCCGGCGGTCCGGATCGCGTTGATCCTCTCACCGGGGAGACAGGTCGGATCGATCTCCGAGCACTTGAAGTACTTGTACCAATCGACGGCATCGTCGACCAAGCCGCGCTTCACGTACTCCTGCCAGAGCGGCGTGCCGCGGTAGACGCAGAGCCGATTGAAGGCGAAGGTGTCGAGCGGCAGGCGCGCCGCGAAGTCGAAGGTCGACGCCATGTCCTCCTCGGTCTCGTCGGGCGTGCCGACCACGAAGAAGCCGTGCACGATCTCGATGCCGGCTTGCTTGGCGTTGACGACGGCGGTCTCGACCTCCTCCAGCGTCTGCTCCTTGTTGAGCCGGTCGAGGACGTTCTGACTGCCGCTCTCGACGCCGAACATGATCGTTCGGCAATGCGCCTTCGCCATCGCCGGAAAGAGATGCTGCGCGACGGAGTCGACGCGGCCCTCGCAGCCCCACTGAATCTCGACCCCCGCCTCATTGATCCCGCGGCAGATCGCCTCGATGCGCTTCGGCTGCAGGAGGAAATGATCGTCGACGAAGTAGACCGAGCCGTAGCCGTGCGCTTGCAGGTGCTTGAACTCGGCGACGACGTGCTCGGCGCTGCGCGACCGCCATTTCCCTTCATTGAAGATCGGGATGTCGCAGAAGACGCACGGCCACGGGCAGCCGCGCGAGGTCTGCATGGTCGTGAAGCGTTCCATCGAGAGCACCGCCGGGACGTCGAGCGGCATCGACTCGATGAAGTCGAGCTTCAGACTCTCGCGGTCGGGGAAGGGCCATTGATCGAGATGACGCTCGATCGGGCGGCCGGGGTTCTGGACGACCGCGCCGTCCTTCATCCACGTCAGGCCGGCGACGGTCGCGGGATCGTCGATCTGCGCCGTCAAATCGAGGATCAGCTGCTCGCCGTCGCCGCGGCACACGAAGTCGACCTCGGGACACTGCAACTTCACGAGCGGCGCGTTGAGCGTCGCGAAGACGCCGCCGAACGCCAGCTTGACGGTCGAATCGACGGCGCGGATCTGACGCGCGAGGATCTTCGCGTACGGGTAGCTCGTCGTGCTGAGGAACGAGAGGCCGACCAGCGCCGGCTGCTGGCGGCGGATCTCGTCGATGATGACCTCGGTCGGCGTGTCGGGATTCGCTTGATCGAACATCACGCACTCGTGGCCGGCCTCTTTGAGGACCGCCGAGAGCGACATGATCCCGATCGGCGGGAAGCCCATCAGGCGAATGTTTCCGTTCGCCGCCCGGGTCGTCGCCGGCAGCGCATAGAATTGCGGATCTCGAACGTGGATCAGAAACACGCGCATGGGTCCCTCCTTGGAAACGTCAGGCGCGAAGACGTGCGAATTGTGGATTCGGTCGCGCGAACCCGGGGGGTTTTGCCGGACGTATCAGTCTTAGGTGGAACTGACAACGCGGCGCGCCGAAGGAGGGCAATTCATTGGGTTAATGGTCATCGTCTACGGGTATTTGCGTAGGCCGTGCGTAGTCGTGCGCAGCGCGGGTCGCGAACTTAGGGGCCCCCTCGCGATTCATTCGCGGCGTCGGCGTGAGACCGGCTGCGACGGTCGGTGTCCGCAGTCGTCTCCGCGCGCCCAATCCGTCCGCCGCGTTGCGCACTCCGCGCGGTGGGTAGAATATATCCATTTCGTATATGTATATGTCTATGCGTTAGATGTGAATGCGCTTGACGAGTCGATGTTCTTTCGTCTATTCTTCGCCTCGAATACGAGGTGCTTTCATGGCGTGGGTTGTTCCCGCGGGTCTTCTGGAACGTCCGGCAAAGGACGAGCTGCCAAACGTCGATCGCGGCGACTGCGCTCTCGCCATCGATGACGCGCTCCGGCGGCTCGCGTCGCAGGAGTCGCGTTGTCGGCTGATTGCCGGGGCGGTCGCGCGTGAGTTCCTCGACCGGCGCGCGCACCATCGTCTCGGGTTCGTGCGTGTCGGCGACTACACGCGTGAGCGCCTCGGGTGGTCGGCTCGTGAGCTGCAAGAGTCCGCGCGCACCGTCACCGCTCTCGACGGCCTGCCCCACGTCGCCGCAGCGTTTCGATGGGGCAAGTTGTCCTGGACGAAAGTCCGCCTCCTGAGCGCCGTCGCGTCCGCCGCCGACGAGCTCGAGTGGCTCGCCGAAGCCGACGGTCGAACCGTCCGCGCACTGGCCGCGCGAATCCGATCGAAGACGAAGGAACGCGGTCCCGATGAGCCCGCCTCCTCGGCAGATGCCTGCGACGACGACGACACGATCGATGGCGAGCCGATGGTCCGGTTCACCATTCGGTGCCCGCGGCGCGTACGTGCTGCGTGGCGCCACGTCGTCGAGCTCGCCGGACGGATGTCCGGAGCGCGCATCCCGATGTGGCGCGCCGCCGAAGCGATCGCCGGCGAGGGGATCTCGGGCGCCCCACACTCGGGCGCGCCATGCTCGGACACACCGCACTCGGGCGCCGGCGACACATGTTTCGGCACGGCAGAAGACCGTTTCCCGGCACTCGATTGGAACGTCGTTCGCGAGGCCATCCCCGAGGACGTCACGGCTCTCGCGCAGGGCCTCGCCGAGCTCGATGCCGCTACGCTCGACGCGCGCCTGCGCGCGGTGGTCCGCTGCATGCGCAGCGTCGATTGGCAGATCGGGCGCCTCCTCCGCCTCTGCTTCGATCTCAGGCTGTACCTCCTCATGGGTTTCTCCTCGCGTGAAGAGTACGTCCGTGAGCGGCTCGGCATCTCCACCGCAAAAGCGCGAATGCTCGTCGCGGTCGAACGACACACCTGGCGCACCCCGGCGCTCATGGACGCGTATCGCGACGGAGAGCTCTCCGCGCTGCAAGCATTGGCGCTCGCGCCAATTGTCGACGAGCCTGTCGCCCACGCGTGGCTGCAGCGCTCCGGCGACGTCACCCTGCGGCGGCTCTGGGACGAGGTGAATTGGGCACTGGACGTCCGCGACGCAGCGACTCGGTGGTCACCGATTGCACCGCCGGCGCTCGGATCGCCGCTACCTCGACCCGAGCGCCAAATGCGTGCGCCCGGTCCGTGGGAGGACTGCGTCGCAACGGTCACTTTCGTCGGCCCGCGTTCGGTCGTTGCGCTGTTTCGCAGCGCGATCAGCGCATTCAGAGTTGCCGGCGAGCCGGATTGGCGCGCCTTCGAACGCTTGATCGATCACGCGCGCGTCGAATGGCTCGCGCAACCCCGGCATCGTGATCCCATCTTCGAACGCGACGGGTGGCGATGCACGGTTCCTGCCTGCAACTCGCGCAGCACCCTGCACGATCACCACCTCCAGTGGCGTTCGCGCGGCGGGAACAACGCACAGGATAACAGAACGACCGTCTGCGCCGGTCACCATTTGCACGGCGTCCACGCGGGATTCATCGCGGCGTCCGGTCACGCGCCGCACGCGATCCATTGGCAGCTCGGAATCGCGCGCAGGCGACCGCCGTTCCTCGAGCTGCTGGGCGACACTTATGTGAAGCGAAGCGCCGCGGCGAACGCGGTCAGCTCTGTCAGCTCTGAATAGTACTCCAGGAGGTGCCGTCGGCACCGTCCTTCAGAGCGACACCGCGGGCGAGTAGCTCGTTGCGGATCTCGTCGGCGCGCTTGAAGTCGCGCGCTTTGCGCGCGGCCGTACGCTCGCCGATCAGCCGCTCGATCTCGGCGGGATCGACTCCGGTCGACGCGAGGTATCGATGCTTCTCGCTCGCGAGATACGCGCTCGCCGGCTGCCGCAGCACGCCGAGGACGCCGGCAAGCTCGACCAGGTTGCGGTGATGCGCCGCGAGCGCGTCGCGATGCGCGGCCGTACCCGCGTCCGCGGCGTCGAGCAGGCGGTTCACCTCGCGGATCTCCTCGAACAGCACGCCGACCGCGCGGGCGGTGTTGAGATCGTCGTCCATCGCGGCGACGAACTCGCTGCGGTAGGGTAACGCCGCAGCGGCGTCGGTCGGCGTCGCGACGCCCGCATCGCCTAGCGCCTGCTCGAGCCGCGCGGCGGTCTCGTGCACCCGCATCGACGCGCGCTGCGCATCGAGCAATCCCTGGTCAGTGAAATCGATCGGGCTCCGGTAATGCGTCGAGACTAAGAAGAGCCGAAACGCCTCGACTGGCATACGCTCCAGCACCTCCTCGATCGTGAGGAAGTTGCCGAGCGACTTCGACATCTTCTCCGAGTTGATCCGGACGAACGCATGGTGCAGCCAGTAGCGCACGAAGGGCGTCCCCGTCGCCCCCTCCGACTGCGCGATCTCGTTTTCGTGATGGGGAAAGACGAGATCCTCCCCGCCGCCGTGAATGTCGAACGGCTGGCCCAGGTACTTGGTCGACATCGCCGAGCACTCGAGGTGCCAACCCGGCCGCCCCGGTCCGAACGGGCTCTCCCAGAACGGCTCGCCGGGCTTCGCGCCCTTCCACAGCACGAAGTCGAGCGGCTCGCGCTTGCGCTCGCCGACCTCCACCCGCGCGCCCGCCATCAAGTCGTCGAGCCGCCGCTTCGAGAGCTTGCCGTAGTCGGGCAGCTTGCCGACCGCGAAGTAGACGTCGCCCGCCGAGCGGTAGGCGAGTCCGCGCTCCTCGAGGACGCGCACCAGCTCGATCATCTCGGCGATGTGGCCGGTCGCGCGCGGCTCGACGTCGGGCTGTACGCAGCCGAGCGCGGCGACGTCGCGCGTGAAGAGCGCGATGAAGCGCGCGGTGAGCGCCTCGGTGGAGATCCCCTCCTCGTTCGCGCGCTTGATGATCTTGTCCTCGATGTCGGTGATGTTGCGGACGAACGTCACCCGGTAGCCGGCAAAACGCAGGTAGCGCACCACCGTGTCGAAGAAGACGATCGAGCGCGCGTGGCCGACGTGGCTCCGGTCGTAGACGGTCGGCCCGCATACGTAGAGGCCGACCTCGCCGGCGCGACGCGGCTCGAACGGCGCGATCACACCGCTGAGCGTGTTGTGGAACGCGAGCGCCATCGTCGTGCGGCTACTCGTCGCTCTCCCGCAGCTTCGCGATCACCGAGTAGTCCTCGAGCGTCGTGGTGTCGCCGACGCTCTCCTTGCCGGCGGCGATGTCGCGTAGAAGACGGCGCATGATCTTTCCGCTCCTCGTCTTCGGCAGCGAGTCGGTAAAGCGGATGTCGTCCGGCTTGGCGAAGGCCCCGATCTCGTGCGCGACGTGCTTGCGCAGCTCCTCGCGCAGCGCATCGTCGGGCTTCGCTCCCGCCGCGACCGTCACGAACGCCGCGATCGCCTGCCCCTTCATCGCATCCGGCCGCCCGACCACGGCGGCCTCGGTGACCCGCGGATGGCTCACGAGCGCGCTCTCGACCTCCATCGTCCCGAGGCGGTGCCCCGAGACGTTCACCACGTCGTCGATGCGCCCCATCACCCAGAAGTAGCCGTCCTCGTCGCGGCGCGCGCCGTCGCCGGTGAAGTAGATGCCCGGCAGCTGGCTCCAGTACTGCTGCACGTAACGATCGTGATCGCGGTAGACGGTTCGCAGCATGCCCGGCCACGGCTTCTTGATGACGAGATAGCCGCCCTGATTCGGACCGACCGACTTGCCCTCGCGCGTGACCACGTCGGGCACGATCCCCGGGAACGGCAGCGTGCACGACCCCGGCTTGGTGGCGATCGCGGCCGGCAGCGGCGTGATCATGATCCCGCCGGTCTCCGTCTGCCCCCAGGTGTCGACGATCGGGCAGCGCTTGCCGCCGATCACCCGGTGGTACCAGATCCACGCCTCGGGGTTGATCGGCTCGCCCACCGTGCCGAGCAGGCGCAGCGACGAGAGGTCGTGGCGCTTCGGATGCTCGTCGCCCAGCCGGATGAAGGTGCGAAT
>JBGPIT010000226.1:0-8428 GCA_041485125.1 Binatia bacterium | reverse complement strand
TCGACGGGGATTCCGCCGCCCGCGACCACCACCTCGTCGATGACGCGCAGCGCTTGCGGGATGTTGCGCTGCGTGTAGGCCTGGGTCAGTCGCAAGGCCTGCAGATGCAATGGCGCCAGCATCACGATCGTGCGGACGTCGCGCGCGACGAGATCGCGGACCGTCGCCGCGAGAACGCGGACGGTCGACTGCTCACGGTCGAGATTGGCGGGATAGAGATCGGTGAATCGGAACGCGGTCTTCGCCATCACCGGCGGGCGGCTGGGTGGTCCGCCCGGTGGTCCGGCGGGTGGCCCGACGTTGCCCCGTCGCGCGCGTCGCGCTCCGCCCATCCATGGGGCCATCGGCGGAGGCGGCGGCGCGGGCGGGGGCGTGACCTCCGCTTGCGGTAGCGGCGCCGCATCGGCGATCGCCCCGCCCGCCATCGCCGTCTTCGCGCCGCCCGCGAGCATGGCGTCGAGTCGCTCTCGCACACGCGTGCGATAGCCGTCGATCTTCTCGGGCAGGTCGCTCGCCCCGATCGCGCGCAGCGCCGGCTTGACGACGAGACTGGCGTCGTTGACCCCGGCGAGCTCGAGCGGCAGGCGGATCGCCTCGAGGACGCGCCGCGGCCGGACGAACGCGGCGAGCTGCGGATGCTTCATGCGCACGCGGCCGAACCAGCTGTCGGTGAAAGCCTGGAGATTGGCCGTCAGCACGACCGCCTCCGGCCGGAGCGCCGCGATCTCGTCGACGAGCAGATAGTAGGCGACGGGATCGAACCCGTCGTGCGCCACGACGCGGATCGTGATCCCCGCCCGCTCCCCCCCGGCTTCGAGCATTGCCGCGAGCGTCTCGTTGGGCGCGAGCGGCAGGTGCCCGAGCATCGACGAGTCGCCGAGGACGATGACGAGGCGCCCGCCCTTCGCGATCTCGCTGCGCAGGGATGCCAGCGTCGATTCCATCTGTTCCGTGGTGACGTCGCGTTCGGCCTCGTCCGCTGCCGGTGGCGGCGGTGCGGCACGGGCCGCGAGCCACACGGTCGCGAGCAAGAGCAGGACGCAGTAGAGGACGGTACGGATCGGACGGGACATCGCAGCGCTCAGAATTGAAAGTAGATGAACCGCTGGGTCACGGGCGAGAAGAGGAAGACCAGCACCGCGACGGTCGCGTACGAGGCCGCTTGGGCGACCGGCGGCAGGGCGAGGAAGCGGCGGCCGAAGTCACGCTCGGCGCAGAGGTGATGCACGGCGAAGGCGAGCGCCGTCCAGATCGCGGCCCGCACGAAGGGCGGCGTGACCACGACACCGGGTCGCGTCAGCCCGCCGAAAAAGGCCGCGATGTCCCCCCCCGACTCGCTCCGAAAGATCACCCAGCCGACGACTGCGAGGTGGAACATCGTGAGACGGTGCAGGAAGAGACGGCCGCGCGGCACCTCGACCGCGAGCGATTCGTCCTGCCGCTCGCGCCACCAACGATGCCCCGCGAGCAGACCACCGTGGTAGGTCCCCCAGGCCACGTAGTTCCATGCCGCCCCGTGCCACAGGCCACCGAGCATCATCGTCAGCATGAGATTCACGTAGGTGCGACCCCGACCGCGGCGGTTGCCGCCGAGCGGGACGTAGAGATAGTCGCGCAACCACGTCGAGAGCGAGACGTGCCAGCGGCGCCAGAAGTCCGAGGGATTGGTGGCGACGTAGGGCAAACGAAAGTTGATCGGCAGCTCGAACCCGAGGAGCGCGGCGAGGCCGATCGCCATGTCGGAGTAGCCGGAGAAGTCGAAGTAGATCTGGAACGCGTAGGCGTACGCCCCGAGGCCGAGATTGACGCCGGGCTGCGCCTGGACGGCCTTGAAGACCTGGTCGACGTACTCTCCGAGGACGTCGGCGCACACGACCTTCTTGAAGAGGCCGAGCGCGATGAGCATGAGCGCGTGCTCCGCGACGGCCGCCGACGGCCGCCGCCGGCTCGCGAGCTGCGGGAGAAATTGCTTGGCGCGCGTGATGGGCCCGGCGACGAGCTGGGGGAAGAATGCCAGGTAGAGCGCGACGTCGAGGAAGTCGCGGTCTGCCGTGATCGCGCCACGGTAGACGTCGACCATGTAGGAGATCGCGTGGAACGTATAAAAGGAGATGCCGAGCGGCAGCAGAACCGCGCCGAGGCTGGGGTCGAGGCCGAGGAACGCGAGGTTCTGAAGCAGGAAACCGCGATACTTGAAGTAGGCGAGGATCGCGAGGCTCGCGCCGACACCGACCGCGACGCGCCGCCGCCGGGCGACGTCATCGGGGGCGGCCGAGACCGCGAGGCCGGTGACGTAGCACACCGTCACCATGCCGAGCAGCAGGAGCACGTACGGCACGCTCCACGACATGTAGAAGACGAGGCTCGCGACCAGCAGGAGAAGCTTCTGGAGGCGCCAGGCGCCGAACGGAGCGAGCGCGCAATACAGCGCGAACGTCGCGACGTAGAAGATCAGGAACTCGAGACTATTGAAGAGCACGCGGGCCTACGTCGTCACGCATCCGCCATTTTCCCGTCGGCGCGGCGGCCCGCCGCGTTTCGCGGACCACCTAACGGCCGCCCCTCACGGCGCGGACGTGGTGCGGGCTGACTTTCGCCGCGGTGGTCACGTAGCCGCTGATGAAGAACACGTACCAGGCACGAACGGTATGGTACGCACTCTCCGACCCCGACCAGTAGATGGACGGAGCCGTCGGCCCGAAGATCGGGTCGAGGCAGGGATTGAGGCTGCACGGCATGGGAGACATCAGAATGGTGCGTAGCTCCGGGAGCGAGGGCAGCCGCCAGTCACAGTGCTTCGCGAAGCACTCCCCAGCGTTCAGCGCCGCGAGGAAGGTCGTGAACGCGGTGCCATCCTCGGCCGTGCCCCTGGGTTTCGTCGTCCAGGTGTAGACGTTGTCGGCGTCGTGCGGATCGTCGGGGTTGAGCTTCTCGTCGAGGTTTCGCTTCTTCTCCCATTGCAGGCCGGTCGCCTCGTCGCGCACCGTTCCGTCGCCCTGATCGATGAATCGCTGAGACCGACCCGTCCAGATGTTCTTCGGGCACGCCGGTCCGTACTTTTGACCGGCCGCAACCAGCTTCTTGCCGAAGGCGTCCTCGCACTTGGTGTACTCAGCCGTCGTCCCCGCCGTTGCTGCGACCGCGCGCAGGCGAAACATGCACGACGAGTACTTTGCAGCCGCCACCAGCATCGCGCGCTCGCATTTCTGAGCGTCGGTCGCGGCCCACGTCGTGGCGGAGAGGCAGAGGACGCCGGCGAGCGCCGTGACGGCGCCGAGGCGCGCGCGCGCGCGCAACTGCCACCCAGGCATCATCGACGGATCGCTCCTCATCGCCGTCGCACCCTACCCGAAGATCTCGCCGGATTCATCGACTCGCAAATCGCTGTCAGTGTCCGCCGTCGTCACGAGGAGGCTCTTTTGGTTCCAGGAGAGATCGGTGAGCACGGGCACGACCCCGGGACTAGGAATGAGCTACTGCCGCTCCGCGCGGTGACGCTCCGCACGAACTCGCACGAAATTCCACGGGTGGGAGGTGGTAGGCGTCACGAACGGCCGTCCGGATGACGTAACCGCAGCTATCGCACGTCAGCTTTCCTTCTTTCCCGCCCAAGCACAGCGCCACCCCGCCGCGACCCGCACCACCGCGTCACACCGTTTCCATTCGCTCTTGCTCATCATGTCCACCCCTCATCACGGCAATTCCGGTGGGGACGATACAGTTGCTCACTGCTCAACGGAGGACAGAATCGCCGCCCTTCGACGCGATCGCTTCGCGCGCTTGACGCGCCCGGTCCGGCCGCCATATGCGAGGCCGCTGGCTTGGCGCACGACCATATCGAAGCCATCTCGCGCGACAAAAGGAGCCTACGCGTTGATCCGCCCGGCCTTGGAAATGCCCCGGGTCTTCATATCCCACGCGACGGCGGACACGCGGGACCGTGAAACAGCTCTCGTGCTGAAGGCGGGACTCGAGCACGCGGGCGCCAAATGTTGGATCGCACCTGAGAGCATCGCGGCCGGAGACGAGTGGGAGCGACAGATCGTCGTCGCAGTCTCCCGGGAGTGCACGCACTTCGTCGTTGTCCTGTCCGCCGCAGCGCTGCAGTCGAAATGGGTCGCTCGCGAGATCGAGCTCGCGCAGCAGCGGCGCGAGCTCGACCCATCGTTCCTGATCTGCCCGATCGTGATCGGGAGGCTCGGCACTCATCCGCTGGCGAGCCTACAAGCGATCATCTACCACGCGGATCCGGACGTGCTGATCGAGAGCGTGTGCGCGACGATCGGCCTGCGCTACCATCCGCTTGAGGACAGCCTTCGAGCGTATCTCGACGCCCACGGCGGGGCGCGTGGCGACGATCACGAGCTTCGCCGGATGCGACTGGACGTCGAGGTCAAGCTCGGCGCGCGACGCGTCCCACTGTCGGATGTCCTCGCGCAACACCGACACGTTCTCGTCCATGGCGCGCCGGGAAGCGGGAAGAGCGTGTTCCTGCGCAAGCTGCTTCGCCGACGCGCGGCGGCGCTGCGGGACGCGCTCGGAGGGGCGGAGGACCCGAAAGGCGACCTGCAGTCGCTTCCCGTCCATCTGGAGCTCGGTCTGCTGCAAGGGACGCACCACCGGCTCGCCGACTACGTCGTCGAACGCCTGGGCCTCAGCGGCGAGCCCCTTGGCGCCCTCGACCGCGTGCTGGCGCGGTTCGAGCTGATGTTGTTGCTCGACGGGCTCAACGAGCTTCCGCGGTCCGACCGGCGCCCCGTGCTGCTAGAGATCATCCATTTCGTCCAGTCGCTCGCGGTGCGGCGCAACGGTAGCCGGGTCGCAGTGGTCGTCACGTCGCGCTCGTACGGCCTGCACGACGAGCTGCAACAGCTCGAGCACGAAGGTTTCGTCGCGGTCGAGATTCTTCCGCTCGACCCCGATCAGATGGTGAGCGAGCTCGCTGCGAATCTGAGCATGAGCAGGGCGGAAGCACGCGACCTCCTGCACACGCTCGACCAGAAGCTGCGCCTGTTCCTCGCGACGGCCCAGCACCTGGACTACGTCATCCGCTGGTGCCGCGATGCCCAATCGAGAGGCGATGGACTGGGACTCGGGTTACGCACCCGCGGGCAACTGCTCGACTACATCGTCCAGGATCGGCTCCAGACGATCGGCGAAGCCGAACGCGAGACGGTTGCCGCAAGCCTCGGGGCGCTAGCGTACGCCACCGGCAACAGCGCTGTCTTCTTCGACGTCGCCGACGTGACCGCGGCGGCCGTCCACGGGGCAGGGCAAGTCCCGCTGGTCCGTCCGAGTGATGTGGTGAGCGTCATCTTCGAATCCGGTCTGGTGACGCGCGTCGAAGGTCGCTGTCGCTTCGATCACCACTCGTTTCAGCAATACTTTCTCGCACGCGAGATGACGCGCCGGATGGACGAGCTCGACGAGTACATTCGCGGTGAGCTCTGGCATGAGCCGCTCGTGATCATGGCCGGCCTGCTCGAGCGCCAGCAGCTTCACGTGCTGCTGGCGCGACTCGCCGGGAATCCACTGCTTTACGCGTACGTCGTCGCAAACGTCGACGAGCCCGAGCTCGCCAAACGCTTCCTGGAAGATCGCGTGAGCGGGTTTACCTTCGAGGTTCGTCACGTCGCGCTACGGATGGCGCGACTCCTCGCCGCGCTCGCGATCGCGTGGGTGCTCGCGCTTCCGGTCTTGATCGTCGCGCTGGTGCAAGCGCGGCGGCCGTGGGCCCGGCTCCTCGTCATATGCAGCGCCTTCGCGTACCTCGCCGGCGGGCTGCCGCTCTTGCTCCGGTGGCACGCGCATCGATTCGGTCGGAGGCTCGCGGCACTCCGCAACGATGCGCTGCCCGGGCTCGTGGCTATCAATCGCGTTCTGCCTGCACAGGGTGCTCTCGCGCTCATTCGCGACGAGCTCGCGAGCATTCTGAGTACGCTGACAGATGATCGGGGGTATGACGAGGCCGATCCGCGCGTGCGTTTCGTCAGCGAGGCGCTGGACGTCGTGGAAAGCGCCGCCGACACCGTCTCGTTCCTGTCGGAAGACGAGATGCTCGAGCAAGTGGGCGACCCGCTCGTGGCGGCGATCATCGATCCGACGGCGATCTCGACCGGTGGAGTCGATGCCCTATGCGCGCGCGCTCGTTTCGGAGCGGACCTCGCCGCGCGGCAGAACGCGCTCGACGTGCTCGCGAAGGTTTACAGCGCGAGGCCCGAGCTACGCTCCTTGGTCATCTGCCTGCTCGAAACGCTACTTCTCGACGCCGACCAACCCCAGGGCGTCCGCCTGCATGCGGCACGCACCTGTCGCCGGCTTCGCATCCCGATTCCCACAGCGACGGGGCGCGGCCTGTTCAACCGATTTCGCGCGCTGCTCGCCTGGCTGCGATCGCTGCTCCGCACCGGGGTCGCTCCACGTGGTCGCGACGCGGGCGGCGATCGCTGATGGACGAACTGTCGTCAATAGCGACCGCGCTCCTGGTCCTTGCCCTGTGCCTCGTCAGCTACAACGCGGGCCATCTCCTCGCGGCTCAGCTGCTCGGATGCCGCGTGGTCACGTGCACCATAGGGGTCGGCCCGCTGCTGTCGACCTTCACGTTGCGCCATACCTCTTTCGAGCTGCGCGCCATCCCCCTCGGAGGATCCGTCAACTTCGCCGGCGACAATGAAGAGTACCGTTGGCGACAGCGAGCATCGTACGTCGCGTTTGCGGACCAGCCGGTCTGGAAGCGGGCCGTGATCGTCTCGGCGGGGCCGCTCGCGACCGTCCTGCTCGGCTTCGCTTGCTTCGCGCTCACGTTTGCCGCGTACGGCGTCCCCGTCGATGCGGCTCCGGCATCTATCGCCGAGGTGCTCGACGGCTCGCCAGCGGCTGCCGCCGGACTCCGCGCCGACGACATCGTGACCGCGGTGGGCTCGACGGAGACCCCGACCTGGGCGGCGGCTTCAGATGCCATGCGCCGGGCGGAAGGCGAGAGCGTCGACCTTGCGTTCGAGCGCGCCGGCAGTTCCTTTCACGCCCAGGTGACGCGGCCACGCCCGATTGACGGGGCGAGTCGCTGGAAGCCGCTGCGTGTCCTCGGCATCCAGCGAGCGAACCCGATGCGGCAGGTCGGGGTTTCGGCGGCGATCCATGCCGCGCTTGCGGCGACGGGTGAGAGTATCGCCGTGACCTACGGCGCGGTAGGCAATGCGCTGCGTGGCGGCGACGCCGAGGTTCTGGGGACGTCCTACGCTGACTTTTCGGACCGCACCAGCGTTGCGCTCGATTTCATGCTGTCTTTCGTCGCGTTGATCAGTATCAATCTCGGCGTTCTCAACCTTCTACCGATACCGACCCTCAACGGGGGTCATCTGCTCTATCTCGGATTCGAGGTCGTGCGAGGCCGGCCTCCATCGCGACGCGCCCGCGAGCGGGCGGAGCAGATCGGGATGTTCTTGCTCCTCGCGCTGATGGTATTCGTTTTGTACAACGACATATCGCGCCAGGTGCGCGACCGCTGACTGACACGGGGACTCCATGGCGAGAACGCGTAGAGTGTCTTGAGGGAGGTTCACGCATGCGGTCGATGCTCGTGGTGCTTTCGATCACACTACTCGTCTCGGCCGCGCACGCGGGCGAGATACTGCAGGCCGGCGCGCCGTTCCCCGCGTGGGAGCTCACGGACCACACCGGCGCGAAGGTGAGCTCGCAGGCGATGGCGGGGAAACCGTACCTGCTCTGGTTCTACCCGAAGGCGATGACACCCGGCTGCACGGCGGAAGGGCAGGGCCTCCGCGACCAGGCCGCCGCGTTCCAGGCCCAGGGTGTCGAGATCCTCGGCGTTTCCTTCGACACGCCGTCCGACAACGCGAGCTTCGTCCGCGCGGAGGGATTCCCGTTCCGCTTGCTCTCTGACCGGGATCGCACGCTCGCGATCGCCGTCGCCGCGGCCTCCGACGCGAGTCAGCCGGTTGCGCGCCGCATTTCCTATCTGGTCGGACCCGACGGCAAGGTCGTCAAAGCCTACCCGCAAGTCGCGCCGGCGACGCACGCCCAGGACGTTCTCGATGATCTCGCGGCGAAGCCGTTGCGCGGATCGAGCGAATAAAGAAGACGCGACGGATCGACTGTCTGCTAGGCGTCCGTTGGCAGCGACACGCGCGCCTCGAGCCCGCCACCCTCGCGGTTCGTCAACGTCAACGTCCCGCGCAGCGCGAGCGCCAGCTGGTGGGCGATCGCGAGCCCGAGTCCGGTGCCGCCGGTCGCGCGGCTCCGCGATCCTTCCACTCGGTAGAACGGCTGGAGCACCGCCGTGAGCTCGCCCCGCGGAATGCCGGGACCACGGTCGTGGACGACGATTGCGACGCGCGTACCCGCGTCGGGCTCGACCGCGATCTCGACGTCCGTGCCGAACTTGAGGGCATTGTCGACGAGGTTGCCG
>JBGPIT010000225.1:0-8445 GCA_041485125.1 Binatia bacterium | reverse complement strand
GTGATGGTGAGATCGAGCGCGTGCAGCGTGATGACGTCGGTCGGCGCGGTGACGTCGAGCGTGATCTCGACCGTGCCGGTCGAGCGCCACGCCTCGAGGTCGAGCAGCAAGGCGAGGTCGTAACGCCGCGGTAGGACCTGCTTCGAGAGCCGGAAATTCACACCGGGATCGTCGAGCCGACGGATCGTCATGGCCGAGCACTCTGGACGAACGACCGTAGAGGCGCAAGCACGGTGCGCGCCGCCGACACGTCCGTGACGGTCGGCCGAGACACGCGCCCGCGTCGCGGCGCGCACGGTGACCTCCGGGTGTCACTTTGCGCCTTGTTAGAACGAGGCGCGACGCGTAGACGAAAGAGGGCACCGCGTTGCGGTCACGCGGCTCCGACACCTTCATGCGTGCCGTTCTCAACCAGGAGCAAGGCCCGACACCCGTGTCGAGAGGCGTCGACGGCGACAGGCATCTTACCGTCGATCGCGTGCCCACCCTGGCGCTCGTCATCGCGACGGCCGCGGTCTACTTCGCGGCGGCGAAGCTCGGACTCTCGATGGCGTTCGCCGCCGATCAAGTCACCGCGGTGTGGCCGCCGACCGGGATCGCGATCGCGGTGTTGGTCGTCCTCGGCCCGCGCGCCTGGCCGGGCGTGCTGCTCGGCGCGTTCCTCGCCAACGCGACCGCCGCGGAGCCGGTCGCGACCGCCGCCGGCATCGCGGTCGGCAATACGCTCGAGGCAGTGGTCGCGGTCGCACTGCTCCGTCGCGTCGGCTTCCGCGCCGCCATCGATCGTTTGCGCGACGCGCTGGCGCTCGTCGGTGCGGGCCTCGCGAGCGCAACCGTCAGCGCCACGATCGGCGTCATCAGTCTCTGCGCGGGGGGCGTGCAACCGTGGCACGCCTTCGCGTCGCTGTGGTGGATCTGGATCGTCGGCGACACCATGGGCGCGCTCGTAGTGGCGCCGGTGCTGCTCGTGTGGTCGGCGTTGCCGGCGCGACGCTGGACCGCGCGCCGTCTCGCCGAGGCCGCGGCGCTCGTCGTCGCTGTCGTCCTCCTGAGCGCCGTCGTCTTCGCCGGCTGGGGCGCTTTTCGCATCACGGCCTATCCGCTCCAGTACACCGTGTTCCCGCTGGTCGCGTGGGCGGCGCTGCGCTTCGGACCGCGCGGCACCGCGCTCCTCACGCTGCTCGTGTCCGGCATCGCGATCTGGAGCACGGTCCACGGCTGGGGACCATTCGCGGTGGGCACGATCGACGAGAGCCTGGTGCTGCTCCAGCTCTTCATGGCCGTGGTCGCCGTGAGCGGGCTCGTGCTCGCGGCCGCGATCGTCGAGCGCAACCGCGCCGTGCGGCGCCGGCTCGACGACTACGCCAAGCTCGAGGTGAGCGAGCAGCGCCTCCGCCTCGCGCTCGAGGCCGGCCGCATGGGCGTGTGGGAATGGAACATCGCGAGCGGCGCAGTGTGGTGGTCCGACACGCTCGAGCCGCTGTACGGCCTCGCGCCCGGAGCCTTCTCGAACACCTTCGAGGCATTCCAGTCACTCATCCATCCCGACGACCGCGATACCGTGAACGCCGCCATTAGCCGTGCCGTCGAGAAGGGGAGCGGATACGACGTCGAATTCCGCGTGCTCGCGCCCGACGGCATGGTGCGTTGGATGGCCGGCACGGGCAAGGTCGTCCGCGACGCACGCGGGCGCGCGGTTCGCATGATCGGCGTCGGCCTCGACGTGAGCGAGCGCCACCGACTCGCGGCGGAGCTGCGCGTCCACGTCGAGCAGCTCGCCGACGCCGGCCGTCGCAAGGACGAGTTTCTCGCCATGCTCGCGCACGAGCTCCGCAACCCGCTCGCCGCGTTGACGACGGCGCTGCATCTCCTCGACATCGACGGCATCGATCGCAAGCGTTCGGTCCAGGTCGCTGGGCGGCAGCTACGACAGCTCGAGCACCTCGTCGACGATCTGCTCGACGTCTCCCGTATCTCGCGCGGGAAGATCACGCTGCGCCGGGAAGCCGTGCTGGTCGCCGACATCGTCCAGCGCGCGCTCGAGACCGTGCGGGGTCTGATCGACACGCGTGGCCACACCCTCACGGTGTCGCTGCCGGCCGATCCCGTCGTGCTCGACGCCGATCCGGCGCGCTTGGTCCAGGTGCTCGGCAACCTCTTGACGAACGCCGCCAAGTACACCGCTCCGCACGGGTCGATCTGGATGACCGGCGAGCGCGTCGGCGACGAGCTCCTGATTCGCGTCCGCGATTCCGGTGTCGGGCTCGCGCCGAGCCTGCTGCCATACGTCTTCGATCTCTTCGTCCAGGGCACGAGCACGGGTGACCGGGCGCGCGGCGGGCTCGGCATCGGTCTCACGGTCGTGCAGCGTCTGGTCGAGATGCACGGCGGCCGCGTCGAGGCGCTCAGCGCGGGCGTCGGCGCGGGCAGCGAGTTCCTCGTTCACCTGCCGGTCGCGCAGAACGCCGTGCCCGTCGTTGCCGACGAGCGCCTGCCGCCGCGGGAGCGGGCCGCGGCACGACGGCTCAAGCTGCTGGTCGTCGAGGATAATCAAGACGCCGCCGAGAGTCTCGCGATGGTCCTCGAGCTCTGGGGGCACGAGGTGCGGATGGCGTTCGACGGTCTTGCGGCGCTCGAGATCGCCGTCGAGCTCGGCCCCGACGTGATCATCTCCGACCTCGGCCTTCCCGGCATCGACGGCTTCGAGCTGGCGCGGCGCTTGCGCCATGATGGCGTGTACAAAGGCGCGGTGCTGATCGCCCTCTCCGGCTACGGGCGCGACGACGACAAGCGGCGCGCGTTCGACGCGGGCTTCGACCACCACCTGGTGAAGCCGCCCGATCTCGAGGCCCTCGCCGCGCTGATCGGCCGGGTCGGGACGAACGCCGGCGCCGGATCGGCGCGCACGCTGCACTGAGCGCGCCGATCCGGGACCCCACCGGCCCGCACGCCCCTACTGCGTGCGGTCCCCGACGTTACGGCGTCACCGTGATCACGATGTCGCCTCCTGACGCCGTCGAGGTGATGCCCGTCACGGGATCTTTCGCGGAGATCGTCGCGCTTCCCGGCGCGACCGCCACGATCCGACTGCGGTGCTCGGCGTCCGGAGCGATGAGCACGACGGCAGGGTCGTTCGACGTGTAATCGACCTCCTGGGTGAGGTTCGCGCCTTCACCGCCCTGCGTCTTGCCGGTCGCGGTGAGCTGCCACTCCTGCCCGCTCTGGAACGACACGAGCTCGGAGGTCAGGACGAGCTTTTTCAGGGGACCGATGACGGTGAGCGTCGCGTCCGGCCCGCCCTGCGTCGAGCTCACGCCGCTCAACGACTCGGTCGCGGTGATCGTCCCCTCGCCCGGGGCGAGGGTATCGATCCGGCTGCGCTCGTCGAGCGTATTGGTCGCGAGCGCAATCGACGGGTCGCTCGTCGTCCAGGTCACGTCTTGGGTGAGGTTGATCTCCGCGCCGTCGGTGTCGCGCCCGATCGCGCCGTAGAAATACGAGCGCCCCGAGAGTCGGGTCGCGCCGTGCGGCGTGACGATGATGCGCGCGAGCGGCTTCAGGACGGTGAACGTCGCGTCGTCGCCACTGGCGGTCGTCGTGAGGCCCGTCACCGGATCGAACGCGGAGATCGTCGTGGTGCCGCTGCCGACGGCGGTCACGGCGTTGCCGTCGTTCCAGGTGAAGCCTTCGGCCTTGCCGATGGTCGGGTCTGCCGAGGTCAGCGTGGTGCGGAACGTGATCGGCTCGGTGAAGCCGCCCTCGTAGAAGACCTGCACCAAGTAGGCCTCTTTCTGACCGAGGAGGCGTCGGGTCGTCTTCGGCGTCAGGATGATCCGTTGCACCGGACCACGCACGGCGAGCGTGACGTCGCCGCCGCTTGCGGTCGAGCTGATCCCGGTCGGGATGTCGACGGCCGAGATCGTCACGAAGCCAGCCTTGTGACCCACCACGACGGATGAGCCGGGGGCGGCGTCGGCGATCGTCGGATCGCTCGATACCAGTCGGACGTCGTGGAGAATCGCGGAACCGTCCGGGAACTCGCCGCTCACGGTGAAGTAGATCCCGTACCCGACGTCCACGACCGGATGCGGGTTGTCGTAGAGCGGAATCGAAACCGAGATCAGGCCGTCGAGCACGCGCAGGCTCTTCGACGGCGTGGAGATGCCGGTCGCCGGGTCCGTGGCCGTAATGCTCGCGGTGCCACTGCCGACCGTCAGGAGCTTGCCGCGGTCGCCAGCCTGATTGGGCGTTTGGACGACGCTCTCGTCACTCGATTGGAACACCACGTCCTCGGTCACCACGCGCCTCGCGCCGCCGGTGAAGACGGCGACCGCGGACACGCGCCGCGGGTCCGGCGCACGTGCCGGCGAGAACGCGCGGTCGTCGGGGGTCGCCTCGAGGAAGATCCCGACCAACGCGCCGCCGACGTACAGCCTCGAGGTCTGGATCGGCCAGCAGCAATCGAGCGACACCATCCCGGTCACGGGGTCGCGAGCGCGGACGTACGTGAGCCCCGGCGCGAGCCCGTCGATCCGACTCCGTTGCCCGACAGGGTTGGTCGCGCGTGCGACGCTCGGATCGTCCGTCGACCAGATGACGTCCTGGGTCAGATTGCGGACGACGCCGTCCTCGTAGTGACCGGTTGCGGTGTATTGGACCGACTCGCACAGGTCGACGACGTCCTGCACCGGTGACGTGGTGATGTACTGGAGCGGCCCCGTCGCGATCAACGTCGCATCGCCACCGGAGGCAGCCGAGGTGACGCCGGTCAGCGGATCGGTCGCCGAGATGATCGTCGTTCCCTTGCTGAGGAGATCGATGCGGTTACGGTCGCCGGAGGCGTTCGGAGCGACGGCGACCGCTGGGTCGCTCGAGGTGAACGTCACCTCCTGCGAGAGATCTTGCATCAGCCCGCCGGGGAAATGGCCGGTCGCGCTGAAATGTTTCGACTCGCCGGGCAGGCGGGCAATGAGCGGCGGCGACAACGAGAGGCTCTCGAGCGTCGCGCGGTCCGCTGTCGGCGCAACGGTCGGTGTCGGCGTCGGGGTCGCCGTCGGCAGCGGACACGCCGACGCTGGCGTGCCGCTCGGGAGCGTTGCCGGCATGCAGAGCTCGAGGATCGTACCGCGTCGCACCAGGCCGGCGCCGAGCAGGTTGTGGGTCGTGACCGTCGACGGGGCCGGCGCCGACTGCTTGCGCCGCGTCCGCGAGAGTCGCGCACGGTGACAGACGAAGGCATCGGTGCGCGCGGGGGCGTCGGGATGCGCGCCGTCTTGGTTCGCGGGGACGCACAGTCTCTGCGGCGCGCCGACGTCGAGCGAGAGCCAACGCTCGTCGAACACCGAGAGCTGATGCTGCACCGGCGCGGTCGGCTTGGCGACGTCATAGCAGCGCCACGGTGCACCGCTCGGCGCCGATCGCGCCGACTCGCCCGGCTCGACCGACGAAGACACGAGCAATCCCGCCGGTGCGATGACGTCCAGCGTGAGCGTGCCGAAGGCGGTCACCACGCTCTCGGTGCGCGGAACGAAGTCGGCCGGTTTCGGCCGCGTGTGACTCGGCCGGGCGCGGTACGACTCGAGATAGGTGTCCGGGTCGAGCGGTGAGTTGTAGACCAGCACCGGTTTGCAGAGCCCATCGGGCTTGGCGATGTCGATCGTGTGCGGATCAGAGGGATCGATCGAGCTGAATCGATCGATGGCCGTGACGCCGCGGATCGGCGCGAAGCGCGGTACGGCGCCGTCGCGCGGCGGGTGCGCCGGGCGCGCTCGCCGGCACAGATAGTGGGTCAGGTATGCCACCGGCGGACCGCCGGCGCGCGCGGGCGCCGGCGCGCATAGGCTGGTGGCGATCAGCGCGGACAGCAGCGCGATCGCGATGGGGCGGCGGTGCAGGGGGCAGTCGGGCATGGCGGAACCTCGTCAGGCGTAGAGTCCGGGAAAGGTCGTCGGGTCGACGGCGAACCCGGGCAGGATGCTGCCGCAATCGCCGAGCGAAATGCCGAGATGGCGGTGCAGCACCTCGGCGAAGACGTCGCGGAAATCGGTCGTGACGGCGAGGTCCTGTCCGTTCCAGAGCTGCTCGGGGGCGAGACCGGGCCACTGCCCGCCGCGCGTCAAGACGCGGCCGCCGGTGATGCCACCGCCGAGGGCCATCATGACGGTGCCGTGGCCGTGATCGCTGCCGCCGGCGCCGTTCTCCTTCACGCGCCGGCCGAACTCGGTCATGCAGAGCGTGAGCGTCGTCGCGGTGCGCGCGCCGAGGTCGGTGCGGAACGCGGGCAGGGCGGCGGCGAGATAGCCGCCGGCGCGGCGCATCGCGCCGTCGGTGTCGGCGTGGTGGTCCCAGCCCGGGACGTCGATCGCGATGACGCGGACGCCGATCTCCGCCTTGATGAGCGCCGCCGCGTCGGCGAGCGCGGCGCCGAGCGGGTCGCCGGTCGGGCTCGTCGGGTAGACGACGTCGGTCGCGGTCGAGACGTTGCCGACCACGTCGATCGCGGCGAGCGCGTCGACCATGCTGCGGCCGAGGACGGTATCGACGAGCAGCGCGTAGCGGGCGGTGAGGGCGGCACGGCGCTCCGCCGCGAAGTTGCCCGTCAGCTTGAACTCGTCGATACGCGGAAAGGCGAGGGACGGCGCCGCGCCCGCGAGCGCGCGGACCTTCGAGTTCTTCAGACTGATGCCGGCCACGGCGCGGTCGCCGCCGCCGATCGCGAGATAGCGGTTCAGCCAGCCGTCCTTGACGGCGTTGTTCCCGGGCGCACCGCGCTCCATGAAGCTCTGCGAGAGGAAGTGCGAGCGCGTGGTCGCCGGGCTGCCGCACGCGTGAATGAAGGCCAGCTCGCCGGCAGCGTAGAGCGGCAGCAAGTCCGAGAGCTGCGGATTCAGGCCGAAGAAGCCGTCGAGCGGCAGCTCGGTGCCGGCCGGTATGCGGATCGTGGGCCGGCTCGTGTAGTAGAGCGGGTCGCCGGCGGGAATCACCATGTTCAAGCCGTCGGCGCCGCCGCGCATGTAGATCACGACCAGGACCGCCGACGGGGTCGCGGCGCGCGCCGCCCGTCCCGCCAGCGCCGGCACGAAGAAGGCGGTGAGACCGACGGCGCCGGTCTTGAGAAACTGGCGTCGTGTCACCGTCGGCATCGTCATTGGCGGAGAAATTCCGGGCTCGCGAGCAGCATCGCGGCCGCCTGCTCGACGCGCGTATCGTCGTCGGCCAGGGGCAGGGCGTCGACGAACGCGATCGCCGCGGCGCGCGTGGCATCCGAGACGCCGGCGACGAAGAGCGTCTCGACGAGCGCGTCGACGATCGTCGCGGTCTCGCCGGCGCGCACCGGGAACTCGAAGGCGTAGCCGTCCGCGCGCGCGACCACGCGGTCGATCTCGTTGATGCGCAGGATCATGCCGCCCGGCCCGGACCAGGAGTCCGAGGTCTCGGGATAGCCGGTTGGCGGCGTCGCCTTGAAGAGCTCCTCGCCCATGTCGCGGGCGCTGGTCCGCATCGCGTCCAGGTCGAGACCCGCCGGATCGGCGCCGGTTGCACGCGCGACGCTGGCAAGGAAGTGCAGCGGCCGTTTCACTTTCGTCTGGCGATACTCGGGGCGGTCGAGGAACTCGGGCGAGAGCAGGATCGTCGCCATGACCGCGCGAAGATCGCCGCCGGTCGCGAGGAAGGTGTTCGCGGCAGCGCTCACCAGCGCCTGCGGCGGGTCGTCGGCGACGAAGCGCGTGACGAGCTTGCGGCACACGACCTGCGCGGTGCGGGGATGAGTCGCGAGGAAATCGATCAGGGCCGCGCCGTCCTCGTAGCCGCGGCCGGGCGGCATCTGGAGATCCATGATCGTCTTGGCGTCGAAGTCGTGCCACGCGGCGACGAAGACGAAGCCGTCGGGTGCGAACCAATCGTCGCGCCAACCGGTGAGGGCGCGCGCCACCTCGACCACGTCCGCCTCGCTGAAGCCGCCGTCGACGCCGATCGTCTGCAGCTCCATCAGCTCGCGGGCGTAGTTCTCGTTGATGCCGCCGGCGCGGTTCTGGCGATTGTCGAGATAGTCGCCCATCGCCGGGCTGCGTGCGGTCGCGATGAGTAGATCCCGGAAGCGGCCGAGGACGTAGGGACGGATCGCCAGCCGCTCGTACGGCGAGATGTCGTACATGCGGCGGTCGACGGCGAGGACGTTGAAGTGGTTGAACCAGAAATCCGCGAGCACCTCCTCGAGCTGACGGCGGCTCGCGACCGCGCGCAGGATCTTGGCGCGCTGCAGCTCCTTCAGGACGTCGCCGATGCGGGGCTGCCCCGGCGCGCCCGGCCCGGGGTAATTCGTACGCAGCTCGTTGAAGTCCATGCCGAGGCTCGGAAAGCGCGCCAGCAGCGCGTCGAGCGCGGTGTTCGGGATCGTCTCGGGATGGAGCTGCTCCTCGATGTAGCCGCGCACGCCGAGCTCGG
>JBGPIT010000224.1:0-8450 GCA_041485125.1 Binatia bacterium | reverse complement strand
TGACGAAACCAGCCCGATCACCAAGGGCTACGTCTGCAACAAGGCGTTCGGCATCGGGCACTACGTCGAGCACGGCGACCGCATCCGCCACCCGATGCGCCGCCGCCCCGACGGCACCTTTGAGCAGATCGACTGGACGACGGCGATCGGCGAGATCGCGGTGCGGCTGAACGAGATCCGCCGCGCGCACTCGCCGCGGTCGATCGCGCTCGTCGGCATCGGCGGGCAGGGCAACCACATGGACGCGCCCTACGCGATGGCGTTCCTCCGCGGCACCGGCTCGCGGCGCTGGTTCAACGCCTTCGCGCAGGAGAAGACGCAGCACAATCTCATGGACCAGTGGATGTTCGACGCCTCGCCGGCGTCGTTCCTCCATGCCGACACCGAGCGGGCGCGCTTCCTGCTCGTGCTCGGCACCAATCCGAAGATCTCGAACCGCGGCCACAACGCGACCGATACCTTCAAGACGTTGGCAGCCGATCGGAGCCGCACCGTCGTCGTCGTCGATCCGCGCGAGACCGAGACCACGCGCACGGCGACCCGCCACCTGCGCGTGAAGCCCGGCACCGACGCCTACCTGCTCCTCGGCATGGCGGCGGTGATCGTGCGCGAGGGGCTCGCCGACCAGGCGTTCGTCGACGACCACACGCTCGGCCTCGAGACCCTGCGTGCCGAGCTCGCGGCGGTCGACGTCGCGCGCATGGCGGCGCGCTGCGGGCTCGATGCGGACGCGATCATCGCGACCGCGCGTGGCTTCGCCGAGGCCGAGTCGGCGGCGATCTTCTACGACCTCGGCGTCGAGCAGGCGCCTTTCTCGACGCTGATCTCGTATCTGATGCGCGTGCTGCTCGTCCTCACCGACAACGTCGGGCGGCCGGGCGGATGCATGTTCCTCGAGTCGTTCCTGCCGCCGATGCAGGACCCGACGCTCATCAAGGAGCCGGAGCGCGCGCTCGCGTCGGGCATCCCGGCGATCCGTGCCCTCGGCAACGGCGGCATGTTCTCGCCGACGCTGGTTCCCGAGGAGATCCTGATCGACCACCCGGAGAGAATCCGCGCCGTCATCGTCGAAGGCTCGAACCCGATCCTCTCCTACTCGGACGCCTCACGCTGGCGCGAGGCGCGCGAGCGGCTCGACCTCCTGGTCGTGATCGATCCCGCGATGACGGAGACGGCGCGCCTCGCGGACTACGTGCTCCCCACGCCGGTCGGCTACGAGAAGTGGGAGACGTCCGCCTTTCCGCGCGGCGTGCCGGAGATCTACATGCAGGTGCGGCCGCCGGTCGTGCCGCCGCCGCCCGACGCGCTGCCGGAGCCGGAGATCTACGTGCGCCTGTGCGAAGCGATGGGACTGTACCCGCCGCCGCCCGCCGAGCTGCACGCGCTCGCGAAGGACGCGCTCACGCCCGCGGGCGCGATGGCGTTTCTCGGCACCGCGCAGGCCGCCGCCACCGGCGGCGAGAACGAGATGCTGGTGTGGGCGTACCGCACGCTCGGCCCGCACCTGGCGTCGCCGTCGCTCACCGCGATCTTCTTCATTGCGCACCTGAACGCGATGTTCCGCACCGCCGCCGTTCTCCGCACGCTCGGCCCCGAATGGGAAGGCAAGGCGCCGTTCGAGATCGGCACCGAGCTCTTCCGTCGCTTCCTCGCCCACCCGGAAGGCGTCGAGCTCGCCCGCCAGAACATGGAGACGAACCTCGAGGATCACCTCGGCTATGCGGACCGGAAGATCCGTCTCGCGCCCGAGGCGATGATGCCGGAGATCCGCCGGGCCATCGCGACCGAGCCGTTCGTCGACCCCGCTTTTCCGCTCGTCATGGCGGCCGGCCTCCGGACACGCTGGACGGCGAACACGATCCAGCGCGACCCCGCGTGGCGGAAGGGCAAGGGCCCGCACTGTGCGCTCAATCTCTCGCCCGACGACGCGCGCACGCTCGGCATCGCCGAGGGCGATCGCGTCCGCGTCTCGACCAAGCGCGGCAGCTTGATGATGCCGGCGCAGATCGATACCAAGCTCATGGCGGGGCACGTCTGGATGCCGAACGGCTTCGGCATGATCTCGGCGGACGGCATGGTGCAGGGCGCGAACCAGAACGAGCTGACGGACGTCGCCGACCGCGATCCGTTCACCGGCATTCCGCACCATCGCTACGTGCGCTGCCGCGTCGAGCCCGTGCCGGCCTGACGCGCATCGCGTCGGGACCGGAGCCGGTGCGGGCGGTCGTGGCGACGCATCGACATTGATGATTTGTTGAGCCGCCATGGCGACGCCGGAGCTGGCACCGACGGGAGCGCCGCAGTCGACGCGCGACGACCTCCAGCTCGGCCGCCGGCTCTTTCACGTCGCGAACGGCAGCTCGGTCGCGACGGCGTACGCGCTCCTCTTCACGCACCAACAGGTGGTGCACCTCTTCGGCACGATCGCGTGCGTGGTGTACGTGCTCGACCGGGTGCGGATCGCCTACCCCGAGGTGGTCGCGAGGCGTGCGCCGTGGGTGAACCGCTTCCTGGTGCGCGCCGAGGAAGAGGTGCGCGAGGCGGCGATGACGCCGTACGCGATCGCGGTGCTGCTGACGATTCTCAGCGTTCCGAAGGGTGCGGCGCTGATCGCGATCTACACGCTCGCGATCGCCGACCCGCTGGCCGCCATCGTCGGAATCCGGCTCGGGCGCCGCGTCCTGGTGCGGAACCGGACGCTCGAAGGCTCGCTGGCGTTCTTTGTCGCGACGCTCGTGATCGCGGCGACGGTGCTCGCGTACACGACCCCCGCCGCCGGCGGCACGATCGCGGCAGCCGCCCTCACGATCGCGCTCGCGGCGGCGCTCTTCGAGCTGCTACCGCTCCGCATCGACGACAATCTGACCATCCCGCTCGCGGTGGGATTCGTCGCCTGGATCGTCACCTGGGTATTCGGCATCGGAATCGCGTAAGAGCGCCGGGTGGTCAGTCATTACAGGTATTGACATAAACTGTCGCGCGAAGTAATGAGGTCGGGTGCGGCCGTCGGCCAAGAGCGTCATTCTCGACCTGCTCTCCACCTTGCGTGGGGGCGCGATGCCGGTGCGGGCGCTGATCGCGGCGGGCGCGCTCTTCGACGTCGCGGAGAACGCGATGCGCGTCGAGCTCGCGCGCCTCGGCGGTCGCGGCTTGGTCGAGCGCGACGAGCGCGGGCAGTACCGCCTCGCCGCGCGCACGCACGCGGTGCAGAGCCGGGTCGTCTCCTGGAGCCGGATCGAGGAGCGCATGGGCGCCTGGTCGGGACGGTGGGTCGGTGTGCACACGGGAGCGCTGCCTCGGAGCGATCGCCGCGCCGGACGCCGGCGCGAGCGCGCCTTCACGCTGCTCGGCTTCCGCGGGCTCGATCCGGGTTTGTGGATCCGCCCCGACAATCTTCGCGGTGGCGTCGACGAGATCCGCCGCCAGCTCGTCGCGCTCGAACTCGACGAGCGTGCGTTCGTCTTCGCGATGGCCGACCTCGATCCGGCGACCGAGTCGCGCGCCCGCGCCTTGTGGGACGTCGCCGCCTTGCGCGCGTCGTACCGCGCGACCCAGGAAGCACTGGTGAAGAGCGAGCGCCGGCTCGGTGCCTTGGCCGCCGAGCGGGCGATGGCCGAGACCTTCCTGCTCGGCGGCCGCGCCATCCGCCAGCTCGTCCTCGACCCGCTCCTGCCCGAGCCGATCCTGCCCTCGGCCGAGCGTCGCGCCTTGGTGCGCGCGCTCTCGCGGTACGATCGCATCGGGCGCGAGTGCTGGCGGCGCTTCATGCGCGCCCACGGCGCGCCGAGCCGCGCGCCCGTCGACATGCGTCAGATCAGCAGCGACGGCGATCTCGCCGCGGCTGCCGGAGGAACATCATGAGCGAGACCGACACTCTCCTCGATCCGTCACCGCACGCTCCCGACGTGGATACGCGCGCCACCGCGACCGCGCCGGACGCCGTGAACGAGGTGCCGTTCTGGCGCCAGGTGCTCACCCTCGAGGAGCGGAAGGCGCTGCTCAAGATCGACCCGCTGCGCTCGTGGTGGATGATCGCGAGCAACTGGCTGGTGATCCTCGCCACGATGGCGGTCGTCGCGCGCTGGCCCAATCCGCTCACGATCCTGGTCGCGCTGTTCGTGATCGCCGCGCGCCAGCTCGGGCTCGCGGTCGTCATGCACGAGGCGGCGCACCGGACCCTCTTCAAGAATCGCGCGCTCAACGACTGGGCGGGGAACTGGCTCGCCGCCTATCCGGTGTGGACGGACACCGCGCCGTATCGCGCCTACCATCTCCTGCACCACGCCAAGACCGGGACGATGGAAGATCCCGATCTCGGTCTGGTCACGCCCTTTCCGATCACGAAGGCGAGCTTTCGTCGCAAGGTCTGGCGCGACCTCTCCGGTCAGACGGGGGTCAAGCAGGCGATCGCCGTCTTCAAGCGCGACATGGGCATCTCGAAGAGTCGCAACCAGCGCGCCTTCGGCTTGAGCGGCGGCGAGCGCGCCGACGTCGGCTGGCACAAGATCGCGCCGGTCGCGATCACGAACGGCGTCCTGCTCGCGGTGCTCACGCTCGCGGGTCATCCCGCCCTCTATCTCTTGTGGGTCGTCGCCTGGCTCACCACCTACCGTCTCGAGACCCGCATCCGCTCGATCGCCGAGCACTCGATGGTGCCCGACCAGAGCGATCCGCTCCGCAACACGCGCACGACGACGGCGGGCTGGTGGGAGCGCGCGCTGCTCGCGCCGAACCTGGTGAACTATCACTACGAGCACCATCTGGTGATGACGGTGCCGCACCACAACCTCCCGAAGCTGCATCGCATCCTGCGCGAGCGCGGGGCGCTCCCCGAGGGCTGCGTGGCGAGCGGCTACGCCGAGGTGTTGCGGCTCGCCGCCTCGCGGCCGGCGCAAGCCGCGGCCTGACCGCCTCGCTCGAGAGATCGGACGACCGCCGCGAGCGTACGATGCGTCGGGCGATCGACTGGTCGAGCATCGTCCTCTTCGTCGTCGCGCTCGTGGTGGCGTCGTCGGCGCTCGAGCTGCTGCTCTCGTTTCGGTTCCCGTTCGTCAAGATCGCGTCACCGACTCGATTCGATCGGCGTGTCGGCCGTATCCGCCCGCCGCACGCGGAGATCCAGTGGACGAACTACCTTGACTACGCCGTCACCGAGCACTCGAACTCGCTGGGCTTCATGGATCGCGAGCCACCCGCCGCGAAGTCACCGGGCGTGTTTCGGATCCTCGCGCTCGGCGACTCGTTCGTCGAGGCGCTCCAGGTCCCGATCCAGCAGAAGTTCCACGTCTTGTTGGAAAGCATGCTGGCGGAGCGGTTTCCGGACCGCCGTTTCGAGACGGTGGCTCTCGGCCACTCCGGAATCGGCACCGAGGCGGAGCACGCCTTCTATCAAGCGTTCGGCCGACAGATGGATCCCGACCTCGTGGTGCTCGTCTTCGTCGACAACGACTTCGCCGACAACTCGCCGGTGGTGTTGGGCGTGAAGTACGGATGGCATCCCGAGCATCCCGCGTGGCCGATGTATTCCGCGGACGAACGCAGCGGTAGGTTTCGCCGAATCGCGCCCGATCCGCACTTCGACAAGCACTTCATCGCGGTTGGGCCGCCGCCGCCATTCGGCTTTGCGCTCCTCGACTACCTCGGCTGGAGTCGGGTCGGCCAAGTCGGCTTCGCGGCCGCCAACGAATATTGGGGATGGACCGCCGCGCGACAAGTGGGACTTGTGAAGGCTCGGCTTGCCTGGCTCCGTGGCGACGTCCGCTACGGGCCGAAGCTCGCGGGCTGGCGCCATCCGGACGATCTCGACGAGAACCAGATGTTCTTCGCCACCGAGCTGCCGCCCGCGTTCGACGAGGCGGTTCGGATCACCGATCACATCTTCGCGCTGTTCGCCGCGGAGCAACGCCGCCGCGGCTTCGAGATGCTCATCGTCGCGCTGCCCGCGTGCTCGGCGGCGCCGACGAACAACGGCTATCGCGACGTCATCGAGCACGGGATGCTGGCGAGGATACAGACGATCGCGGATCGCCACGGCTTGCCCGTCCTCGATCTGACGCCGGCGTTCGCCGCGCGCGGCGATCCCGCGGCGGCGCACTGGAAGCACGACGTGCACTGGAGCCCGACCGGCCACCGCTGGGCGGCGGAGGCGATCACGGACTACATCGTGGCGAACCAGGACCAAGTCTTCGCGCGGCGCTGATCGCGCGGGTGCGTGCTACGCGACGAGTCGCCGCACGACCTCGACGAGGGCTGCGATCCGTCGCCCGGCGCGACCTTCGGTCCACACCGCGGGTGTCGCAGCGCCGCCGAGGATCTCCGCCGCCTCCTCGATTCCGTCGCAGCGCCGATTGAGCTCGCCGTTCACGGCGACGCGCAGGTCGAAGCACGTGCGTGGTGGATCGCCCTCGCGCTGCAACAGATCGGAGGGATAGTGGCCCCAGGCGCAGAGGAGATCGTTCGGCCTTACGAAGCCCCGCCAGCGCGCCATCGCGTCCGCGATCGGCTCGCCCGCGAGCAAGCGCGCGGCCTCGATCTCGAGGTGCCGAGGCGCCGCCGGCGCGAGCGGGCGGCGCGGCGCGATGGTCGCGACGAAACGCTCGCCCGTCGACGGTCGGAGCGCGACCAGCTGCACGAGCTCCGGCACGCCCCAGTCGGGATGGCCGGCGGGATGCGCGTTCGACTCGGCGTACACCAAGACGAGATCGTCGTGGCGCGCGCGTAGGGTCGTGCGCGCGCCGCTCGTGCGCGGCTGGCGCTGGCGTTTCGTCCGTCGCCACGGCCGCGGCTGGAGCGTACGACGCGCGATCTGCGTGTCGACCATCTGCTCGAACGCGCGCAGCATCGGGCGAAACTTGTGCGGCTCGCCTTCGAGACGGCCGAGCACCTCGACCACCGCCTCGACGGTCGCCAAGCAATGCGGCGCCGGCTCGCGACGAATCCGATAGTTGCCGGGCGCCGCCGGGACGAAGCCGATACGGGGCAGCCGATGGAGCGCCGGGTTCTGCTGCCACATGGTGCGCACCTGGTGCCAGGTGCCGTCGAGAACGAGGAGCGTGCGCGGCACGCCGCTCGCGAGCGACTCCGGCTCGCACGCCGTCTCTCCCGGGTAGAGCACGGCGACCGCGCCGCTGGTGTCGGCGGTGAGCGCGCCGACGCGCGGGTGCGTCTCGAAGCTCACGCCGCGATGCAGCTCCGAGCCCGCGAGCGCGAGATGCGCCATCCGGCAGGTCCCGATCGCGACCCGGCTCTCGCGTGGATGCTGGAGGAAGACCACGTGGGTCGCGCTCGCGACCGGCGTGAGATGGGCGCAGTAGCAGACCGCCGCGGGTCGAAGACAGCGCAGGCAGAGCGCGCGGGGCTCCACGACCGACTCGCCGACGCGGCCGTCGGGCGCACGCACCGTCGCCGCGCTCTCAGTCGGAATCGGCCACCCGCGGCAGCACCGACGTCGCGAACCGGTCGATCGAGTCCATCAGCCGGTCGTGCGGCACGAGCCCGTTGTAGGTCCACGCGAAGAGCCAGCGGACCGGGAGTCGGGCGCGCAGCCGCTCGAGCTGGCGGGTGACCGAGTCGACTGAGCCGACCAGCGCGAGGCCCTCTCCACGCAGGTCGGGGACCTCGCCCGTCGTCGGGTGCCGCAGACCCTGCGAGAACCCGAAGGGCTCGAACCACTCGCGGCCGCAGAAGATGCCGCTGTCGCCCCAGAGCGCCATCGCCTCGTCGTCCGTCGGTGCGACGATCACGTCGCGCAGGACGCCGATACCCTCGCCGATCGGCTTCCCCGAGACCTCGGCGTAGAGCGCGACCAGGCGCTCCTCGATGGTCGGATGGAGCGGCGGCAGGATCGCCGTCACGCCTTCCTCGGCGCACCAACGGATCGAGCGCTCGGAGGACGCGAACGGCTGGAAGATCGGCGGGTGCGGCTTCTGCAAGGGCTTCGGCACCACGCCGAGCGCACGCACGATGCCGTTCTCGACGCCGGCGCCGTAGCGGCGCGTCGACTCGAGGTCCCATGGCGTCGCGCCGGGCGGGATGCGCCAATAGCGGCCTTGGTACGAGAGCAGGTCCTCGGTCCAGGCCTTCTTGATGATGCGGAAGCACTCCTCGAAGGCCGCCCGGTTCGCCTCGTCGATTGCGTCGTGCTGGTGGGGGAGGGCGCCGTGGATCCCGTGCGTCTGCTGCGCCATGACGTCGACCCAGCGCCGCTGGTAGCCGCGCGCAAAGCCGGCGTTGGCGCGCCCGCCGGTCATGTGGTCGAGCATCGCGACGTCTTCGGCGACGCGGATCGGATTCTGCGTCGGCAGGACGATGCCGAGCTGGCCGACACGGATGCGCTTGGTCTGCATGCCGACGAACAGGTCGAGGAGCACCGGGTTGTTGGAGAGCTCGAAGCCCTCGACGTGGAAGTGGTGCTCGGTGAAGCTGATCGAGTCGTACCCGAGGTCGTCGGC
>JBGPIT010000223.1:0-8456 GCA_041485125.1 Binatia bacterium | reverse complement strand
ATCTCCTCGTGTGCGGTCGTTTGAGCTTGCGGCGATGTCGTTACGCCGGGGTCACTTGCCGGTGAGGACGACGCCGGCGTCGCCGCCGTTCTGCCGTCCGAATGCAATGTCGGTGAGACCGTCTCCATCGGCATCGTGGCAATCGATGTCGGTCACTTGGTTGCCCACCGCGTAGCTCGTCTCTTCGGGCTTCCAACCGCCCGCGCCGTCGCCGCGGAGCACCATGATGTCGCTGCTGTCGAAGCTCCCGATCGCGATGTCCGGATTGCCGTCGTCGTCGAAGTTTCCGACGCAGATCGAGTGCGGGGTCAACCGTCCGCGAATGTGGGTGCGTGGTGGGCCCGGGAATGCGCCGGCGCCGTTGTTCAGCAGCGTGACGGCATTCCCGAGCTTCGACTCGTTCGCCATCTTCTCGTTCAGAACGACGATGTCGTCGAAACCGTCGCCGTTCAGATCGAGCAACGCCACCGCCGATGGCTGCAATCCGCCGCTGCCCATGTCGGTGCGGGTGTACGTCCCACCCGGCCCCGAGAGCAGGACGCTCACGGTATTGCTCGAGCGGTTGGCGGTCACGATGTCGGGAATGTTGTCGGCGTTGAGGTGGCCGAACGCGACGCCGCGCGGGTCGGGCCCGGTGTGCAGCGGTTCGCCCGCGACCAACACCGCGCCGGAATTGTAGAGCAACGTGACGGTCGCGTTGCCGCTCTGACTGACCGCGACGTCGATCTTGCCGTCGCCGTTCGCGTCGCCGACCGCGAGGCCGACGAACCCGAGACCGTCCGGATCCGGAAGCCGTTGCACCGAGCGAAGGAATGCACGCGGGTTGTTTGGATCGCGGATGAAGAGGCTGAGATCCTGGCTGTCCTCGTTGACGACGATGAAATCGTCGTGGCCGTCGTTGTTGAAGTCCGCGACGGCCAATGAGGTCGGACCGACGCCGCCCGTCGGCAACTCCAGTCGGCCGAGCGGCGGAGTGCTGTCGCCGCCGAAGATGACCACCGCGGTGTTGTTCGTCTTGCTGGTCCCGACGATGTCGACGCGACCATCGCCGTCGAAATCCGCGGCGCCGCCGCCCCGAACCTCGGGGCCGATGAACGAGTTCAGCGTGGTGAACGGCGCGGAGCCGAATTGACCGCTGCCGGTTCCCCACAGCACGGCACAGTTGGACCCTTGGCAGCTGACGAGGTCGTGGTGCTCATCGCTATTGAGGTCCGCGATGGTGGCATTCGCGAAGGAGTCGTTCGCCGCGATCATTCGCGGCGCTCCGAACTGCCCGAAACTCGAGCCGCTATAGAAAAGGAGCGACGAGCCTTTCTTCGTCGAGAAAAAGCCGAGCAGGTCGAGCCACCCGTCCTCGTCGAAATCCGCGGCGGCGATCGATTGGATGCCGGTCGGCATGGCGAAGGTCGTGGCCTTCCGCACCGGCCCGGCACCGTCGTTCAATAGCACTGCGGCGCCGGCCTTGTATCCAACGACGAGATCGGTGAGGCCGTTGTTGTCGAAATCGCCCGCGAACAACGGTCCGGTGAGCTTCAAATCCGAGGCGACCGCGACGGGAAGAAAGCTCGCGCCGTTGTTCATCAACAACGAGACCGCGCCTTGACGGCGGCTTTTCGGAACCAGCGCGATGTCCGGTGAGCCATTGCCGTTGAAGTCTCCAACCGCGACGGTGCCACCCTTCTTGACGCCGGCAACGACGCGGACGGAACGGAAGCGTCCATTCCCGTCGCCGCTGAGCAGCAGGACCTGGCCTCTCGCATCGACTATGAGCACGTCCTGCGCGCCGTCGTTGTCGAAATCGGCCGTGGTCAGCGAGGTGACTTCGCGGTTGATCTCGGGATTGCAGGTCGCGTTGCAGCCGTCGCGCGATTTATTGTTGCCGTCGTCGCAGAGCTCCGTGCCTTCGGCAACGCCGTTGCCGCAGGTCCCGCTACCGGTGAACGCGTCGTAGCCGCCGCTGGCGTTGCCGAGGAGAACCTGCACGGCGCTCCGCGAACGGGCGCCGCGGCCGCTCGTCTTCAGCCCGACGATCGCGTCCGATATGCCGTCGTTGTTGAGGTCGGCGACGGCGAGCGCCGTCGGTTGATCGATGAAGGTCGCGACGGTGGTGATCGCGAAACTGCCTTGTGCAGTCTGATCGACGACCTGCAGCGCGTGCAGTGCGGCGTCGATCTTCAAGAACTGCAGATCGGCCGGTGGCGGCGCGCCGCTCGCCGATGCGGCGCGCGACACCATCGCGCGGTGTGAGTTGACGACCTTGCTGTTCAGCGGCGTAGACGACGATACTGCCTCATCGTGCCGGACGGCGAAACGCCCGGGCACGCTCGCGAGGAACACCTCGATGCTGTCGCCATCGGAGTACAGCACCGCGAGGTCTGTCAGACCGTCGCCGTTGAAGTCGGCGAGGTGAATCGCCTCGGCGGCCGGGGCGATGCTGAAAGTATCCAGGAAGGTGAAGTGTCCATTGCCGTCGCCTTGATAGAGGGTGAGATTCGACGTGTCCGACAGGAACGCGATGTCGGGGATGCCGTCGCCGGTGAAATCCCCCGCCGCGATCCCGCGACCGGTCTCGGTTGGTGGCTTCGAGAACGCCGTCGCGGTGTCGAGCGGGCTGTAGCCGCTGCCGGTGCCGAGCAGGACCACCACCGACGGCAGCGTCTCCGCGGCGATGACGATGTCCGGTCTGCCGTCGAGGTTGAGATCGGCGATTGCAGCGGCTCGCGGGCTGTCGGTCGGCAGGCGAATCGTGGACGCCAGTGGCACGCCGGTTCCGGTGGTCAGCAGCGCCGTCATGTCGTCCGAATGCTCGTTCACGGCGACGAGGTCGATCTTGCCGTCTCCGTTGAGGTCTCCAGCGGTCAGCGCGATCGGCTGGAGCCCGACGGTGCGGAATCCCATGAACTCGTACGAGTTCGGACCGGTGCGGCGGTAGACGTTGAGCTTGCCGGTATCCCGGCTGAGCGCCGCGAGGTCGACCAGTCCGTCGCCGTCGAAGTCGATGCAGGCCGCGCCGGTCGGTTGCGTGCCGACCACGAGCCGCTGGTCGAACTGGAATGTCCCATCGCCGTTGTTGAGGTGCTGGATCGCGTCGTTCGAATTCTGCCCGGCGGCGACGAGATCCGGGACGCCGTCGCCGTTGCAATCCGCCGCAGTGAAGCTGCGCGCGTTCGCGCCGACGGGGACCGACGAATCGTGCTCCATCGAGAGCGGTAACAATGCCGACGCCGGAGATATCCACGCGATCAGCAGGACGAACACGGCGACGGCGCTGAGCCGTCGCATGTGAAACGAAAAGCCTCGATCATGAGCCGCCGTGATCACGAGACGCTGCGCCAACAGTGAGTCAGCAGTGCGATAGCGAGACAGGGCAGGAGCAGCGGAGATCATCGGTACAGCCACCATGTGCCAGTTCTCCTTGGGATGAGGCCGGCCGGATCGGCCGCGACGCTCCACTTACGCACCGCGCACGACCACACCGTGGCTGCTCCAGCTGACACGCAGAGGAGTTCGCCTCGATCAGGCACATGGTCGCGACGGTCACGCTTCCGCACGACAACAAGCAATGCGTGTGCCGCGAAAAGTGAGCTATTTTGGAAGATGAGGGGATTTCACTACTGCACGGTTTTGCGGGAATGCAAGGTGTGCTGCTGTCTCGCGTCGCACAGACGTCGCCATGTGGAGCTTCGACGTCGCAGCTATGCAGGACTTCAGGAGCTTCGCACCGGCAGCATCTCGATCAGATGCGGCGACTTTGCAGGTGCAGGGTGCGATCGCGGAGGCGATCGACGGTGGGATTCAATGCGGGGCGGGATCTAGCGATCCCGCCCGCATTCGCGAAGATCAGTACGACTGAAGAAGTCCGACTACTGGAGCACCTTGAGCTCGACGCGTCGGTTCTGCGCGCGTCCGTCTTCGGTGTCGTTGCTCGCCACCGGCTGCGACTCGCCAAGACCCTTGATGGTGAGGCGGCTCTCGGCGACACCCTCGTGCACCAGGAAGGCCTTCACCGCGGCCGCGCGTCGCAACGACAGCTTCATGTTGTAGTCGTCGCTACCGATCGCATCGGTGTGGCCCTCGACGGAGACCTTGACGTCGGGGTTCTGCTTCAGGATCGTCGCGGCCTCTTTCAAGATCGCCGCCCCGTCAGGCCGAATGGTCGCCTTGTCGAAGTCGAAGTTGACGCCGCGGAGGACGATCTTCTGCTGCACCGGCGGTGGAGGAGGCGGGGGCGGCGGCGCGGCGGTGACCGTCGTGGTCTCGATCGCCTCTCTGTCCCAGAGGCAATGCCCGATGAGCGCGCCGAGGATCGCACCCGACACGGCGCCCGTACTGATGGCGAGGGCCTTGTCCTCGTTGTCGTTGCCGATGTCGAACGCGCCCGTGTTGTTTGTCGCCGAGCCCGCCGCGATACCGCCACCGACGGCACCGACGCCCGCACCCGTCAGCGCGCCCATACCCCAGGGTTTCTGCATGCAGGTGCACCCGACCGCGAACGCCACGAGCAGAACGGAAGTCACCGCGAACCGAAGTCCCACTTTCATCAGCCACCTCCTTCTGTCGGTCAGCACTGAGGACGGGCCACTACGGCCCCCCAGCGGATCGGCGCCTTCCGTATGGGATGGAGACCGTCCGTGTCAAGCAATCCTTGCATACGAACGGGTGGCGCTCGTCCCCCACTTGCGTCGATCGCATCGGTTTGCGACAACCCCACCATGGTGATCGCGGCACGCGCACGATGTTCGCACGACGCCGCCGCCTCCGGCCGCGTGGACGCCGCACCCAATCAGCTTCTCACCCTTGTGCCGCAAGGGTTCCACGCACGCGCGATTTTTTCCCTTGCCTTTCGATTCGGGCGAGAGTAGTTCATCGCTCTCCGAAGCGTCCGTTAACAATTCTTTAAACAAAACCTAAGACGATATGCTAGCAAATGCCGTCTGCAGCGCCGCGATGAGGTCGGGGCGGGGGGAGCGGTGCGCACGCTGTGCACGCGCGGCTGTTGATGCACGACGCAACCGCGCGTGCACACGTCGTGCGCGGTGTTATCCCCAGCTGTGGATGGTGGGGGAAGTGACGTTGGCCTGGGCCGATAGGGTGGCGGTGGCGGGGCAGGGAAGGAGGGTCCGCGGGGTGTCGAGTCGAGGGAGGGCTTGGGAGCATGAGCACGCTTTGGGACCAGACTCTGGCGGAGTTGAGGCACGATCTGTCCAGCCAGGACTATGTGGCCTGGATCTCTTGTTTACGGATGGCGCCGGAGGGCAGCGACGCGTTGACCGTCGAGGCGCCGAGCGCGTTTCACCGGAATTGGGTACAGAAGCATTTTCTCGAGCGCATTCGCAGCACTGTGGCCAGCGTGGCCGGTCGTCCGGTGCCGGTCGTGGTTGCGGTGGGAGCCCCACCCATGATGGCTGCCGTGGGCGCCGTGGCGGCGAACGCGCCGCGCCCGCGCGAGAGCGGCAACGGCGCTGCGCCGGCGACGCCGCCCCTCAGCTTCGAAACCTTCGTCGTCGGGTCGTGTAACGAGCTCGCCCATGCTGCGGCCCGCTCCGTCGCCGAGGCGCCGGGCCGTCAATTCAACCCGCTCGTCATCCACGGCGGGGTCGGCCTCGGCAAGACGCACCTCCTGAACGCGGTCGCTCACGCCATCCGGGCGCGCTTCCGCAGCTACCGGGTGCTGTCGATCGGCGCCGAGGCGTTCATCAACGAGATGGTGACCGCAGTACGCCGCCAGCAGATGGATGCCTTCCATGCCCGCTATCGCCGCATCGACACGCTGATCGTCGACGACGTGCAGTTCATCGCCGGCAAGGAGCGCACCCAAGAGGAGTTCCTGCACACGTTCAATCTCCTGTGCGCCGCCGGGAAGCAGATCGTGCTCTCGTCCGATCGGGCGCCGCGCGACATCCCGCAGCTCGAGCAGGGTCTGCGCAGCCGCTTCGAGGGCGGCATGATCGCCGAGGTCACGGTGCCGGACAGCGAGACCCGGCGTCGCATTCTCGAGCGCAAGGCGGCGCTCGCAGGCTTCACCCTTCCCGAGCCGGTGCTCGCGTTCCTTGCGACCCGCGTGCGCGCGATCAGCGTCCGGGAGCTCGAAGGCGCGCTGACACGGATCCGGGCCGTGGCCTCGCTCACCACGCGCCCGGTCGACCTCGCACTGGCCGAGGAGCTGATCGGGCCGCTCTATCCCGAGACCCGGGACCGGGTGTCGGTCGAGCGGGTGGAGTCGCTGGTGTGCGCGCAGCTCGCGGTGGAGGCATCGCAGCTCGCCGCGGGTCGCAGCAGCCGCGCGGTGCTGGCACGGCAGATCGCAATGTTCTTGCTGAAGAAGCTGGTGGGCCTGTCCCTCGCCGTCATCGGCGAGCGGTACAAACGAGATCACACCACGGTCTTGCACGCCGTCCGGGTCATTGAGACGCGGCGGACGTGCGATCCCGAGGTCCGGCGGTTGGTGGGCGCGCTGGAAGAGAAGCTGTGAGGGGGGACGCGGAGGCGCAGGACGAGCTCTTGGGGGGGAGGCGGAGGGCACCACGACCGCCGGATCTCGTGCGAGCAGAATGGCGATTGCGCGTGTGGGAGGGCGCTGGCAACATGACTCACTACCGGTAGGAGGTGACGTGATGCGAGCGATCCTCGTTGCGGCGATGGTGGCACTGGTGGCGGTGGCAAGCCCCGCGTTGGCGGGCGGCATCACGGACGACGCCGAGCTCCGGATGCATCGGGATCAACGGAGTCGCGCCGAGAGCACCGAGCGGACCGTCCCTCCCACCGCGACACACGACGTGGTGGTCGAGGAATACCACAGCGCCGGCGCCGAGTTCGGGCTCGGCGTCGCCTCGACCGTGCTGAGCCTGCTGTACCTGCCGCCGCGCGCGATCCTCGGCGTGCTCGGCGCCCACCTGGGCGGTTTCGGCGGCTGGGCGACCGGCGGCGACCTACGCACCGCCAAGGGGCTCTGGCGGCCGACCGTCGAGGGCGACTATTTCATCCGCCCAGACCACCTCGACGGTGCCGAGCACTTCGACGTCGTCAACACCCGACCGGTGTTCCACGGACGCTACACCGTACATGAGGTGCGGACGACGACCGCGCCGCCGCCGGCTGCCCGCGACGAGGTCTACGAGTACCCCGACGAGCTCGACCCCGACGAGACCAGCGCGCGCGACAATCCCGACGAGCAGCATGCGACCGAGCTGTCGACGCCCGAGCCCGCCGACGACGTCGTCGACGCCGACGCGTCTCACCGCTGAGCCGCAGGTGTGCTGCTGATCTGAGCTAAGAAGCGGGCGCGGCGCGTTCCAGCGCGACGCCACGCGCCGTCAGCTCCGCTTCGAGCTCGTCGACGTAACGCCGGTACGCGTCCGGCCGCACCATCCACCACTCGTCGGTCACCGCGCTCGCGCACTCGACCCGCATCGGCACCCGCAGCCGGGCGCCGTAGACGAGCGCCTCACCTCCCGGCACGATCCGGCAGACCGGCGCGATGAGCGCCACTGGATCGATCGCGAGCGTGATCGGGCTCTCGGCGTTTGCCGGATCGTCATCCAGCGTCAGCGCACGGAGCATCTCGTCGGCACCGAGCTCGAGCGCATTTCTCGCGGGCGTCAGCCCTTCCTCGAGCGCCGCGCAGATGTGCGACGCACACTCGGCGGCGGAGATGAAATGCTCGGCGCCGCGACGTCCCGCCGCAAGCGGCACCGCGTGATGAAGCGTCGGACATTGCTCGTAGCGCTCGACGGCGGCGAAAAGCGCCGGCGCGAGCTCGCCGACACGCGACCAATCTTCCGCCGCCCAGGCGACGAGCGCGCGCTGATAGAGCGGGCTCGACTGGACGGCCGCGATCGCGGCGCGACAGGCGGTGAGCAAGTCCTCGAGCGTCCCGACCGCGACCGCGACAGCCTCGGGTGCGAGCGTGCCGCGACGTTCCGCGACGCGAATCTCGGAGCCGACGTCGAGCGCGGGCTCGAAGAAGCGCGCTTCGCAGTCGTTCGCGATCGCGCGGTAGCGACGGCCGCGCTGATAGCACGCGCCGACCTCCGCGAGCAGCGCAGTGACGCGCTCGAGGCCGTCGGTCACGACGCGCTCGCCGGTCCGCGCTCCGAGTCGGCGAGACCGCTGTCCTTCAAGAGCAGGCTCAACGCCGCCGCGACCGTGATGAGCTCGCCGCGCGAGCGCTCCATGCTCTCGGTGCCGCGCGACAGCTGCATGTAGTCCTTGCGCTCCATCGACGCGATGATCGACGCGAACGCCTCGTGGAGGTCGTGCCACGCGGTGCGGTAGCGGCCGTGGACCTCGGTGACCGCCGGGGTGCGAGGCTCGTAGCGATCGATCTCGACCAAGTGTAGCTGCACGTCGTCCATGACGGCGCCGAGCGTCGCGATCACGTAGTCGTCGTCGACGTACTGCGAGCGGCGGACCTCGCTCATCGCCTTCAGGACCTCGGCCTCGACGGGCTCCCACTT
>JBGPIT010000222.1:0-8475 GCA_041485125.1 Binatia bacterium | reverse complement strand
TCCCTTCACCTTCGCTGCCATTCCCGCGCCTTCCTCCGCCCCCACTCCTACACTAATTTCCACCCACCTCCTCTCTCACGGTCATTGGCACAGGGGGCCGACGCGCGCCGCACCGTTCGCCGCCCTCTTAATCAGCGGGTTCGGAGTTCGATCCTCCGCCGGCCCACTTTCTGGATCAAGGATCTTCGCGGCACTCGCACCGCTCCCACCAGCGAAGGTCACCACTCGGTCACCATCGCGCGTCGCGGGCGTGTCATCGAGCGAGTCCACGACGCTCTTGTCGCCCTTGGGCAACCATTTGCCGTAGGTGTCGACCGTGAGAGCGATTGACGTGTGCCCGAGCTGCGCTTGCACATGGACCGGCGACCGTCTCTCCGCGAGCAGGATGCGAAGGTGTGTCGAAGGCAGTGCCGCGTGAAGTGCGCCGGTAGCGCCCCGGCCTTGAGCACGCGCGCGAAGGCATCGGGCCCTTCGCTCATGGGCACCACCTCCTCGTTGGGATCGCGGACAAGAAAACATCGACTGGGCGCGTCTCAGCGTCCTGTCGCCGCGACTCCGCGATCGAGCGCTCCGTCGAGGGAAGAGCAACCGCTTCCGCCTTCCGGCGACGCGCTCAGCAACAGGGCCGCGTTCCTCTTGGCGCTCATCCTGGGTGCCGCATTCGGCCTGCACAGAATCATGGATCCCGACGTATTTCTCCAGACGGCCGTCGGCCGCGCGATTCTGCGTGAGCCAGCCACGCTCGGCGTGTCGACCTTCATCGATGCATATCCGAAATATCCCTACGTCGAGGACAAGTGGCTTGCCTCGGTGCTCGCGGCCCTTGCGAACGCCACCGCCGGCAGCGACGGGCTCATGGTCTACCAGATCGTTCTCTGTATGCTCGCGGCCGGGGCCTGGTACTGGATGCAGCGGGCGTGGGGTGCGTCGCCTGCGGCAGCGCTCGTCGGCGTCTCGCTCGCCCTTCTCGCGTGTAGCTTGCGTCTAGAGCCGCGTCCGGACACGCTGAGCCACGCTCTTCTCGCCGTCGCGATCGGCCTTGTCGGAGCGGATCTGTCGTACCGCCGACTTCTGTGGGTGACGCCTCTGCTCCTCGCCCTGTGGGTAAACCTCCACGGATACTTCGTGAACGGGCTCGTTGTGTTGGTTGCAGCAACGGCCGGCACCGCCCTCGGTGACCAGTTGACCCACAGTACCGGCGCGCGTTCCCTTAGAATCAGCATGCGTGAACGTCTGATACTATTCGTTCTCGGCGTCGCGGCGTGCGTCCTGCACCCACAGGGATGGCACGCCCTGATCTCTCCCGCGTCCCAGATCCTCGAACTCCGTCGCAATCCCGCGTTCCGGGCGGCGATCACCGAGTTCTCGCCGTCGACGGAGATCATGCAGGGTATGGGAGTGGCTCGGTGGCTTCTGCTCGGTGCCAGTGCTGTGGCCTCGGTCGTCGTGAACGTTGCACCCGTCGGGCGGTCGGCGCTCGCTCGCCAGGTCGTGGCGCTCGCCGCCGCCGTTCCTTGGTTGCTGTGGCCGCCACCCGGCCTCCTCGATCCGTCCTATCGCATCATGTTCGTGCTCTTTCTCATGGCGACCTTTGAAGTTCCGGCACAGCTCCGGGACCGGAGCTTCATCGGACCGCTCCTGTTGGCGGGATTCACGATCCTCGCCATCCCGCTCATTCGGAACGTGGTGCTGATCGTACCGGCCGCGCTCATCCTGTTTGCCCCAGCTTGGACCCGCACGGCGGCCGAGCTCGGTCGGAGATATCCGATTCCTGGAAGACGCGCGGCTGTGCTCTGCGCCGCGCTCCTGATCGTCATCATGACGGGATGGCTCCGACTGTCAGATCGCCTGAACACTGGGGTGCGCGCGCCAAGCCGCGCCGGTTGGGGCATCGACACCGACCGCTTTCCGGCGGCCGCCGCGAGCTTCATCGAGCGCGAACGGTTGACTGGACCGCTCCTCAACAACTTCGATCTCGGCGGATACCTGCTCTACCGCCTGCACCCCGACCGGGGGTGTTCATCGCCGGGAACACGTCCATGTACCCGCCGGCATTTCTCACCTACTACCGCACCCACGTGACCTGCTCCGAAAGCGATCCCGAAGAGCTCCATCGCCGACACGGCGTCCGCACCGTCGTCGTCGACCTGCCGTCCGGCGCGACAGCGGCGCTCCTGGGAAAGCTGGCCGCGAGCGACAAGTGGGCACTCGTCTTCCTCGATCGCGCCGGCGCCGTCTTCGCGCGCGTCGACGACACCACTGCCGCGCTGGTGGAGCAACACCGTGTCAATCTCGACAAGCGCGTCGACGAGCTCGTGAACGACGATCACAGTGATCCCGCCGTGCCGGCATGGCTCGGAGGGAAACGGCTCGCCTATCCCAGCGCGAACCTCGTGGTATTCCTGACCGTCGTCGGCCGGCCTGATTTGGCGCTCAACGAGGCGAATCGCCTTTGGCCCCAAACGCGCACCGAAGAGCTCGGGATCATGGCTGGGCAAGCGGCGTTCCGATCCGGTCGGATCGCAGCACAGCTTCCCAGGCTCGAGGAAGCCCTCGCGCTCTACCCTGCGTCCTCCCGGATCGCGAATCTGACCGCGCTCGCCCTCGGCGCGCGCGCCGATGATCTGCTGAATGAAGGAGCGTTCGAGGAGGCAGAGCGGCATCTTCGTCGCATGGTCGGTCTGATGCCGAACGCGTGCGGACCATACACGGGACTTGCGAAGGCCGCGGCTCTTCGAGGAGACGCTGCTATGGCAAGGCAGCTTCTCGCGCAGGCGGCGACCAAGGATGGTGGTGCGGCATGCCAACGGAGTGCTGAGGCGGACCCATTGCTCGGCCGATTGTTCCGTTAGCATCCGGCCCGGAACGCCAAGGCAATGTATTTGCACCAGCGCAGGTGCCGGTCTGCTGACGTTATCCGTCAAAGCCGCCGTTGGCGACCCGCGCCCACGCCCCTAAGTACGACCGACGGCGCTTCTCGGCGCGTCGCTGTATTGGCCGCGCCAACACGCCGACGCTGCTCCCGCAGCGGGTGCAGCAATCCATCACAACGCGAGGTCACCGAAGCCGTTTTACGCGCCCGCGAGTTTCCTGTGCCGGGCTGAAACTATCGGCTGGTTCGGTTCTCGAGCGACAGGATATCAGACCGTGCGGCGGAGGCCGCAGCAGCTTCCGGTCGGACCGAAGTGGATTTGACAGAAGGAAACTTTAGTGGCGTTTTCGATCGGGCTGGTTGACATATTCGCCAATCTCGGACCATCCGTTGTAGGCCCCAAGTGCAAATGTCCGGTTTCTCCCGGCGGACATTTCTACTTTGTGTTGACATCCGCCCCTCTACTGTCTTCGCCACAGCGACGCAGATCGCGCGTCGTAAAACACCCCACCGGTACGCCGCAGCCTCGAAATCATCAGCATGGGATTTGGATGCCGGAGGTCGGACTTGAACCGACACGGAGGTTGCCCGCACGAGATTCTGAGGTGTGCGGTCTGGTGGAATGGACGCGTGCCGGCGCACGCGATGCGAGGTCCGTCAGGAGACTAGCTCGCTACCATTCGTTCAGTGGCGCACCCGCGAGCGGTTACGGTGTGTCGCCCCCGACCGTCTCCTCACGGCGCGCGGCGCGCAAGGTGACGACGGTCAGGACGACCACGGCGAGAAGCAGCACCGCCCAGAGCAGGATCTTGCGTGCCCGGTCACCGCTCTGTATGCGCGCACGCAGGCTGTACTCGGGATTGCGTACGAGGTCGCCGGTCATGACAGGGGCACTGCTGACGGCAAGAACGAGCTGTCGCGCGCGTCCGAGCTCGTACTCCGGCGGCCCGGACTCCGGATCTCCCAAAACGAGCGCGTACGCGCCGGCTGGGGCGACGAGGAAGAGATCGGGCAATTGCAGGCGAACCCGAACGGTATCGAAGGCGAGCGGTGCGTCGTCGCCGTCCTCGACAACCAGAGCAAGCGCATCGATACGCGTGGGTGCAACGTCGAGGATCACGGACTGCGTCCGCCCGCCGACACGTGCAAGCCGGCCCTCCGCGAGCGTGCGCTGGGCCTCGTTCCCGCTCTTGCCGAGCAGCCGATAGGCGCGGTCGAAGAAGGGCGCACGAGTTTCCAGCACGACCTGGTCGAACCCGAGCGGGACGACGGGAAGGGCGAGCTCGTAACGTGAGGTACCGCGCTTGCGGGTCGGAGCGCCAACGTCGAGCTCCTGCCACTCCGTCGCGGCGTTGCGCTCGAGCAGATAGGGCCACTGATGTGAAGCGGCATCGACGATACGGAGATCGGCGAGATCGGGGCGTGCAAGCGCCAGGTCCGCGGGCCGAAGACGCAGTCGGGAGAGACCATCGGCGGAGGGCACCACGGTGAGGGGGCGGCGGTGCGTGTAGCTGCGGACGTCGATGTCCGTGCCCGGTCGCATCGCGAAGCCGAGGACGGGGGCGCCATCGAAGGCCGGGTTGGCGCGGATGGGTCCGAGATCGGCGCGGTCGATACTCGGGTCGCGTAGGCGGACGGCGGCGCTGGTACGCTCGTCTCGCGCGGACGGGTCCAGCGCCGACATGAGCCCTGCGAGGTCATAGCGGGGCGCGTAGGCGCGACCACCGCCGAAAAGAAGTGCGCCGGCCGGCCCATCGCCCGTCGCCGACGCCAGAGAGAAGACGAGCGAGGGTTGCCGCACGAGCGCCGAGAACGAGAGTCCTTCCAGTGTCGGGCTGTCTCCGTCGACGATTTCGACACGCAGGCGCTCGCCGCGCGCGGTGGGCAAGCCTATCTCGCGCTCCTCGACCATCGCCGGCGCTTCTACCCGGAAGATACGCGCCCGGCCCACGACCATCGCCGAGCCACCTCCGCCGTCGTCCCAGACCTCCACGTCGCGATCGAAGAATCCGCTGGTCGTCTCCACGCGCAAGCCGTCGGGAACCACGCCGGCCGGCCGCGCGAGCTCCACGATCGTGCGGTCGTTGGCGCGTCGACGCCCGACCTCCTCGAGCGGGACGACGATGCGCGCGCTGGGCTCGATCGCACGGGCGCTCTCGAAGCGGAACCTCGGCTCGAGGTAGACGCCGTCCTCGCCTTCTAGCGTGACCGTCAGCCGATCCCCGGAGAAGGCCGGCAGCGTGAGCCGCGTCTTCTCACGCCGCGGGTTGGCCAAGATGAACAGCGAGCCGTTGGTGACCAGCGCGACGGCGCTGCCGTCGGTCTCCTTCGCGGCGACGTCCACACGACGCACGAAGCTCGGCCGCTCCGTCGTGACGATGAGGTCCCAGGCGCCGCTCTGCGGCGGGTTGGTCGGTGCCGCGACCTCGTAGGTCTCGCGGCGGAGTGGCGGGCCCGCGTCGCGCCGGATCTCCTCGGTCCGCACGTCGAGGAGCGTCCCCTCGGCCGTCTCGCGCACCCAGGTTGGACTCGCGGGCTTGAGGCCGGTGTCGATGACAAACGGCACCTCGCGATTGTTGAGATCGAGAATGCGGAGGTCGGAGAGATCGGAGCGGCAGGTCGTCAGGACCTCGAGCGGCAGATCCAGGCGGACGAGACGTGCCGCGGGGGAGACGCGGACGTCGGCCGTGTGCGGAAAGAGCCGGCGGAGGTCGGGCGGCTCTTCCGCACGCACCGCGCACGCGGCGAAGGCGATGAGCGCGATACAAGTCACCATGATCGAGCGGCGTAGTCTCATGCCGATCCCGTGCGCGCACCGCGAAAGACGAAGCGCTGATAGGCGAGCGAGATGACGATCAGGGACGCGGCAAGCCCGAGAAGGGATCCGACGCGGTAGAGATCGTGAAGCTCCCCGAGGTCGTAGAGGAACACCTTGGCGACGGTGGTCATGACGAGGCTGAGACTGACCCAGCGGAGGCCCGTGCTCTCGCGGGCCACGCCAGCCGCGAGCAGCACGAGCGCATAGAGCGCCCAGGCGATGGAGGTGGCGAGGTCACGAGCCGGCAACCGCGCGAAGGTGATCTGCAAGGTTGGCCCGGCGGCGAACCAATCGGCGATGGCGAGGTTGATCCAGGCGAAGATCACGAGGAGCCCCGCGAGGCCGCAGCCGAAGGCGCCGATCGGCAGCCCCCACTGGTAGAGGCTCGTGCGTTCCCAGTCCCGCGCGCGACCGACCTCGTGTGTGCGAAGAAGCGTCGACGTCCAGAGCAGCGCCGACGCCGGAACCAGGTACGTGTAGAGAAGCCAGTTCACGATCCGCCACGCCGGTCGCGGGTAGTAGCCGAGCACGGCCTCGTTGGCGACCAGCCGTGCGGTCGTGGCTGCCAGGAGCGTGAGCGCGAAGTACTTGAGACCCGGATGGTCGAGGCGGGTCCAGAGCACCGTCACGGCGAGTCCCTCGAGCGCCCAGCTAACCGTGATCCATTCCTTCTCGAGTTGCAGGGGCACCGCGATCGCTGTGAAGCCGAGCGCGGTGGCCGAGAACCACGCGAGGCTGCTGATGCGAAGCGGCGCATCGCGCGGCCAGAGATCGCGCACACGCATGGCGGCCACGAGCGAGAGCGCGCCGAGTGCGAGGGGGAGAAGGCCGATTGCGTCATCGCCGAAGCGGAGCGTGAAGAGTCGCCGGAGGGAGAGAAACCAGATCGGAGCGGCGAGCGCCGCCGCACGCCACGCCCAGCGGTCGCCGCGGAAGCGGACGGCCGTGAGGAACGGCCACGCAGTGAACAACACGACGGCTCCCGCTTGCATGATGAATCCGTCGAGTGCGAGGGCGCCGTCGGCCCCGCCGAAGCGCAGTAGCGCCCAGCTCGAATGCACGAGCCCGGTCATGAGGATCGCGACGAAGAACCAAAGTCCGAAGCCGAGGCGCGTTGCCGCGAGAGCGGTGAGGAGGCCGAGTGCCGCGGCGCCGCCGAGGAAAAGCCACGGCGCGGGAAAGGAGCGGAGCGGTACGCCATCGAGATGCAGGAGCAGCACCACGGGCAGGAGGGCGGCCGCGTGCTCAGCGAAGGGTCGAGCCGCCGATGCGCGCATAAGCGCGACGCCCTGAAACGCGACAGCGGCCGCGAGCAGCACCGCGAGATAGACGGCGAGTGAGGGGAACGAAGCCTCCATGCCGTGCGCACGCTGCGGCACCGCGAGCGCGAGTCCCACACCGAGCGCCGCAGCGAGGTGCAAAATATCTCGCCCAGGAAAGCCCGCGTGCCGAATCACGAGCGCTGCGAGACCCATCGATCCCACCACCCACGGCCACGGCGTGGCGCCCGGTCGTGCCGACTCGAGGATGAGCACGACCAACAGTCCGAGACTTGCGATCACGGCGGCGGGGGCGGGACCGTCGCGGTCGGCGCGTCCGGGATCCAACTCGACGAACACATGAAACGTCGATGCCAGGACCAAGGAGACCGCCGCCGCTTCCCATGCCAGGCCGCCCCGCGGCGAGTGGGCAAGCAAGAAGACGAAGATGACCCCGAGCGCGGCCGCCGCGGCATTCAGAGCCAGCCGATAGTTGCGCTCCGCTCGGCCGATCCAGGCGGCGGCGCCGCACAACAGAACGAGCAGCATCGCAAGCGGATACAGATGCGCCCCGAGCTGCGCGTCCCCGGCGAAGTAGAGGGCGAAGGCGAACGGGACGAGTACACCAGCCGCCTGCGTCCAGCGCGATACTTCGGCCCCATCCGTCCGCGTCGTTCGTCCGGCCACGGCGAACAGCATTGCGAAGCTGCCGAGAACGGCGAGGCCGAGGAACACGCGCTCGGGGCCCATACGCATGCCGATCCAGAGCGTCTCGTACAGGGCCGTCCCCGCCAGGCTGAGCAGCCCCAGCATGGGCCAGCGCCGCTGCCGCGCGAGCGCGAGCAGTCCGACGTCGAGGAGGAGGATGTAGCCGAAGAGGCCGATCGGATGGTCGGATCCGCTCGAGAGAAGCAGCGGCGTCGCGAAGCCGCCGATGAGACCCAAAAGCGAGATCACCTGGGCCGCGTGTCGCCACGAGAGGGCGCAGCACGCAGCCGTCACCGCGAGCATGCCGACGAAGGCAACGTTCAGGCCGACCAACTCGTAGAGCACGCCCGCCGCCCAGAAGGCGGCATACAGGATGACGATGCCGGCGCCGGCGAGCGCGTTGGCAGTAGCGGCGTAGCTCTTTCGTAGCCGCAACTCCGATCCGGCGACGCAAGCGAGACCGACGAGCGTGCCCATGACAATCCGCAGCCACGGCGGAATCAGGCCATGCTCGATCGAGTACTTGAAGAAGAGTAGCCCCGCCATGGCGAGGGCGACGCCTCCCACGATCGCGGCGGCGCGGACACCGAGCAGGCGCTCCCAATCCACGCGCACACGCGGCGGCGATGGCGGTCGTGGGGGTTCGGTGTGGCCAGGCGGCGGCCCGCCGGTCGATCGTGGCGCGACAGTCACCGGCGGAGCGACCGGCGGACGCGGGACGGTGGTTGCCAGCTCGATCTCCGCCGCGGGCCGCGCGCTGTCGGCCCGCGGCGGCTCCGCGCGCGTGAGCAGCTCACGGAGCTCACGCATCTGGCGCT
>JBGPIT010000221.1:0-8519 GCA_041485125.1 Binatia bacterium | reverse complement strand
GCGCCATGCCGCGCGGCACGATCGAGACGCGGTGAACCGGATCGCTGCCGGGCACCAGCAGTCCGAGCAACGCGTGGCCCGCCTCGTGGTAAGCGGTACGCTCCCGATCGGCCGGGTTCAGCAAGATGTTGCGGGCCGGTCCGAGAGTGATCTTTTCCAGCGCCTCCGCGAAGTCTTCGGCGCGGACGGCGCTCGCGCCCGTGCGCGCTGCCCGCAAGGCTGCCTCGTTGACCAAGTTGCGCAGCTCGGCGCCGACCAGACCGGGCGTCTCGGCGGCGATGCGCTCGAGAGAGACATCCGGCGCCAAGGGGACCTTCTTGGTGTGCACCTTGAGAATCGCGGCGCGGCCGGCGCGGTCGGGACGCTGCACCACGACGCGGCGGTCGAAGCGGCCCGGTCGCAGCAGCGCCTGGTCCAGCACGTCGGCGCGGTTGGTGGCCGCCAGGACGATGACGCCTTCCCGAGAGTCGAAGCCGTCCATCTCGGTGAGGATCTGGTTCAATGTCTGCTCGCGCTCGTCGTGGCCGCCGAGCTGGGCGCCGCTGCCGCGCGTGCGACCGATGGCGTCGAGCTCGTCGATGAAGATGATCGAAGGTGCGGCCTCCCGAGCCTGCCTGAACAGGTCGCGTACGCGGGACGCGCCGACGCCAACGATCATCTCGACGAACTCGGAGGCGCTGAGACTGAAGAAGGGGACGCCCGCCTGTCCGGCAATCGCCCGCGCCAGCAGCGTCTTGCCGGTACCGGGTGCGCCGACCAGCAGCACGCCTTTCGGCACGGTGCCGCCGAGCCGCTGGTACTTGGCCGGGTTCTTCAGGAAGTCGACGATCTCGATGAGCTCGTTCTCGGCCTCATCGATGCCGGCGACATCGTCGAAGGTGACCTTCGGTTGCTTCTCACTGTAGCGCTTGGCGCGGCTGCGGCCGAGGCTGAACAGCCCGCCCCCCGCCGCCGCGGCGCGGCGACTGATCCAGACGAAAGCAGCGATCAGTAACAGGGTGGGACCGAAGCCGACCAGCAGCGTGAACCAGGATGAGCTATTCTCATCGACGGCCTCGATGACCACACCCTTCTCTTCGAGTAGCCCTTCGAGACCCGGGTCCGCGAAGGCCGGCCGCTGGGTATTGAACCGCATCGACGTGCGCGGCTTCTGTTGATCGGAGGGAGGCGACGCCGGCGCTTTCGCGCTCGGCGCCTGAGACTCTGGGGGTGGATAGGTGACTTCCGTCTTGAAGCGACCGCGGATCGAGTCGCCCACACTGGTGACGTTCTCGACATTGCCTGCCTCGACCTGCTTCTTGAAGAACGTATAGGGGACCGTAATCGAGGATAGGTCCGGGGAGAGCACCCGCATCAGCACGTAGTTGACCGTCACGACGACCAGGAAGATCAGCCACCAGGGCTGCGGCCGGATACGCCGCTGGCCGGAAGCACTGTCTTTCGAGATCTTAGACCCGTCGCCAGCGGAACCTGCCGCCGGGTTGTCAATTCGTGGGTTCGCTATTGTCTTCTGCTCGCTTCGCGGTCGTCGCGCACCATAGAGCAACGTAGGAGTTGGAAGGATCGAACCTGAAGGTTACGCAAGGCGAAGCTGGAAAGCCACCCGTGGCCAGCAGGCGTAACGTCGCGCCGCCGGCGCGCGTCAGCCGTGCAGTACGCGCGCCGCGGTGCCGTCGCGCAGCACGCGGTCGGCGGCGTGCACACCCGAGAGCATCGCGCCGGCGATCCCGTGACCCGACCGCGTCGACGCGCCGGCGAGGTAGAGTCCCGCGACCGGCGTCGAGGCGCCGGGCCGGTTCTGCAGGAACTGCGCGGGTGTGGCCGCGATACCGTAGGACGTGCCACCGGTCGAGCGTGTGTAGCGCGTGTGCGTGAGCGGCGTCGCCGCCTCCTGGTAGACGATGTGCTGGCGGAGCCCGGGGATCGCACGCTCGCCTTGATCGAGCACACGCTCGATCACCTGCGCCTTCCGGAGAGCGTAGCCCTCGTTGGCCTCGTAGGTGCCGTCCTCCACCTGCGCGCGGTTCACGCCCCAGAACTCCGGCTGCGGCGGCACGATCGTCATCAGCTGCACGTTCGTGTGTCCGGGCGGTGCGAGCCGCGGATTCTCGGGGTCCTTGTGCGACGCCGTCGCGATGTAGACGAAGGGCCGCTCCGGCATCTCGCCGCGCGCGATCATCGCGTACTCGCGATCGAAGTCGTAGCTTCCGAACAGCCAGCGGTTGGCGTTGCCGTACGGCAGCTCCGAGACCGGGACGTCGAGGCCGAGGAAGACGACGAAGAGCGGCAGGGCCATCTCGAACCGCTCGACGCGCCGGGCGAACTCGGGCGGGAAGTGCTCGGCGCCGACGAGCTCGAGCACGGTGCGCTTGAGATCCGCGTTGCTCACCACGACCGGCGCGCGAACGGTGCACGTCCCGAGGTGCTTGTTCTCGAACGTGACGCCGGTGGCGCGTCCCTCCGCGACGTGGATGCGCGTCACGCGCGCCCGCAAGCGAATGTCGCCGCCCGCCGCCTCGATCGCCGCCGCGAGCCGGTCGGCAATCACCTGCGCCCCACCCTCCGGATACCAGCCGCCGTCCACGAAGTAGTGGTCCTGGAGGCCGGCGTGCAGCACGGCCGACACCCGTCCCGGGGCGATGGCATAGGTGCCGTTCTGGGCGGTGAGGATCGCGCGCAGGTGCGCGTCGCGCGTGCAGGTGTCGAGGAACTCGCCGAGGCTGGTGTTCGCCCAGCGCAGCACGAGCGGGTTTCGGAGGACGGCGAGCAGCTGCCGCCATCGTGGAGCGCCGAGGTTCGCCTGCATCGCGTCCACTTGGTCGAGGAAGCGGAAGTAACGGCGGATGCCGCGCGCCTCGGCCGGAAAGCGTGCGAGCAGGCGCGCCATGAACGTCGGCTTGTCGCGCGGGATCGTGAAGTCGAAATCGGGGAAGCTGAGCTGCTCGAGCTCCGCGTCCATCGGACGGAACCGTACACCGCTCGCGCCGCAGGCGGCGAGGATACGCGGGATCAGCCCGCCCGGGCCGCAGTCGCCGAGGTAGTGGATACCGACGTCGAACTCCCAACGTTTGCGACGGAAGACCGTGGCGTTGCCGCCGGCGACGTAGTGGCCGTCGAGAACGAGGACGCGCTTGCCGGCGCGCGCGGCGAGCGCCGCGGTGACGAGGCCGCCCGGTCCCGAACCGACGACGATCACGTCGTACGCTGGGGCGACCGCGGCGCGGAAGCGTTCCGGGTGCCGCCGCATCGCGGCTGCGCTGTCGAAGTGCTCGCGTGTCATCGGCATGCCTCGCGAACGAACCTATTCATCGACAATGAAGCAGGCGGCGTGCCAAAGCGCGGTGCCGCATCCATGGACGGAAAGAGCCGCTCCGCCGTGATTCGCCGTCGGACGCCCTTCGTCACACCGGGAATCCGGCAGTCAATCTTTTCGCATCAACGGGAATCGCAGGCCGCCGATCGGCTGGTGTCCCGCCGCCGCGCGTCTTCACTGCGCGCCCGAATTCACGGCTCGGACGACGCTGGTCGTGCGACCCGGGTCGGCGCGGGACGCGCGGCACCGATTCTGCTTTCGCTCGACGGTGAGAACGCGGCGAATCGCCTGGGTGCGCCAGCCGCGATCGACAACCATGACGGAAATCAGCTGGACATCGCCTTCCCCGCTGGAGCTCGCCGCGGCGCGGCTCGTTCTGGCGCCGTGGAGCTGGCTCACGGCGCCGAGGTTCTACGGCCTCGAGCACCTGCGCCGCGACCGCCCCGCCCTTCTCGTCGGCAACCACACCGTCATGGGCCTCGTCGACGCACCCGTCATGGTGTTCGGGCTTCTCGAGCGCCGGCGTATCGCCGTGCGATCGCTCGGCGATCACCTGCATTTCTGGATCCCCGGCTGGCGGACGCTGCTCGCGCACTACGGCGTCGTCGAGGGCACGCGCGAGAGCTGCCACGCGCTGATGCGGGCGGGCGCAACCATTCTCGTCTTCCCGGGCGGCGCGCGCGAGGTCTTCAAGCGCAAGGGCGAGAAGTACCGGCTCCTCTGGGGCGAGCGGATGGGCTTCGTCCGGCTCGCGGTCGAGCACGGGTACCCGATCGTCCCGTTCGGCGCGGTCGGCGCCGAGGAGTGCTTCGACATCCTCGTCGACGCGGGCGACGTGCTCGCGACCCCCCTAGTCGGCGCGTTGCTCGCACGTCTGGTCCCGCGGATCGACGAGCTGCCGCCGCTCGTGCGCGGCATCGGCCCGACGCCGCTGCCGCGCCCCGAGCGCTTCTATTTCTCCTTCGGCCCGCCGATCGAGACGCGCGGCTTCGCCGGGCGGCAGCGCGACGACGTCCTCTGCGCGGCCGTACGCGATCAGGTGCGCGCCGCCGTCGAGACGCAGATCGCGTTCCTGCTCGCCAAACGCCAGTGTGATCCCGGACGCGGCCTCGTCGCGCGGATGGCGGAGTGGGTCGGCGCAACATCCGATGAAGACGGTGCCGGCACGGATCCGATCGCGGCGGCATCGGTGATGATGTCCAGCGGGCACCCGGCGCCAGCGATCCGCACCGGTCGGGATCACGCGCGAATCAGGTCGACGTCCTAGGCGGCGACTCTCATCGTCCCGGCCAAGCCACCCGGCCTGCGCGGATCTCGGCGTCGAACCATTCGTGGAACCCGCGCGCCAGCAGCCACTCGATCCGGTCGCCGCGCCAGACGATGCGCGCGGGACGCTCGACGCTCGGTCCAACGGCGCCGAGAAACGTCTTCGTGCGGGCGATGTCCGCCTGGCACACGCCGACTTGGCGCATGCGTCTATACCAGGCCAGGAGACGCGGGTGCACGGTGCCGTCGAACGAGATGTCGAGGAAGCGGACCGCGGTGAGGTGCGGGAAGAGGGCCAGGTCGGCGATCGAGAGCGCGCCACAAACGAAGTCGCCACTCGCGAGCGCGTGCTCCAGGTCGCGGTACACCTCTGCCAGATCCTCGCGCGCGGCTTCGAGAAGACCGGCCGGCATCGATCCCGTGGGAAAGCCGAAGCCGCCGTTCGAGACGTCGTGCGTGATGGCGTCGAGGAGCGTGTCGGCGCGCCGTTCCCAGGACAGCGCCTCGGCGCGCGCCGTCGGATCGGCCGGGTACACGGGTCGCTCCGGGTAGCGGTGCTCCAGGTACGCCACGATGTGCGAGGAGTTGACGACGACGAGCGCTCCGTCCTGCAGCACTGGAACTTCTACCCGCGGGTTCACCGCGGCGAGCCGCTGTCGTCCCTCGGACGTGAGCCCGTCCACCGCCTCGAACGGTAGACGCTTGTGCTCGAGCACCATCCGCACCTTGCGGGCGAACGGGCTGAAAGCGTTGTCGTGGAGCGTGATCATGTGCACCTCGCGGAGTTAGTGCCAGTGAATCATGCGATCGATTCGAGCGGCCTCACGGTGGACAAGACGCGGGTGCGGTCGCGTTCTTCGCCAGGTATTTCTTTCCGTCCGAGCCGTCCTTGACGACGGTGGCCAACGTCGCCGGGCCGAAGCTCGTGCAATACTTGCGGCCCGCGCCGCTCGCGCCCGTCGTCAGGACCACCGCGACGTCGCCCTGACTGGCGCCGAGTCCATACGCGACCTGCGCACCTTTGCAGACGGCCTTCGCCAGCCGACCGCTCTTCAGCACGATGACGTCGCACGTCGCGTGCGAGCGATCGCGATAGGTGTACTGAGTGCCCGCGCCGTTGCGCGACCAATTGGCGCAGGGGAGGTCGATCGTGAAGTCGCCGCCGGCGCCGGCCACGCGCAGAGTCGCTCCGGCGGGCGCGGTTCCGGAACCGTTGGGAGCGCAGCGCGGATCTTCGTCGACGGCCTGGGCGAGTGACAGGGACTGGTCTTTCGAGAGGTACACGAGCTTGTTCTTGGCGGGTCCCGACGGGGGCGTGGTCAGCAAGAGACGCGCTCCTGTCAGCAGCGACGAGTGCGGGCCGGTGACCGTGACGTCACCGTCGGTGCACCTCGTCGTCAGGCCGACGCCGCCGGGATCCGACGCAACGCAGTTCGAGCCCGTGAGCGGATAGGTGCCCCCCGGCGCCGCGGGGTCGATCGCGACGTTGCACGTGATCAGAGTCGAACCGGTGGGTATCGGGTCGGCGTTGAAAAAGGAGAGGATCAAAGCACGCGCCGCCGCGCAGTCGACGCCGGGCGTGCAGCCGAAGGGCTGAAACGCGTAGACGGTCTCGTCCTTGTGAATGGCCGGGTTGACGACGCAGTCGGGTGCCAGCGAAGCCGTGGCGGCGATCGGCGCGTGCGGATCGAAGCCGATATCGAGCTGAATGGACGAGACGCTCGCGCCGCCGTCGTCCAATGTGACGTCGACGGGGACGGTCTGCCCCGGATCACCGACGGTTGAGCCGATATGCTCGGTCACCGCGCCGCATCCGATCCTGTCGCTCGACACTACGACATTATCGTAGCGGACCCCCACATTGGCATGCGTGCCGTGGAAGAAGGTGTTGAGCCAGAGGATCCCTATATGAAGATTACTGGTCGTCCGGTGCCACAGATCCGTCCACGGACCCAGCTCCACTCCATCAATCCAAAAATCCTGCTGTCCATTCGCGCCGGACTGGGTCGGCGTCGGAGTTCCCCCGTCGAGCATCACCTCGATGCAGTACCATCGGCCTGCCTGCATTTGCGGCGGTGTCGGCGGGGGCGCGTGCGCGGGATTGGTGCAATAAGCCGATCCCACCATGCAAGGGAAGTGATCCCCCCAGCAGGCGCCGTTGGGATTGGCGCAATCCATGTACATGCCGCGGTAGTACGAATAGAGATTCATCCGCCCGACGTTGCCGGTATTGTTGATCGGCTCGATCCAGGTCGAAAACCAATCCGCTCCGGTTGGCCGGGTATCCGAGTGACCAAGCCAGCTCCGATCTCCCGCGTGCAGACCGCCACCGTGGTTGGGAACCGTGAAATCGTATCCGGGCTCCCAGTACTGGTACCAGCGAGCATAGAGTTTGTCGTTTTGCCCCGGCAATACTTTCACCAGGTCCGCTCCTCCTTGCCCCGGTGCAACGAGCAGCCTGGCCGCGTGGTTGCCGGCACTATTGAAGGGTCCCGCATCGCTGACCAATGTGTCGTCGGGGGCCGGGTTCCCGTCGAAGTCGTCCCATATGGAAAAGTTCCCATCCTCGAATCCATTGCAGAATATCCACCCAGGCTGCATCTGGGTGCATTCATCGGCAGCGTGGGCGGTGGACGCCGTGCCGATCAGAGAGCAGAACGCAACAAATAAAAGGGAAACACATTTGAAGCCCATGTCCTTCATCTACTTCATTTCCTCGCGAGTCGCCATTGGCCCGCAGAAGGCAGTGCGAACGCCCGTTCCGGTTGACGCACACCGCCTATCGGACGTTCGCCTTCTTTTTCCCGAGGAGCCCGCTACGCTCCCGGAAGATTTTCGTTGACACGTCCAGCCCAATCAGGGGATTGAGGCGACGGTAGTCCGCTGGATCGATCGCGTTCCTGGCGTCGGCGAGATCTTTCCGTCGGTCCGGTAATCGATCTTTGGCGTCCGAATCGCGGTCTGCAACTCCACCACGACGTCGTGAGAGAGCGGCCCGGGAAAATGGGCGAAAAGAGCCCGCGCTCCTCGCGACGGATGTGGTCTCCGAGCAAATCGGCGAACGCCGTGAGTGCCGACGGCAGTCGAAGGGCGCCAAGATGACGTGCTTCGTCGTCAGTTGGTGAGACCGGCCGCGCCGACGTTGATCATGTCGGCGGCGGCCGGGTGGGATTGGCGTGAAACGACGTGCACCAAAGCGGCTGCGCCATCGCTGGTACTGCGCCTCTGCCGCGATTGCGCGGCGGCTCCTGCTTACTGGAGTACGACCTGGCCGAGCCCGATCGTCCCTGACTGGACGCCTGTGGGCAAGCTGCACGGGGAGAAGAGTGTCGTGGCGTCTTCACTGCTGACGAGCTGCATGAGGGACGAGGCACCTCCGTCACCACCTTGGAAAGAGCCGGTCACGGAGAGCACCGGAATCCCCACCCCAAGGTACACCGCTGCCCAAGGCGCGGGAACGATTGTGCCAGCGACGAGGCCCGGGGTAAACGTGCTGGACGAATCGAGAAGCGCCGGCGCGCTCTTCCACTTGACGGTCAACAAACCGCTGGGAACGACGGGGTTGAGGAGACCCAAGCAGTCGCTCGTCGGGATCGTCAACGTTCCCTTCACCTTGCTCGGCAGAATGTTCACGGGGGCACTCGTGGTGCAGCCGTCGAGCACGCCTTTGACTTTGACATCGGAGGTCGGGCCGAGGATGCCGCCGACCGTGAGGCCGGGCTTGAACTTCAAGGTGCCCTTGAAGGTGTTGCACGTCACCGTGTCGAGGGTTGCGTCGACGCCGCCGGCGGCCCTCGCCGGATCGATGTGACCGGGCACGATGACGTCGTGATCTCGGATGGCGAGATCGACTCGCTCTGCCCGGACCCAGGGCAGTACGGCATCAACGTTGCCGGCAGCACGAACGTCAAGATCCTGCGCACCAGGTCGCAGAACGGGT
>JBGPIT010000220.1:0-8524 GCA_041485125.1 Binatia bacterium | reverse complement strand
GTGCGGCCGTTGTAGCCCCAGGCGTCGATCGTGAGTCCGGGTGCGATCTCGTGCTTCACCGGCTCGGCGACGAGATGACCGACCTTCACCCCATCGACGATCCTCCAGGGCAACGTCTTCCCGTTCGGGACGATGACCGGCCGATAGTCGCGCCCCGCCTCGCCGGGCGGTAGCGGCTCCCGCTGAGGCGAAGAGCTCGAGGGCGACGCGGTCGGCTCGACGGTATCCGCAGCGTGTGAGATCCGACTCAGCAAGACGCTTCCCGCCACGGCCGACAGGGACGTTTGCAGCATCTCTCTTCGAGTGACCACCGCGCTAGCCTCCGTGGTGATGCTGATGTTCGGGCGCGCCGACGTCGAGCTCGCCGCCGACCGCGCGCTCGAGCTCGGTGCGGCCGACCCAGTACGCGGTCAGCGTTTCGATGTAGCGACGCTGGGCCTCGATCTCGTCACGCTTCGCTTGGAGCAGCTGAAAAACGCCGATCAGCATCGTGTTGTACTCACGCTCAGTTTCCGCGACGACGCGGGCCTCGAGCGGCAGGACGACCTTCTCGTAGTGCTGCGCACGGGCGCGCGCTCCTTCCAGTTGTGCTCTTGCTCGGCGCACCTCGGAACGAATCTGCACGGCGAGCGCGGCGTAGCGTTCGTCGCCGGCGCGCACCCGTGCGGCACTGCCGGCGAGCTGCGCCTGGCTTTGATCGAAGAGCGGAATCGGCAGATCGAGCGCAGGCCCGACGGACCAGCCGCCATCGAGCTCACGCTCCGACGCGACGCCGAGCGACGCCGTCGGGATCAGGCCGTAGAAGCGCCCGAGTCGATACTGCGCGAGTGCGGCGAGACTTCCGGCGCGCGCCGCTTGCAGGTCGAGACGTTGTGACACCGCCAACGTCTCCCAGCCGGTCGACGGGACCTCCGCATCGGGAGCCGGCGGCAAGCGGGGCCGTATCGTCCACGCCGTCCGCGCGCCCCACAAGCCGAGAAGCGTATTCAGCTCCTCGCGCTCCGCGACGACGGCGGTTTCGGCGCTCGCGAGCTCGACCCGCGCCTCCTCGTGTCGCGCTTGCTGCGTTGCGAGGTCGAGGTCGGTGATGTTGCCGACCGCGTGCTGCCGCTCGGCGATCTCGCGCGAAAGCGCCGTCGCCGCTTCGGCTGCCCGTCTGAGCTCGAGCATCTGCAGCGCGCCTTGCAGCTGGAAGAGGGATGCCTTCGTATCGAGCGCGAGGTTCAACACCGCGTCCGCGACCTGGATCTTCGCTTGCTCGAGGGCCGCGTCCGCGACCCGTTTGCGCAGCGGGATCTGGAGCGCGCTGATCAGGTTCTGAACGAGGCCGAGCTCTGCGCCCGTCCCCGACGGACCGACTCCGAAGCGCACGTTGGCCGTCAGCACGGGATTCGGAAGAAGACCTGCCTGCACCAGCTCGGCCTCATGCACGCCGAGCTCCTGATAGAGCGCTTGCAGGTTCCGATTATCGAGCAACGCGACCCGGACCGCGTTCTCGACGGTGAGCTCGGTCGTAAGGAGCGAGACAACGGCGCCGTCCACTTCTCTCGCTTGCTCCGGGCTCTCCGACCACGACACTTCGAGCGCCGCTCGTTCCGTCACGAGTCATTCGATGTCGCGGAACCCCGCCCGCGGGTTTACCGCCGCGCAGCCGCCGAGCAACGCGATCCCGATCGCAAGTGGAACGATGCTAATGCGCATGGCCGCTCCCGTGCCCTGCGTGACCGGCGCCGTCAGCGGCCGGCGCCGCTTCGTCGAGATACGCGGGCGAGCCGAGCGATCCCGACGCGGCTGCGACGGGCGCCTCTTCGGCTTCGGGACTGGCCGGATGCGTGCGCGCGAGTGGCGCGAGATGAGCTTCGGCGCCGCAGCCGGCGAGCAACAAAAGAACGGCAAATATTTTGAGCTGCGTCATGCAGACCCTCATTGGTCGTCAGAGAATACGTGCGTCCCGGCACCAGCCGGCAGACGCCGCTCCACGCCTAGAGACCTAGGCGCACGCCGAGAGAGTCAGGGTCAGATCAGGAGGGTGCACGTCGACGCGAGCACCCGCGGCGGACTGTGCGTGCCGCAAGCGGTTGTCGAGTGACGGGCAGGGTGGATCGCAAACCGACGGGCGCCCGCGGGAGCCGAGAGAAAGAGGGGAATCGCGCTCGACGAGGGCAGGGGAAGCTTGACGGTATCAGGAGTGCTCATCTGCGTGTGACCGCAGTGCTGACACCCACCAGGATGGTCGCCGCGAGGCGTGCCCGTGTCGCGTTTCGGGCAGCAGTGATGCGCGCCGCTAGTCTCCGCGCGGCCGGTCTGCGTTCGGGCGCTTCCCAATGTCGCGGCAACGGCCGTCCGCGGACACATACAGAGAAGGTGCGCAATCAGGAACGCGGGCGCCATCATCGCGACGACATGCTTGCGGCGCCGGAGAGTCATCGCGGAAACCTTAGCCGAGGGTATGGACCCTGTCGAGTTGGTCTGTCCCGCCTGAGAACTAGTACGCCTCAGCTATATTGTTGATGGTAGAGGAACGCCGCGTTGACCGAATTCACGGCCGGCTGTTACTCCACACCGCTCCATGGGGGACGAAGAGGCGGTACGGGTGTCCGATCTCCGCAAGGAGCATCTGCTCGGACACACGACGGTGCACGCCCTCCGAGGGGTGAGTCTCACCGTGCCTCGCGGCAGCTTCCTCTCGATCATGGGCCCGAGCGGTTCTGGGAAGAGCACGTTGCTGCACTGCATAGCCGGTCTCGATCGCGCGACCAGCGGATCGGTCTTCGTGAACGGCACCTGCGTTTCGGAGCTGAGCGAGGAAAACGTCACGATCTTCCGACGCCGCAGTATTGGCGTCATCTTTCAATTCTTCAACTTGCTTCAGGACCTCTCAGTTGAAGACAACGTTGCCGTTCCGCTCATGCTGGACGGGCTTGCCATCTTGGAGGTGCGGCAGCGCGTTGCGGAGGTCTTGGATGCGGTCGGGTTGTCGAATCGTTCGCGACACATGCCGGGGGAGCTTTCCGGTGGCGAGATGCAGCGCGTCGCCATTGCGCGTGCCCTTGCGGTACGTCCCGCGCTTCTCCTGGCCGACGAGCCGACGGGCAATCTCGACTCGAACAGTGGCACCGTCGTCCTCGATCTCATGCGGCGAGCCTGCGATGAACGTCACCAAACCCTCATCCTCATCACGCATGATGCCAATGCCGCAGCTCGAGGCGACCGCATCCTCGAGCTGCGTGACGGCGTGATCAGAGAATAGCGGCCGTCGTGGAGGGGGCATGCGCGCGCGCCTGAACCTCTACGCTCTCCTCTGCGCCGCCCATTTCCGTCGTCATCGGGTCCGTTTGTCGTTTACGACGACGGGAATCACGATCGGCGTGGCATCCGTCATCGCGATTTTGACCATCAACCGATCGACCTATTCCTCTTTTCAATCGACGGTCGCGGTCCTGGCGGGAAGGGCGCAGATCGAGATCGCCAATGGAGCCGCCGGGGTTCCGGAGGAGCTCGTCACGGAGCTCGAGATCGTACCCGGTGTGGCAGCGATCGCGGGCGTGGTTCAAGAGTTCGTACGCATCCCGTCGCTGAACGGCCGGCAGGTGTGTCTCCTTGGTGTCGATCTGCTTCAGCACTCGGCCCTCTGGGAGGGGGAGTTCGAGAAGAAAGGCTGGGTCTCGAGCGTGCGACGGACGTCGTAGAGGAAGCCGGGTCAGTGTTGCTTTCGACGACGCTCTTGAAAGAGGCCGGGCTCAGCAATGGCGACACGATCACGATCGTCTCTCCGCGAGGCCGCCACGAGCTGACCGTCAGGGGCTCGTTCGAGAACCAACGGTTCGGTCGCCTCTTCCAAGGCTCCGTTGGAATCATGGATCTTCTGCCCGCGCAGATGACCTTCGGAAAGGATGGACGCTTCGATTGGATCGACATCGCGCTCACGCCCGACGCCGACGAAGCTCATGTTCGTGAGCTGATCGCGTCGAGGGTCGGCGCGCGGGGGGAGGTCGTCTCGCCGGCGACGCGAGGCAAACGCGTCGAGGCCATGCTCGCCACGAATCGTTGGCTCCTTACGTATTCGAGTCTCTTCGCCATGGCGGTCGGCCTCTTCCTGGTCTCTCACAGCATGTACACGTCGACGCAGCAGCGTACCGGCGAGCTGGCGACGCTCCGCTGCCTCGGAGCGTCCCGTCGAGACTTGAGTGTTCTCGTGCTCGCCGAGGCCATACTCGTCGCGCTCCTGGGTTCCATAGCCGGCCTCGTGATTGGCGCCGTACTCTGTCGGCTTGCCCTTGGGTCGTTCGGCGCCTTCGTGTCGGCGACCTACGTTCAGGTGCAGCCTGGACAGGTCGTCATGCGCGGGGACGATGTGGCGGCGGCCGTGGTGATCGCGTTCGTCGCGGCGCTCAGTGGAGCATTGCTGCCCATGATGGTCGCGGCCGGTACGAGCCCACTGCAAAGTCTCGACCGGTACACCGCGCGTCGCGCCGTACTCGAGCCCCGCACCATCCTTCTGGGCTTGCTGCTGGTCGCAGCTGGAGTGGCTCTTCCGTCCCTTCGGCTCCCGCGCACGTGGTTCACGACGCAGGTCGGTCTCGCCCTGTCGGCGATCTTGTTGGAGCTCATCGGCACGGCGCTCTTGGTCCCGTTGCTGCTTCGCGTTTCGGGAGTCCTCTTGCGGCCGATCCATCGACGGCTCTGGGGTCCGGTCGGGCAATGGCTTTGGGAGCAAATGGCCCGTCCGAATCGCGGTACGTCACTGACGATCGCGTCGCTGGCGGCCGGCTTTTCCTTCGCGCTCCTGATGGCGGTCGTTTTGGCCAGCTATCGATTCGCGGTCATCCACTGGGTGGAGACGAGTTTTCCCGCCGATCTCATCGTCAATGTGGGGCCCCCGCTGAGCCTCGTGTCGGGACCCGTCGCCGACTCCGCCGTTGGCGAGCGGATAGCCGAGATCGAGCACGTGGCATCGGTCAAGCCGCTTCGTTTCATGGACGCGTCTCTGCGCGGCCAGCCAATGATCGTGCAAGGTATGGCGGACGAGCTCCTCGCACAGCAACACGCCCGCGATCGGCTCGATGCGGCGCTCGGGGAGGTCGCCATCAGCGACACGCTCAGCGAACGCTTCAACCTTGCGCTGGGTGATCGCTTCGAGCTCGACACGCCGACTGGCGCCATCTCCCTCGTGGTGAAGGTCGTCGAGCCCGACTATCTCCTCGACGTCGGGAGCGTGAAGATTCCGTGGTCGATCTTCTCGGTACGTTGGAACGAACGACGAGCAAACCTCTTCCTGATCGATCTCGACGACCCCGCGGCGGCGGCGAACGTCAAAGCCCGCATCGATGCGACCGTGGGGGCAACGTACGACCTCACCGTCCTCTCGAGAAAGGACACGCGCGCTGCCATCGACCTGCTCATTTCCGGCACGTTCGCGCTCACGTTCGTGTGCGAGCTTCTGGCGATCCTGGTTGCCGTCCTTGCCGTCATGAACGCGGTCAGCGCGAATCTTCTCGATCGGGCGAGAGATCTACGGCTGCTTCGAACCCTCGGCCTCACGCCGAAGGCGCTTCGCCGTCTGACGCTGACGGAAGGCGGCACGCTCGGTTTCCTCGGCGCTACCCTCGGAATCGCCGTCGGGGCAGTGGCGGCGGACCGACTATTACGCGCAACCGTTCTGACCGTGGCCGGTTTCCGCATGGACGTGATCTGGCCGTACGGTGCAGCGGTCGCGATGGTGTTGTTGGGCACCGTCAGCGGGACGCTCGCCGCCTACCTGGGAACCAGAGGTTCGAATCGTCGCGCTTCCAGGTGCCTATAGCCAGTTGCCTATCTGCACGCCGGCGATACACTCGACGGGGCGATGGCGGCTACGTGCCTGATCTGCGGCGACCACATTCGACGCCACGGCGTGCTGCCATTCGAGGCGCTCGGGTGCGTCGCGCTCCGTCCTGACGCGGACGACGAGGACTCCGCACCGAATCCCGCTCGCGACGAAATCGCCGAGACCTCCGGCGCACCCGCCGGTCCCGTGCTGGTCGTCGAGGACAACGACGACGTGCGTGGGGCCGTGATGGCGCTGATCGAGACGGACGGCTTCGCTACAGTGGGAGCGACGAACGGCCAGGAGGCGCTCGAGAGGTTGCGCTGCGGCGGTGAGCTGCCGTGCCTCATCGTCCTGGATCTCATGATGCCGGTGATGGACGGGGCGACGTTCCGGCGACTACAGCTCGAAGATGCCACCCTTGCGCAGCTTCCGGTCGTCGTCGTCACCGCGTACGGCCGCGCATTCAGCAGCGAGTTGCTCGGTGGGGTCGAGCTGATCGGCAAACCCGTCGACGTCGATCACCTTCTCGACGTCGTTCGCGCCCGCTGCCTCCGGAAATGAACATTCCGAGCGAACCGATCGGGAGCATCCCTCGGCCGCTCGAGCTGATCGATGCGGTCGCGAGGGTTGGTGCCGACGATCCGAGCCTCGATTGGCTTTACGACCAGGCCATTCGGGACACGATCGCGCGATTCGAGGCGACGGGATCCGCGGTCATCACCGATGGCGAGCAGCGGAAATACCACAACTTCTGGACGTACTCCGTCGACGGACTCGCGAACACCGACGCGGACGGTTTCCAGATTCCGTTTGCAGCCGGGCACACGCGCCGGATGCCGCGGCTCATCCGCGGACCCTTCCGGTACAAGCGGCGCGCCGACAGCTACCTCGAGGTCGCGAAGCGCTACGCGCACACGCCGGTCAAGCAGGCAGTGATCTCACCGTCGGCGCTGAGCCTCATGTACCCGGTTGAGCCGCTCGCGGGTTACTCGCGGGAACAATTCATCGACGATCTGCTGCGCGAGCACGAGGCGGAGATCCGCTGCTGCCTCGCGAAAGGCGCGCACGTCGTCCAAATCGACTTCACGGAAGGCCGCTTCGCGATGAAGATCGATCCCTCCGGCGAGCTCCTCAACAGCTTCATCGATCTGAACAATCTCACGTTGGCGCGATTCTCCACCGCAGAGCGCGCCAGGATCGGCGTGCACACCTGCCCCGGCTCGGACCGGGATTCGACGCACAGCGCGGACGTCGACTACGCGGATCTGCTGCCGAGCCTGTTCGAGCTCAAGGCGGGTAACTTCTACGTCGCGCTCGCGGGCGAGAAGGACCGCGCGCGCGTGCTCGACATCATCCGGCGGTACCTCAAGCCGAACCAACGCGTGTTCGTCGGTGTCGTGGCGCCGATCGACCCGCATGTGGAGACGCCGGAGGAAGTGTGTGAGCGAGTCCTCGAAGCGGCCGACTACATTCCGCTGGCGCAGCTCGGTACGACCGACGACTGCGGGTTCTCGCCCTTCAGCGACGATACGTCGACCAGCCGCGACACCGCCTTCGCCAAGATCCGCGCGCGCGTGATCGGCACCGAGGCCGCCGCCGAGAAGCTTCGACCCCGATAGTGCGCGACGACGAAGCCAAGCAGCTGCGCTCCGTCGCGATGCAGAACGCGCAAGCCATTCGACTTGCACGTCAACGTGCCGAAGAAGACCTCGTGCTCGCGAAGGAAGCGCTCGAGCTGAAAACGCAGCAGCTCGCGCACTCCCTCGCGCTGATGCGCGCCACGCTGGAATCCACCACCGACGGGATCCTGGTCACCGACGACAACGGGAAGATCACCGGGTTCAACGAGAAATACGCTCGCATGGCCGGCATCTCGGACGAGGTGATTGCGACGGGAGATCACCGGCACATCATCGAGGTCGTCAGCGATCGATTCGAGGATCGCGGCGCATTCGTCGCGCGCATCGACGAGATCTATGCGTCGTCGCCATCGGAAAGCTTCGAGGTGCTGGAGCTCAGGGACGGGCGGGTCTTCGAGCGGGTGTCGCGGGTGCAGGTGGTCGACGACCGGACGGTCGGACGGGTCTGGAGCTTCCGTGACGTGACCGAGCAGCGGCGTGCCGAAGACGCGTTGCGGGACGAGACCCGGATTCTGGAGATCCTGAACGAGACCGGCAAAGCGCTCTCGTCGAGCCTCGAGGTGTCGGCGCTGGTGCAAGCGGTCACCGACGCAGCCACCAATCTGAGCGGCGCCAAGTTCGGCGCCTTCTTCTACAACACGAGCGACGAGCACGGTGACGCGTTCGTGCTCGACACCCTCTCGGGCGCTCCGCGGGAGGCGTTCGCATACCTGGGGCATCCGCGCGCGACGCCGCTCCTCGGCCCGACGTTCAGGGGCGAAGGCCCGATCCGCTGCGATGACGTCCTCGGCGATCCGCGCTACGGAGGCATGGCGCCCCACCACGGCATGCCGCACGGGCACCTGCCGGTGCGGAGCTATCTCGCCGTGCCGGTCATATCGCGCTCCGGAGACGTGATCGGGAGCCTCTTCTTCGGGCATCCCGACGTCGGGGTGTTCACTGCTCGAACCGAACGCATCGTCATGGGGATGACCGCGCAGGCGGCGGTCGCGATCGACAACGCGCGGCTCTACGAGGACGCACAGCGGGCCGCGCAGGAACGGACGCGCCTTCTCGAGCGCGAGCGCGTTGCCCG
>JBGPIT010000219.1:0-8581 GCA_041485125.1 Binatia bacterium | reverse complement strand
GTGTCGACCCAGCGCGCTTGAAATCGGTACACGGTGTGGCGCTCGAGCGTCGCGTTCTCGGGCGTGACGTCCCAGGGCGCGAGGAGCCGCCACGCGGTCGCCTCGCAGTTGAGGTCCTCGATGCTCTCGCCGGGAAGGCGCATGAACTCCCAGCGGCGGCGCCCGGGGCCGCCGGAGACGAGCGTCGTCGGCCGGGCCGGGTCACAGACCTGGATGTTCAGTGGGCGCCACACCCGCGGCTGGTGCGGCACGACGTCGACGATCAGCCAGTCGAAGAAGAAGCCGAGGTCGGTGACGGTCGCGCCGAGGTGCGGGCGGACGAAGCTGTTGGTGCCGTCGCAGCCGACGACGAAACGCGCTGTGACCACACGGGCGCCCTCCGGCGACGCGACCTCGAGCGCGACGGCGTCCGCGCCCCCGTCGATGCCGGTGACCTCGCAGCCGCGCAGCACGTCGACCGTCGGCAGCGACCGCGCGCGCGCGTCGAGCAGGCGCTCGAGATCGGGCTGCGCGAACATGTTGGCGTCGGGCCAGCCCGAGATGCCCACCGCACGGCTCGGGATCGAGAGCAAGGTCTCGCCGGCGGCGTTCCGCCATTCGTAGACGTCGGCGACCTCCGCCTCGCGTACGCCGTCGGCGATGCCGGCGCTCTGGAGTATGCGTCCCGCCTCGTGGTCGAAGTGGACGGCGCGCGGCAGCGGATAGGCGACGGGCTGCTTCTCGAAGACGCCGACGTGCCAGCCGCGTGCCCCGAGAAGGATCGCGAGCGTCTGGCCGACGGGGCCGTAGCCGACGATCGCGACGTCGTAGTGCGCGCGCATCGTCGCGCTCAGGCGTGCGCGCCGGCCATCAGCTCGGCGAGATCGTCGGGCGCGAGAAACGACGGCGGCACCGGCGGTCCCCAGCTCACGAGCCCTTTCAAGCCGTCCCACACGCCGGGCTGCCAGAGCTGATCGTCGAGGATGCAGTCGAGGTCGGCGTAGTACTCGGTGAAGTTGCCGGCGGGGTCTTTCAGGTACCAGAAGAAGTTCGAGCCGATGTGATGGCGCCCGAGGCCCCACACGTGACGGCTCGGGTCTTTCGCGAGCAGCGCGCTGGCGCCGCGGCCGATCTCGTCGACGTCGTCGACCTGCCACGAGGTGTGGTGCAGCAGGCGCACCGGCGCGGGTTGCACGAGCAAGTTGTGATGGTCGGTCGAGCAGCGCAGGAACGACGCCAGGCCGGCGACGCTGTCGCTCACCTTGAAGCCGATGCCGTCGATGAAGAAGCGCTCGGTCGCCGCGAGGTCCGTCGAGCCGAGGACGACGTGGCCGAGCTTGCGCGGCTTGACGGGTGCCTCGCGTTCGATCGCGTCGGCGCGACGGGTGACCCGATCGAGGCGACCGGGCCCGTTCGCAGCGGACGGCGCCGTCCCGGGCTGCCGGATGCGCTCGGCGACGGAGACGACGACCCGCACCCCGGTGCCCGGATCGACGGCGACGAGCGCGGCCGGCGTGCGTTCGACGGCGATCGCGAGACGCGCGAACGCGGCCGTGATCCGCGCGAGGTCGTCGGGATCGTCGGCGCCAACGCCGAGCTCGAGCAGACGACGCTGCGGCGCGGGGACGAGGCGCAGCTGCTCGCCGCCGTCAGCGGTCGCGAAGCGGCCCGCGCCGCTCGGGGTGAGACCGAACTCTTCGTAGTACGCGGCGGTCGACGCAACGTCGGGCACGCCGATCGTGATCGTGGTGAGGCGATGCAGCACGGGAGACTCCTTCGCTCGCCGCTCAGGAAGCGGCGACGCAGCGGTTGCGGAGGTTGCCGATGCCTTCGACGTAGCTGGTGATCACCTCGCCGGGCTGGAGGAAGCGCCGCGGCTCACGGGTCGCACCGATGCCCGCGGGCGTGCCGGTGAAGATGACGTCGCCGGGAAGGAGCGGCAGCACCGCCGACAGCTCCGCGATCAGGCGCGGGACGCTGAACACCATGTCCGAGGTGCGGCTCTTCTGCATCTGCTCGCCGTCGACGCTGCAGCCGAGCTCGAGATCGTCGGGGTCGGGGAGCTCGTCGGGTGTGACCAGCTCCGGCCCCATCGGACCGAAGCCCGGATACGACTTGCCGAGCGAGAACTGCCCGCCGGCGCGCCATTGGACGACGCGCTCGGAGAGATCCTGGCCGACGGTGAGCCCGGCGACGTGGCTCCAGGCAGCCTCCTCGCCGACGCGATACGCGTGCACCCCGATCACGACCACCAGCTCGACCTCCCAATCGACGAACGGCGACGGCAAGACGACGTCCGCGTCCGGACCGACGAGGCAGGTCGGAAACTTGGTGAAGACGGCCGGCTGCTCGGGAATCGGCAGCCCACCTTCGGCGGCGTGATCGCGATAGTTGATGCCGACCGCGAGGACCTGCGTCGGTCGCGGCGCCGGCGCGCCGAGGGCGCCATCTCCGACGGGAGCCGCGCCCGCGCCCGAGACCCCGGCTGCCCAGTCGCGGAACTCGCGCCAGCGCGCGAAGACGGCCTGGGGATCCGCACCGAAGCGGCGGTCCGAGGCGGTCTCCACGTCGACGCGGCCGGCGTCGACGAGCAGGGTCAAGCGGCCTCCGACGTTGGCGATACGCATGCTCCCTCCCGATGGGTGTTGCGCCTTCCGAGCGCGACACGCTCGGCGTCATTTCCTATGTTCTGAGAATTATGTCAAGTATTGACATGTTTCTCATATCGAGATTAGCTCGCCCGCATGCCCCGGCACTCCTCGACCGCCGCCGTCCGCTCCGTCGACGGCGGGGTTCGCGCCCGCACCCGTACCCTGCTCCTCGACGCGGCCGTCCGCGTCTTCGCCCGCAAGGGCGCCGGCGCGGCCGCGATCCACGAGATCGCCGCCGAGGCCGGCGTCGCCAACGGCACGTTCTACAACTACTTCCGCACCCGCGAGGAGCTGCTCGAGGCGGCGAGCGGACGCCTCGCCGAGCGCCTCCACGGCGAGATCGCGGCGAGCCGCGCGGCGGTCTCCGATCCCGCCGAGCGCGTCGCAATCGGCAGCCGTCGCTTCGTCCTGCAAGCGCTGCGCGATCCCACCTGGGGCGCGGCGATTCTCCGCGTCTGGGGCGGCTCGTCGTTGAACAGGCGGACCTCGGGCGCCGTCCTCCAGGATCTGCGCGCCGGCCGCCGGCGCCGGCGTTTGCGCTACGCGAGCGAGACGGCGGCGGCCGATTTGGTGCAAGGCACCGTCCTCGCCGGCATGCGCACCGTCCTCGAGGGCCGTGCCGGCGAGGAGCACGCGTCGGCGGTCGCGGCGCTGGTGCTGCGCGGTCTCGGCGTCGACCCGAAGGAAGCCGACGTGATCGCCGCGCGGCCGTTGCCGCCTCTCGAGCCCGGCGCGGCACCGATCGCCGTCGCTCACCGGCGGGCGCTGCCTCGGGCACTCCGCGGGCGCCGACGTCAGTAGCAGGCGACGGTCGACAGCCGACCACCGTCGAGTCTACGCTCCGCCGCGCGCGTTTCCGGGATCGCATCGCGCGAGGAGGTCCGCATGGACATCGGCCTGATCTTCGCTGCCCTGCCCGGCCGCTCCGGCGAGCTCGCCCAGCTCGCCGAGGCGCTCGGCTACCGCTCGCTGCTCTATCCCGACAGTCAGAACCTGGCGCCCGACGTGTGGCAGCAGCTCGCGCTCGCCGCCGCCGCGACCACGACGATCCGACTGGGCCCCGGCGTCACCAATCCAGTTACACGCGACCCGGCCGTCACCGCCGGCGCGGCCCTCACTCTTCACGTTCAGAGCGGCGGCCGGGCGATCTGCGGTATCGGCCGCGGCGACTCGTCGGTGCAGCGGATCGGCAAGCAGACCGTCACGCTTGCCGCCTTCGAGCGCTATGTCGCGATGGTGCGCGCCTACCTGAGCGGCGCGACCGTCGATCGCGACGGCTTCCCGAGCCGACTCGAATGGCACAGCGCGGTCGGTGCGCCGGCCGTGCCGATCGAGATCGCGGCGACCGGCCCGCGCGTCATCGCGCTCGCCGCACGGCACGCGGATCGCATCGCGTTCGCGGTCGGCGCCGATCCGGATCGGATCGCCTGGGCGCTCGAGACGGCGCGCGCCGCCGCGCGCGAGGCCGGACGCGATCCCGCCACGCTGCGCTACGGCGCGTACGTGAACTGCGCGATCGACGCCGACGTCGCGGTGGCGCGGCGGGCCGTCCGCGGCACGGTCGCGACCTTCGCGCGCTTCGCCTCGATCGCGGGCGCGCCGCTCGACGGGCTGCCGCCGCGTCTCCGCACCGTTGCCGGCTACCTGCGGGAGCACTACGACATGCGCGAGCACACCCAGGCGCGCGCCGCGCACGCGCAGGGGCTCGAGGACGAGTTCATCGACTGGTTCGCGATCGCGGGACCGACGGCCACCGTGATCGCGCGCTTCCAGCGGCTCGCCGCGCTTGGCCTCGACTTCTGCCACGTCGTGCCGGGCACGGCGGAGATGCGGCGCGAGGCGATCGTCGGCATGCTGCAGCGGATCGCGGCCGAGGTGATTCCCGCCGTCGCGACCTGACGCGCGCGCCCATCTTCACAATCACCGGAGCGTGGCATATCGCGAGGGCTCAAGGCCGGCTTGCGCGAGGCGCTCGACCCGGACTGGGAATCCCTCGGCACGTGGGTGAGCCGCGCGCCGTACGTTCAGCCGACCGGAAGCGTCACTGGACGATCTTCACGTCGGTGAGGCGGAGCTTGCCGCCGCCGCGGACGTGGTCGGTCGCGAGGCGCAAGAGCGTGCCGCGACCCGTGGGGATCGTGCGCCCGTCGACCGCGTACACGACCACCTTCACCATCGCGCTCGGATCGCTTTGGTAGGCGGCGATCTCGAAGCCGCGCGACCGTCTCGTCCCGCGTACGGCGCGGAGCGCGACCGGGCCACCCTCGGGCGTGAACGTCAGCTCGAGGGCACGCGCCGCGCCGGAGCGATCGTCGAGGATGAGCGCTCGGCCGCGCTGTCGTACGCTCGCCGCGCTGCTCGTCGTGGCCTCGCCCTGCTTCGATGCCGCTGCGCCGAGCCGTGGCCCGGCATCGCGGGCGCGCGGACAGGTCAGCGGACGCGGAATGCGCTCGAGCAGTGCATCGACCTCGCGTACGACGTCGAAGATGTCGATGTGCAGGTCGCAGTTGTTGTCGCACAGGACGGCCTGCGGCGGCGTCGGCGTGCGACGCTGCAGGATGATGTCGACCATGTGATGGAGATCGAAGAGATCGAAGTCGCGATCCGCCAGGCAATCGCCGAGCTCGGTACCGCAGATCACGCTGCCGTTGTCGGTGCAGACCGGCGCCACCGGCGCGTCGTTGCAGTCGGCGACCAGGACGTCTTGTAGCTGCAAACCGACGACGGTATCGGCGACGCACATCGGCGCCTTGTCGGTCAGGCAGACGCGCGCCACCGCGCCGTCGCCGGGCGGGATACAGCCGCCGCCGGCGAGATCGACGACGACGAACTTCAGCTGGTTCGTGCCTTGGATCTCGTTGGCGTCGCACGCGAAGCCGGTCGTGCGCGCGGTGCACTCCGAGCTCACGATCGTGAGCTCGTCGGGCACGTCGACGATGGTACCCTGCACGCCTTGGACGGCGCTGCCGTTGGTGAGCTCGACGAGGATACAGGCCTCGCCGCCCGGCGCCGCCGCACCGCCGCTGACGGCGACGATCGCGTTGCACTGCGTGCAGCTGCCGCACCCGGCCGCGCAGCGCGTACCGGCGCCGCAGCCGCTCGGCGACGCGCTGCCATCGCAGGGCTCGCCGGCATCGAGCCGGCCGTTGCCGCAGCCGGGCGTCGGCGTGGTGGTCGGCGTCCGCGTCGGCGTGGGCGTCCGCGTCGCCGTGGCGGTGCGGGTCGGCGTCGGCGTGGGGGTCACCGACGTCGCGGTCGGTGTGGGGGTCGTGGTGGGCGTGCGGGTCACCGTCGGTGTCGGCGTCACGGTGGCGGTGCGCGTCGGCGTGATCGTCGGCGTGGCGCTCCGCGTGCGAGTCGGCGTCGGGGTCGGGGTCGTCGTCACCGAGGTGCACGGCACATCGATGAACGCGAGGCCGACCGTGTATGGGCCGGTTTCGTCGAGGCCGTTCTCCGAGATTTTGATGGTGTACACGCCGGCTTGATCCGGCAGCGTTCGGTTCGCGGTGGCGCGACAGGTGACACCACCGATCGCGATGCCGTTTGGCGCGAAGAGCTGCCAGCAGGTCTCCGGGTTCGTGGTCGTCGGCACCGAGATCGTGACCGCGTGTCCGCCGGTCGAATCGAACGTGTACGTGTCCGTCTCGCCAGCGACGCTGAAACTTCCACTCTTGATCTCGTTGCAGACGATCGGTTGCGTACCGTCGTTCCCGCGGGCGCACACGGGAGCGGGCGGACCGTTCGACTCGCCGTTGCTCGTCGCCGACACCGCTTCGAGGGTAATCGAGTACGTTCCGGTCTCGTCGAGGTTCTCGTCGAACACGTCGATGCTGTAGGCGCCCGACTGCGCGGGAAGGATCCGCGTTGCGCTACTGCCGCACTGGAGCACTCCCACCGAGGACCCGTTGGGAGCGTACAGCTGCCAGCAGGGATGCGGATGCGCCGTCGCTGGCACGGTGATCGAAACGGCTTCCCCGCCGATCGCGACGAAGCTGTACGTGTCGGTCTCACCGGCGACGTCGAACTGCCCGGACTTGGTTTCACCGCACGCGATCGGCTGCGTGCCGTCGTTGCCGCGCTGGCACGTGGGAGACGGCGGACCGTTGGACGCGCCGTTGGCGTTCTCGGAGACGGCCTCGAGGGTCAGACTGTAGGGGCCAGGCTCGTCGAAGCTCGCGTCGAAAACGACGATCGTATACGCGCCCGATTGAGCAGGCAGTGTGCGTGCCGCAACGCCTTGGCAGCGCACCGATCCGACCGCGCCGCCGTTCGGCGCGAACAGCCGCCAGCACGCCTGCGGTACGCCGCCACCGGACACGGCGATGGCGACGACCTCACCCGCGTTGCCGGCGAACGTGTACGTATCCGTCTCGCCGGCGATCTCAAAATCGCCGCTCTTCGTCTCGCCACAGAGGATCGGCTGCGTGCCGTCATCGCCGCGGGCACACACCGGCGCCGGCGGACCATTCGAGACGCCATTCGCGTTCTGCGAGACGAACTCGAGGGACACGGCATACGGCCCCGTCGCGCTCGGCGTGCTGGCAAACACATGGATCGTGTAGCTCCCCGTCTGCGGCAGGTTGACCGCCAGACCACTTCCACACGTCGCGCCGCCGATCGGCGTCGCGCTGGGCGGCGCGAGCAATTGCCAACAGACGTTGGGGCTCACCGTATTCGGGGTGGCGATGAACGCCACCTCACCGGCGTGCGCCGCGAACATGTAGCTGTCGACCTGCCCGCCGGCGGTGAAGGAGCCCGTCTTGGTCTCACCGCAGAGTATCGAGAACGCCGACGCATTGGTCGCAACCGCAGCGAGCAACGCCAGCGTCACGGCGAATATGCGAGTCCAGCCGATTCGTACGATCGATCTCATGAAGTCTCCTCGGTGATCTCATTTGCAGAATGGACTGGTGAGCTCGCGCCCGACGCGCTGGAGCAGCTCGTCGGCACGCGGCGCTTCGAACAAGAGCAGCTCTTCGACCAAGCATTCGTGCTGGCGCGTGACACACGTCGCGTAGGGCGCGATCGCGTCGAGCGGCGCGACGCCGACCGTGCTGCACGTGCCGGCGACCGCGTCGAGGCCGGCGCCGGTCGCGGCCGCGAGCGTGGCGAAGGAGACGTTGCCGTCAGCGCAGCGCTGGAGAACGGCCGCCCGCAGCTTCGCCTCGGCGGTCGCGATCCTGTGGAACTCGACATCGCACTTGATTGTCGCCTTGGTGATGCAGGCGGCGTCGGTCGGCTTCAGCTGCACGCAGCTGAACACCAGGTCGACGCACTTCTCGAGACTCTTCAGCTTCTTCGTGACGAACTGTGTGCTCGCCTTGCCGACGGCGGCACTGCACTTGTCGAGCGCCTTGCCGGTGCCCTGCGGATCGCCCGAGCCGGTCCCGGCGCCGCCGTGATCCGTGAGGCAGCTGAGCCCGCCGAGGACGGCCGGCGATACCCCGGCGATCCTCATCAGCTCGCCCGCGCGCGGTGCGCGCAGCTCGAAGAGACGCTCAGCGCGACATTCGTGATGCGCGGCGATGCAGCTCGCAACATCGGCGACGCTCGCGAGCGGAAAGCCAGCTGTCTGGCAATCCATCGCGAGCGTCACATAGCCGATGCCCCCCGCCTCGAGAACGTCCTGAAGAAGGACGAACCCGCCACACTTGCCGCGGATCGCCGACCGCAGAGCCGGCTCCGCCGCGGTGCCGACCGCACCGAGCACCGCGGTGCACTTGGTCGCCGCCTTCGCGACGCACTGAGCGCGCTTCGCGCCCGGCGCCTTGGTCTGGATGCACTTGAAGAGGCGGCCGGCACAGCTCTCCATCGCCTTCAGCTTCTTCGCGACCAGCTGCCCGCCCGCCTTGTTGATCGCCTTCTGACATTGGTCGACCGCCTTCGCGCGCACGAGCGCGACGAGCGGCGTCACGACGATGGTCGGCGTGACGGCGATCGTCGGCGTTGCG
>JBGPIT010000218.1:0-8589 GCA_041485125.1 Binatia bacterium | reverse complement strand
CGGCGCGGACTACGTCCGCCGCATCGCCGGCCGACTCGGTCTCAACGAGGACGACACCGCGCAGTGGGAATTGCTGGTGCGCCATCACCTCCTGATGTCGCACTTGGCGCAGCATCGCGACACCCACGATCCGAGGCTGGTTGCCGAGTTCGCCCGCACCGTCGGCAGCGCCGACAGCCTGCGGTTGCTCTACGTGCTCACCTTCGCCGACATGCGCGCGGTCGGCCCCAAGGTGTGGAACAACTGGCGCGACACGCTGCTCGGCGAGCTCTACATGCAAGCGCTCGCGCTCTTCGAGCAGGGGCAGCTCGTCGAGGTCGACCTCGCCGAGCGCCTGGCGCGCATCCGGGCGCGCCTGCTCGGAGCCGTCGACCGCGGCCACCGGGCCGCGTTCGAGACCTTCTTGACGACGATGCCCGACGGCTATCTCACCAGCACGCCCGAGGCGCAGATCCCGCAGCACTTCGAGCTGATGCAGCGCTTGCGGAACGAGTGGGGCGTACGGCCGGTGAGCGAGCATCGCCACCTCTTCGTGACGACGCTCCGTCACTACCCCGAGGCGGAGTACAGCGAGCTCACCATCTGCACGCCCGACCGTCCCGGTCTCTTCGCGATGATCACCGGCGTCCTGACGGCGCACGGCATGAACATCGCGGCCGCGCGCATCACCACCTCCCGCGGTGGCGTCGCGCTCGACAGCTTCCGCATCAGCCACATCGACCAGCGCGAGATGGTGCTCGAGCCGGAGCGGTGGGAGCGCGTCGAGGCGGTGCTCGCGAAGGTGCTGCGCGGCGACGTCGACGTCGAGAGCCTGGTCGCGGCGTCGCGCCGGCCCTCGATCCTCGAGCGCAAGACCGGGGCGCGCACGCCCACCCACGTCATCGCCGACAATACCGTCGCCGAGCACTTCACCGTCCTCGACGTCGTGACGCAAGATCGGGTCGGCGTCCTCTTCACGATCACGCACGCGCTGCACCGCCTCGGCATCGTCATCCACCTCGCGAAGATCGCGACGCAGGTGCACCAGGTGTTCGACGTCTTCTACGTGACCGACGGCGACGGCGCGAAGCTGACGGACACGGCGCAACTGGACACGGTCCGCGGCGAGATCACACGCCAGCTCGAGGAGCTCGCCACGCCGCCGGCGGTCGGCGCGGCGGCCGGCTAGATGCGACGCGTTCGTCTTTCCGCGCCCGCGGCGACGCGCCCACGGACGGCGGGCGAGGAGAAGGGACGTGGGCGTCGCGCCACCGTCGCCACCCAGGCCCGCGACGAGGCCGATCGCGATCGCGCGCCGACGGAGGTCGACGTGTGGATCGATCGCTTCCTCGCGTATCTCGCCGCCGAGCGCGGTCTCTCGGCGAATACCGTCGCGGCGTACGCTCACGATCTCGCCGGGCTCGCAGCGTACGCCGCCGGTGCGGGGATCGTCGAGCCCCGGCAGCTCGCACCGGCGCTGCTGCGGGAGTTCCTCGCCGCCGAGCGGCGTCGCGGTCTGACGGCGCGGAGCCAGGCGCGCGCGGCGTCGACCTTGCGCACCTTCGGCCGCTACCTCGTTCTCGAGCGCGTGCTGGTGGCATCGCCGGCGGCGGAGCTGCGTACGGGGAGCGGGCCGCCATCGTTGCCGCACGCGCCCGGCGTCGACGACATGCGGATCCTCCTCGATGCGCCGCCCGCCGACACCGCCTTCGGCCGGCGCGACCGGGCCATGCTGGAGATGCTCTACGGCGCCGGTCTGCGCGTCTCGGAGCTGGTGAAGCTCTGCCAGACCAACCTCGATCTCGACGCCAACTGTCTCCGCATCCTCGGTAAGGGGAGCCGCGAGCGCGTCGTGCCGCTCGGGCGTCCGGCGCGGGCGCGGCTCGAGGAGTACTTGACGCTCGGCCGTCCAGGCCTCGCCGCCGCGGCGCGACGCGCGCGCCCCGAGATTTTTCTCTCGCGCCTCGGCGCGCCGCTCTCACGGCAGATGATCTGGAAATTGCTGAAGCGATACTTGCGTATCGCCTCGCTCGATCCGGAGGTCTCGCCGCACAGCTTACGCCACGCCTTCGCGACGCATCTCCTCGACGGCGGCGCGGATCTCCGCGCGGTGCAGGCGATGCTCGGCCACGCCGACATCGCGACGACGCAGATCTACACCCACGTCGCGCCGCGCCGCCTGCGCGAGGTGCATCGGCGCTATCATCCGCGCGAGGCTAGCGCGCCGGTACACCGTCGTGCGCACTGACCTGCGCGACGATTCGTTGCGCCCGCATGCGGTGCTTGTTAGGAACACGCAATGGGGCCGGAGCAGATCGCGGAGTTCGTTCGCCAGCTGGCGCTCTGGGCCCTGCCGCTGCTCGCCGCCGTCATCTTCCACGAGGTCGCCCACGGCGTCGTCGCGTTGCGCCTCGGTGACGACACCGCGCTCCGCATGGGCCGCCTGACGCTGAACCCGCTGCCGCACATCGATCCGATCGGTACCGTCCTCCTGCCGGCGCTGCTGCTCCTCGCCGGCGCGCCGGTCTTCGGCTACGCGCGACCGGTGCCGGTCGACTACACCCGGCTGCGCGATCCCAAGCGCGACATGGTGCTGGTCGCGCTCGCGGGGCCGCTCACCAACATCACGCTCGCCGCCGTATGCGCGATCGTGTTCCACCTGCTGTACCGCTACGTGAGCGGGCTCGACGCGAGCCACGAGGGCGCGATCCGGCTCGCCGAGGCGGTACTGGTGCCCCTCGCGGTGATGGCGAAGTACGCCGTGGTGATCAACGTCGTCCTCGCGGTCTTCAATCTCTTGCCGATCCCGCCGCTCGACGGCGGCCGCGTGCTGACCGGCATCCTGCCTGAGCAGCAGGCGCGGCTCCTTGCGTCGATCGAGCCCTTCGGCTTCCTGATCGTGATGGCGCTCCTCATGACGCGCACCCTCGGCACCCTCATCGACGCGCCCGTGCGGTTCCTGCTCCAGGTGTTGCTGTGAGCCGCATCGTGAGCGGCATGCGGCCGACCGGGCGCCTGCATCTCGGCCATCTGATCGGGACGCTGGCGAACTGGCGGCGCCTGCAGGAGTCGGACGAATGCTTCTTCTTCGTCGCCGACTGGCATGCGCTCACGACCGACTACGACCGCGCCGAGAGCGTCTCGCACAACGTCCTCGAGATGGTGATCGACTGGCTCGCCGCCGGCATCGATCCGGAGCGCGCCACGCTGTTTCTGCAGTCGAGCATCCTCGAGCACGCCGAGCTGCACCTGCTCTTCTCGATGATCACGCCGGTGAGCTGGCTCGAGCGCGTGCCGACCTACAAGGAGACCCAGCAGCAGCTCGTCGATCGCGACCTCTCGACCTATGGGTTCCTCGGCTATCCGGTGCTGCAGGCGGCGGACATCCTGATCTACCGCGCCACCGGTGTCCCCGTCGGCGCCGATCAGGTGCCGCACATCGAGCTCGCGCGCGAGATCGCGCGGCGGTTCAATCATCTCTTCGGCGAGACGTTTCCCGAGCCCGAGGCGCTGCTGACGCGCGCGCCGCGCGTTCCCGGTCTCGACGGCCGCAAGATGAGCAAGAGCTACAACAACGCCGTCTTCCTCGCCGACTCGGCCGCGGAGGTGAAGGCGAAGCTGTCGCGCATGATGACCGACCCCCGGCGCGCGCGCCGCACCGATCCCGGCGATCCCGATGATTGTCCGACGTACACCTACCATCGCCTCTACTGCACGCCGGAGGAGCTCGAGTACACGGCGCGGGGCTGCCGGACCGCCGGCATCGGCTGTCTCGAGTGCAAGCACATCATGATCGCGCGACTCGAAGAGGAGCTGCGGCCGATCCGCGAGCGTCGGGCCGAGCTCGCGGCGCGGCCGGACCGGGTGCGCGAGATCATCGCGGCGGGAACGGAGGAAGCGCGGGGGGTCGCCGCCGAGACCATGGCGACCGTGCGCGAACGGGTCGGGGTGGGAGGGCGGCTATGACCTACCAGGTGAAGCTCGAGATCTTCGAAGGGCCGCTCGATCTGCTCTTGCACCTCATCAAGAAGAACGAGGTCGAGGTCTACGACATTCCGGTCGCGCGCATCACCGAGCAGTACCTCGAGTACGTCCACCTCATGTCCGACATGAATCTCGACGTCGCCGGCGAGTACCTGGTGATGGCGGCGACGCTCACCCACATCAAGTCGCGCATGCTGCTGCCGCCGTCCGAGAGCGACGCCGAGGATCCCGACGAGGATCCGCGCGCCGACCTCGTGCAGCAGCTCGTCGAGTATCAGCGTTACCGCGGGGCGGCGCTCGCGCTCGGCGACCGGCCGGTGCTCACGCGCGACGTGTTCCGCCGCGAGCCCGAAGTGCCCGAGCGCAACGACGGCGACGGCGTGCGGCTGCGCGACGTCACGCTCGCCGACCTCCTCGAGGCGTTCCGCGACGTCCTGGAGCGCTCGCTGCGCGAGAGCTTCCACGAGATCGTGACCGAGGAGATCTCGGTCGCGGAATGCATCGAGGTGATCCTGCGACGCCTGACGATTGACGGCCCGCTGCGTTTCCGCGACCTCTTCGCGGGCGCGCCGAGCCGGCGCCGTCTGGTCGCGACGTTCCTCGCCTTGCTCGAGCTCGTGAAGGGGCAGGCGATCCGCGCGCGGCAGGACGAGGAGCTCGGGGACATCATGCTCTTCGCCGGTGTCGGCGCGGCATCGTACGCGCCGGTGGGGAACGGCTCGCCGTCGCAGTGAGCGACGTGCGCCGGAAAGGAAGCCGAATGGAGGAGACGCGGACCACGAAGAGACGCGAGCGCGGCGCCGACTCGTCGCTCATCGAGCGCGTCGGGCCGGGACCGGCCCTGAGCGCCGCCGCCGGCACGGACGACGCCGGACCGGCACCGGCCGACGAGGTCGCGGCGGGTGGTGGTGACGACGGGCCGGTCGACGCGGCGGCGATCGAGGCGGCGGCCGATGCCGCCGACGACGAGGTCCCGAGCGACGCGGCGGCCGACGAGCGTCTGATCGCGATCCTCGAGAGCGTGCTCTTCGCGGCCGGCGAGCCGCTCACGCTCGTGCGTCTCGCGGACGTGATCCCCGGTCCGAGCCGCGGCGAGCTCCGCGCGGCGCTGCACGAGCTCGCCGCGCGCGCCGAGCGCGAGCGGCGCGGCATCCGCATCATCGAGGTCGCGGGCGGCTTCCAGTGCCGCACGGCGCCCGAGCATGCCGAGTGGGTGCGGCGGCTCTTTCAGCAGAAGCCCTGGCGCCTCACCCGCGCGACGCTCGAGACGCTCGCGATCGTCGCCTACAAGCAGCCGATCACCCGCGCCGAGATCGAGGCGATCCGCGGCGTCGACGTCGACAGCGTCCTCGCGTCGTTGTTGAGCCGCAAGCTGGTGAGGATCATCGGCCGCAAGGAGGTGATCGGACGGCCGTTGCTGTACGGTACGACGCGGCAGTTCCTCGAGGTCTTTGGCTTGAAGGATCTCGCCGGCCTGCCTGCGCTCACCGAGGTGGCGGCGTCGATGCCGGACGGGGTGGCGGCGGGCGCGGCGGCGGGGTCCGATGAAACCTGGAGCGGCGACGATGGCGAACACGACGGCGACAGGGACGCGGCTACAGAAGCTGCTGGCGGAAGCGGGGATCTGCTCGCGACGGGCGGCGGAAACGATGATCCAGCAAGGCCGGGTGAAGCTGAACGGCAAGACGGTGACGGAGCTGGGGACGCGCGCGAAGCCGACGGACAAGATCCACGTCGACAATAAGCCGCTGCCGCAGCGCCAAGAGCTGCTGCACCTCGCCGTCAACAAACCGCCGGGCCTGGTCACCACCATGCGCGACCCGGAAGGTCGCCCGACGGTGCTCGATCTTCTCCCGCGCCGTTTCGCGCGCGTATTCCCGGTCGGCCGACTCGACCTGCAATCGAGCGGGCTCCTGCTTCTCACCAACGACGGCGATCTCGCCGCGCGCGTGACGCACCCGCGCTACCACGTGCCACGGACGTATCGCGTCAAGGTGAGCGGCCTGCCCGACGAGCGCGCGCTGGCGCGGCTCCGGCGCGGCGTGCGGCTGCCCGAGGGTCGCACCGGGCCGGCCGAGATCGAGGTGGAGCGCGCGCTGCCGACGAAGACGTGGCTCCGCATCACCGTTCACGAAGGTCGGACGCATCTGATTCGAAAGCTCTGCGAGGCCGTCGGGCACAGCGTCGAGAAGCTGCAGCGGGTGCGCATCGGACCGCTCAGCCTGGGCAGCCTGCCGCTCGGCGGTGTCCGCCTGCTCGCGCCGTCGGAGGTCTCGGCGCTCCGTCGCGCCGTCGGTCTGCGCTGAGTCGTCACGTTCGCGGCGCGACGATTTTCTACCGCCCGGGAGGCGCGTCGTCCGGATCGGATCGCGCTCGACGCTCCGCGCGAGAACGACGTCGACGCGCGCGACGTCGCGACCGTCGCGGACTCGCGTCAACATCGTGGCGACGCGTCCAAATTTGCACCGCGCGACGTGCGCGCCGCCGCGAAGAGCGTTGACGTCGCAGCGCGCTTCTCGAGGCACGGAACCTGCTCGGCGCGTGTGCAGCGGACGACGCTCGCGTCGCCCTCACGTTCGAGCGTGGCGTGCTCGCCGAGTCGAAACGCCACGGCACCTTCCCGACGATCGTTCACGTTGCCCACGATCACAGACGCGCTGCGCCATCGCGCGAGTTGACGCGAAAGTCATTGCAAACGATGTCGGGTCCATCTACAAAACAGCGCGGTCGTGGAGGAGTGGTGATGGATGGCGGTGGGAACGGAACGGGTCGGTTGAGTGCGGTCGCGCCGACGCCGAGCGGGTGGCTCTACTTCGCTGGTGCGCTCACGCCCTACGACGTCGAAAACCTCTACGATCAGATCGTCACCCTGCGGAGCGCGAACGGCATCGACATTCACGTCGACGTCGATCTCGCCGGCACACCCCGCAACAGCCCCGAGCTCCGCATCCTCGCGCGACGCATGAAGCGCCTGAAACGCCACGGCGTGGTGGTGCGCTTGCACGCCGCGCGCGCCTCACGCCGCGCGATACCGTCGCGTTGACACCCCCGGTACGAGCCTATACACCAAGCTCCTTCCTGACGCGGGGTGGAGCAGTCCGGTAGCTCGTCGGGCTCATAACCCGAAGGTCGGAGGTTCAAATCCTCCCCCCGCAACTCCCTAACGCTTCTACAAAAGCCCGGCTCCCGCGAGCCGGGCTTTTTTACTGGCGCGCCGGCCGCGCGACGGGGGAGTTTCGGTCCGTCGTCTCACGGCAGCGACGCGTCAGGAAACTGGCGGCGCGGCATCGTTTGACCGCGAAGCTCGAGCGGGGTGGCGTGCTGGGCAACGAGATCCTCGTGCTCGTCGCTGTAGGAGAAGCACGTGTTGCGCATGCCCGGGATCGCCTGCAGCACCGCGCGCCGGCGCTGCAGCGGATCGTCCTTCGCCTCGCGCACCTCGCGCGGCACCGTGCTGAAGAAGCGCACGAAGTGCAGCTGGTAGGCGGCCTGGGCGATCTCGACCAGGAGCTCGGAGACCCGGTGGCAGCCGCCGCCGCCGCCGACCGCGGCACGCGCCTGCTGGGTGAAGCCGCGCGCGACGCGCATGCCGACGAGCTTCGTCATGTTCGGCTGCGTCATGTTGCAGACCGAGGTGAACGGTCCATTCCGTACCTGGGAGCGGGCGGCGACGATCTCGAGCGACGGATGGAGGATCTCGACCTCGGCACGGACGTCGTGGACCTCGTCGAGCAGGACCGCCGCGATGAGGAAGCGGTCACCTTCGAGCGGGTAGATGTCGACCTGCTTGGTGCGATGGAAGACGGCGGTGATCTCGCGCATGCGGCGACGATACCGGGCGCCCGGCACGCGTGGAAGCCCGCAGGGCACGCCGGCGCGCGCGCTCGCAGGCGACGCGCACGGGGCAGCCTTCGAGGTGATCGTTGACCAGCCCCATCGCTTGCATGAACGCGTAGGCGGTCGTCGGTCCGACGAAACGGAAGCCGTGGGCGCGGAGGCTCTGCGCCAGCGCCCGTGCCTCCGCGGTCGTCACCGGCACCCCCGCACGCGTCCGCGGTGCCCGTCGCGAGCGGCGCGGCGCGAACGACCAGACGAAGGTCGCGAACGATCCGCAGGCGCGTTGGATCTCGCGCACGCAGCGCGCGTTCTGCACCGCCGCCTCGATCTTGCCGCGATGCCGGACGATCCCGGCGTCGTTCAGGAGCCGGGCGACGTCCTCGGCGTCGAAGCGCGCTACTGCCGCGGGCGCGAAGCGGCGAAACGCGCGGCGGAAAGCGTCGCGCTTGCGCAGGATCGTGAGCCAGGAGAGGCCCGACTGGAATCCCTCGAGGACGAGCTTCTCGAAGAGGCTGCGATCATCGAGCGTCGCGCGGCCCCATTCGTCGTCGTGATACGGGCCGTAGAGCGGGTCGCTCTCCGCCCACGAGCAGCGTGCCGGCCGTGGTGCGGGGGCGGCGCGCGTCGGAGCGGGGCGGTGCGTGTTCGCCATGCGCTTCGTTGCCATGCGCGATCGCGCCGGACAAGTGCGGCGATGCCGATCGCAATCCGTGTACGACGGGGGCCGGAGTTGGTATGCAGGAGCGCGCCGGCGGTGCCAGCCGTGGGCGCTCTCAGAGCATGATCAAT
>JBGPIT010000217.1:0-8626 GCA_041485125.1 Binatia bacterium | reverse complement strand
TCTCGCCGGGCGTGCGGAGCAGATACTTGCCGGCGCGGTAGTTGGCGTCGGCGCGGTTCATTCCGACGGACGTGACGCGGATGCGCACCTCGCGCGGTCCGGGGTCGCGCGCCGGCACCTCGTCGATGCGCAGGATCGAAGCGTCGCCGGTACCGGTAAATTTCACTGCTCGCATGGATCGCTCCCTCGGATGTCGCGTGTCGTGTGGTCGCGCGTTCCGACCACGTGCTTTACGAAGTGGCAAGGTCGGTCGCAACCGGCGTGTGTCAGCGCGGGGCGCGTGTGTCAGCGGCGCCCTGAGGGCCTGTCCACCGTGGCGCGTCGGGCGTCGTACCTCCGGTGTAGTGCCGCGACTTCGCTGGCGTCGTCGCGTGGCGATCCGATTGCTCTACCCAACCTCGACACCGCCAAAGGGTGGGTCACGGAGGATCCATGCACAATCGCATACTCAGATTGACCGTTATCGCGCTCGCCGGCCTGGCGGTGTTGCGCAGCCCAGCCCCCGCCGAGGCAGGCTGTGGCTGCAACAAGCCGCCGCCACCCGCGGCGCTGGTGCGGCCGGCATTTGCCTCGCCCGGCGACACCGTCACGTTCTTCTCGCCCGACAACAAGCCCGGAGACTTCGATATCGAGTTCATGGGCGCGAAGAAGATCAAGACCACGGCCGTCTACAAGCGCGATCTCGCCGACGGTCAATACAAGTGGCAGGCGGTCGTGCAGGCGCCGTCTTTGGCGGCGAGCCCGACGTCCATCAAGGTGAAGGCGCCCGGTAAAGACTACGACGTCGCGAGCTCTGACTTCACGATCATGCAGCCGGCCCTCGTGCTGCAACAGGGCGACGGGGAGACGATTGCGCAATGCTACAGCGCGGCGGTCACGGCGGACCACACGATCCTGATTCCCGTCGATATCTCTGCGATCTCCGACCACATGATCTTCAACGGTCTCGGCCAGAGGTATCCGCTCCTCTTCAGCGCGGCGGACGTCACGATCTACAACATGCAGGGCTTCTTGATGCAGCTCCTGACCCCGCAGAACGCGGGCATCTACGCGATCGACGATCCGGGCGATCCCGACAGCATGGAGCTCACCTACGATCGCCACGAGTTCAACACCTATCGCGAGCAGCACGCGCACGTGAACGGCTTCGGCCTCGATCCGTTGGATCCCGCGTGGCACACCGACGGGACCTACCACGTCGACCACAACCGCCTCGTCATCGCGATCAAGGGTCAGGTCGAGAATCAGGGTGCGCCGGCTCCGGGCAGAACGCCGACCTTCGACTTCAGCGTCGTGACCGCGCTCGCGGATATCGACGGCGGTACGCCGACGATTCGCACGATCAAGTGGAGTCACGCCTGCGACAATCTCCGGGGCGGAGTGCTGAATCAGGTCGAGAACGTCGTCGACAATCTCCTCTAAGAGCATCCGCTTCGGAGACAGACAGTCATGACGACGTACGACGAACCCAACCGCGAGCCGAGCGCTTGGAGCGCGGCGTCGCCCTGGGCGTACCGACCGGCGCTCATCGCAGCGGGGGTCGCGGCGCTGGCGGTGACGGCGGTGATCGGGCTCGGGAGCGCCAGCTGGATCGGCAGCACCTTTCCCGGATTCTTCTTGCTGCCCAACCGAGTGATCCCGTCGGTCGGACTCGTCGCATGGTCGGGGAGCGCGGACGGCGCGATCTACCAACGGACGGTTCTTGCCGTCGACGGCGAGAAGACTCTCGGCAATGCCGACGCGTATCGTCACGTCGCCGAGCACGCAGCAGGCACACCGATCGTCTACACGCTGCGCCACGGTAGCACTACGGAAACCCTGACCCTCGAGAGCCGGGTCTTCTCGCGATCCGACTATTGGATCATCTTCGGCAGCTATCTCCTTACCGGGCTCCTCTACCTCCTCCTCGGCGTCCTCGGCGCATGGCTCATGCCCAACTCGGCGCTCGGTCGTGCCTTGCTGTTGGTCGGCGGAGCGGGTGGCCTCTACGCACTCAGCGGCGCCGGCATCTACACACCCGACGCCGACATCCGCATCCACGCCATCGCCGAGTCGTTCTTCCCGGCGACGCTCATCTACCTCGCCCTGGTCTTCGCCCGCGAGAACGGTCGCTATGTGACGCCGCTGGTCTCGATCGCGTGGTGGCTCTCGCTCGCGCTCGCGATCCCGTATCAACTCCTCCTCGGGCAGCCCGGTGCCTACTCGCTCGTGCACGGCGCGTGCGAGACCTATCTCGGCTTCGCGGGGATCGCCGCCGGGGCAACGCTCATCATCGAGCGCGCCCGAGCCGGCGAGAACGCCGGGCCGCTGCTGCGCTCGGCGGTCGCCGGAGCCCTGCTCGGCCTCGGCGTGCCCGCCGTGATCATGGTCATCTCGGGGCTCAGTGGCGGCGCCGTGCCCGTCAACGTCATGACCGCCACCGCCTTCATGTTCCCGCTCTGCATCGGATACGGCCTCCTGCGGGAACGCGTGATCGGCCGGCGCGCGCTCGTCGCGTCGACCGTGTAGCCCGGTCCGCGCCGGCACGGCTCCTTCGTGCCGGCGCGTGGCCGAGCCGGCTGAACTCCTCTGCTCCGACACCGCTCCTCTGCCACTTCTTCGTCGCCGGCGTTTGCATCCCGATTCGCCGTCGGGCATCGCGGACTCGCGATGGACACGCACGCGCGCTGGATGGCTCTTGCGCTCGCCGAGGCCGCGCGCGCCGGCGAGCGCGGCGAGGTGCCGGTCGGCGCCGTCGTCGTGCGGGACGATCGCGTCCTCGCCGTCGCCGGCAACGCGCCGATCGCGCGCCACGACCCAACCGCGCACGCCGAGATCCTCGCGCTTCGCGCCGCGGCCGAGACGGTCGGAAACTATCGTCTGCCCGGCTGCACGCTCTATGCGACCGTCGAGCCGTGCGTGATGTGCGTCGGCGCGGCGCTGCATGCGCGCATTGCAACGCTCGTCTTCGGGTGCATGGATCCGAAGAGCGGCGCGGCCGGGTCGCTCTTCGACCTCACACGGGACGCGCGCCTGAATCATCGAATCGCGGTGGTGTCCGGCGTCGAGGAGGAGCGCTGTCGCGCGCTGCTACGGGACTTCTTCGCCGCGCGCCGCGGCGGGACGGCGCCGTCCGGATGACAGCGGACGCGATCGTCTCATCATCGACTAGGCAGATACGGCGGAGTATGGTGGCGGGGTTACGTGGCCTGGAGAGGAGGAGCCATGGCGGCACGATCGATCGGTTCCGGGACGTTGAGCTTCGGTCTGGTCTCCATCCCGGTGAAGTTCTACGTCGCGACGCATTCGGAGCGGGTGTCGTTCAACATGATCCACGCGACCTGCGGCTCCCGCATCAAGCAGCAGCTCTGGTGTCCCGTCGACGAGCGCGTCGTCGATCGCGACGAGATCGTGAAGGGCTTCCAGTTCTCGAAGGACCGCTACGTCACCTTCACCGACCAGGAGATCAAGGCACTCGAGGCGGAGGCGAATCGCTCGATCGACATCCGCGAGTTCGTGCCGCTCGAGAAAGTCGACCCGCTCTACTACGAGGCCGCGCACTACCTCGGACCGGACCACGGTGCCGAGAAGGCATACCGTCTCCTCAGCGAGGCGATGGACGGCGAGCAGAAGGTCGCGGTCGCGCAGTACACCAGCCACGGCAAGGAGCAGGTCGTCATCATCCGCCCCTACGACGGCGGCGGCCTGATCCTGCACCTCATGCACTACGCCAACGAGGTGCGGAAGTTCGAGGACGTCCCCCTCGACGGCAACGTGAAGCTGCGCGAGAACGAAATCGAGCTCGCCCGTAAGCTGATCGAGCAGCTCTCGAGCGACGAGTTCGACCCCGAGCAATACAAGGACGAGTATCTCGATCGGGTGAAGGCCGCGATCGAGCGCAAGGTCGCGGGGGAGGAGATCGTCGCTCCGGAGGTGCCGGCGGCGAAGGCGCAGGTGATCGATCTCATGGAAGCGTTGAAGCAGAGCCTCGGCCGCACCGGCACCCGCGAGCGCAAGGCCGAGAAGGCGAAGGCGGGCGAGTCCCGGCGACCCGCCGCGGCCGCACGGCGCGAGGCGGAGCGCCCGCAGCGTCGGGCGCGCAAGAAGTCCTGACGTGCCCGAGCGACGCGCCGCCGAGCCGCGCGTCCGCTTCGATACCGCGCAGGTGGCGCGCATCATCGGCGTGCCTGCGCAGCGCCTGCGTCGCTGCGTCGGCGCCGGGTTGCTGCAGCCGACGCGCGACAGCCGTGGCCGTCTCCGCTTCGACTTCGTCGACCTGGTCCTGCTCCGCACCATGCGCGGCTTGCTCGAGAAGCGCGTGCCGGTGCCGCAGATCGGCCGCGTCCTCGACTCGCTGCGCCGCCAGATCGGCCACCGGCCGCTCTCCGAGCTGAGCGTCTACGCCGACGGCCAGCGCGTCGTCGCGTGGGACGGCGCCAGCCGCTGGCAGCCGGACTCCGGCCAGTTCCTCTTCAACTTCGATGCCGGCCAGGTGCTGAAGGGCGCGAGCAAGGTCGTGCGCCTGCCGCCGCCGCGCAGCCCCCGCCGTCGCGACGTCACCGCCGAGGAATGGTACGACCTCGCGATCGAGCTCGAAGAGACCTCGCCGGTCGAGGCGCGTGCCGCCTATGAGCACGCGCTCGAGGTCGATCCCGATCACGTCTCGGCGCGCATCGACTACGGCCGCCAGCTCCACGCCGACGGCGACCTCCCCGGCGCCGAGCGCGAGTACCGCGAGGCGGCGCGGCGCGACGCGCACAGCGCGCTCGCCTGGTACAACCTCGGTGTCTTGCTGGAGGACTGCAACCGCGGCGCGGAGGCCCTGCCGTGCTACGAGCGCGCGATCGGCGCCGACCCGGATCTCGCCGACGCCCACTACAACCTGGCGCTGCTCTACGAGCAGGCCGGTCGCCAGCGCGACGCCGTCCGGCACTTCCTGATCTACCGGCGGCTCGAGCGACGGAGCCGTTGATGGCGGGCGCGTCCCGATCCGCGCCGCCCACCCGCGCCACACGCGACCACCACCCGGCGACGCGGACGATCGTTGCGGGCGGCGTCGAGCTCGCGGCCTCGGCCCGCGCCGCCGAGCTCATCCCGCGCGACGCGCCCGAGGTGATCATCGTCCTCGGCGATCGTCGGGTGAAGCTCACCAATCTCGGCAAGCCGTTCTGGCCGAAGCTCGGCATCACCAAGGGCGACCTCGTCCGCTACTACGTCGAGATCGCGCCGGTGCTGCTGCCGCACATTCGAGACCGGGCGATGGTGATGCGGCGCTACCCGAACGGGGCGGAGGGCGAGTCGTTCTTCATGAAGCGCGCGCCGACGCCGCGCCCGGAGTGGATCGAGATCTGCTCGATCGAGCATTCGTCCGGCAACGTCATCGACTTCCCCGTGATCCAGGACGTCGCCTCGCTCATGTGGCTCGTGAACCTCGGCTGCATCGACCTCAATCAATGGTACGCGCGCTGCGACGACGTCGACCGACCCGACTACCTGCACTTCGACCTCGATCCCGGGACGGCGCCGTTCGCGAAGGTGCTCGAGAGTGCCGAGATCGTCCACGCCGTCCTCGACGATCTCGGCATGCCGAGCTACGTGAAGACGACCGGGTCGAAGGGCGTCCACATCTACGTGCCGATCGTTCGCGGTCCGACGCAGAAGGACGTCTGGACGGTCACCAAGACGATCGCCGTCGAGACCGCCGCCCGCCATCCCACGCTCATGACCGCGGTCTACAAGCTCGGGAGCCGCCCGGCCGGGCGGGTGCTCATCGACTACAACCAAAACGCCTGGGGCCGCACGCTCGCGTCGGTCTACTCCGTGCGGCCGACGTCCTTCGCGGGTGTGTCGACGCCGGTCAGCTGGCGCGAGCTCGGCGCCGGGATCGCGCTCGAGGATTTCCGCATCGACAACGTGCCGGCGCGCATCGCCAAGATCGGCGATCTGTGGGCGCCGTTGCTCGATTCGAAGAATCGCTTCGATCTGACGCCACTCGTGCGCTGAGCGGTAAGGAGGTCTGGCGGCCGGCACATGGTTTGGGTTACGCCTGGCGACGTGAAGAAGCTCTCGCATGCCGGCGGCGTCGTCTTCCGTCCCGCGACGGCGGCTCCGTCCTTTCTGGTCGTCCAATCCGCCACCAATCCCGACGACTGGGTCCTGCCGAAAGGCCACATCGAGCCCGGTGAGACACCGGAGGAGACCGCCGTCCGCGAGGTCCAAGAGGAGGCGGGCGTCGACGCCGAGGTCATCGAGGCCGTCGGCGACTCCGAGTTCGTCGCGCCGCGCGGCGCCGTCACCGCGCGCTTCTATCTCATGCGAGAGCGCGGCGCGGTGGCCGCGATCGAAGACCGCGCCATTGCGTGGCTGCCGTACGAGCACGCGCGCGCGCGTCTCACCTTCGAGGATCAACGCGTGCTTCTCGACACGGCGAACCGCCTGCTCGGCTCGAGGGGTGGATGAGCACGACGGAGATCCTCATCGAGCAGGTCCTGACCGGATTGCTCGTCATGGCGGTGCTCGCGCTTCCGTTCGTACCGACGCCGGACGCTGGCTGGGGATCGATCGCGGTCAAGGATGTGGCGTCGCTGACGGTCGCTCTCGCCGCCGTCGGCTACCTAGTGGGCGTCCCGTTCGATCGACTCGCCGACACCATCACCAGCGGTCTCGAGAAGCGCGTGCGCCTCCGGCTGACGTGGTGCCGATACTTGAAGGCGCCACTCACGGACACGGATCCCTTCCCGGAGGGCGCACTCCGAGCCCTCGTTTCAGAGAACGCGAAGGAGTCCTCGCTCGGATATCTCGACTACTTGCGCTCCCGGATGAGGATCGCGCGCGCATTGGGTGTGTACATGCCGGCGCTGACGGCCAGCGCGATGCTGCGTCTTGCCGCCGACCGGCCCATGAGCGCGGGCGTTCTCCTCGCGATCGGGCTTGCCTACGCGTCGGTCGCGGTCTTGGTCACGTGGGACCCGTGGGCGCCACGTCGAAGCGGCCGCCGCATCGTAGACCGCCGTTCGCGGCTGATCGAGTCGCCGCGCGATCTCGCGGGCTTCTGGGAAAATGCGGGCGCCAGCCATCGCGAGCATCACCTGGCGATGCGACTGCGATGCGATCCGCTGCCGTGGTGGTTGCTTCTGTTCTTCGGGATCGTCCTCGGCGCCGGGACGACAGTCGCATTGACCGGTGCGATGTCGGCCGACGTACGGTGCGCGTTGCTGACACTGCCGCTGGCGGGGTCGCTCCTGACGGCGCTGGCGCTGTGGGCGTGGTGGCGGATCCTCGTGACGTACCAAGTCTTCCTCTACCAACTCGGGCGCGTGCCCTCGATGCGATCGATGTTGAGGATCCAGGGCACGTGAAGAGCACGCGGACGCCTCCGGGCGGCCGGCGTGAGTTGGCATCCTCCGTCATCCGCGCTAGGAACGGAGAATCTGCGGCGGTGCATGGAGAGGTGCGTGAGCCCGGTTGAAACGGCACGACTCGAAATCGTGTGAGGCTTCGGCCTCCGGGGGTTCGAATCCCCCCCTCTCCGTTCCTTGATCATTGCCCTCGAACCCAACCCGCAGGATCGCTTCGAGAGCGCCTTCGAGCTGCGTGAAGCGCTGGCATATCCCTCGAGTGTCGTGAGCCGCACGCGCGCCGGGCCCGCGCACACCGGGCCATGGTGGTGGCGTCCGGTCTCGATCGGGTTCGGCCTCCTCGCCGTCAGCAGCGTCATCGTGTGTGCCGTCTCGCAGCGGTACTGAGGAGCTCGCGCATGGGAAATACATGGGTCCAATTATTCGTGATGGTCGTCGCCGCTGCCCTCGAGGTCGGCGGGGACGCGCTGATCCGTCGCGGGCTCACGGCCGCCGGCCCGATGCTCGTCGTCGCGGGGTTCGTCACGCTCGGGTCGTACGGCATCGTCGTCAACCAGCTGGCGCTGGATTTTTCGACCTTGCTCGGCGCGTACGTCGGTGTCTTCGCCATCATCAGCGTCCTCTGCGGTCGCGTATTCTTCGACGAGCGCGTCGGCCAGACGACGTGGATCGGGCTCGCGGTCGTGCTCTTGGGGAGCGCCGTCATCTACTACGGTCAAAGGCGCCTGTGAGGATTCGGCCGCTGCTCGGAGAGACCCCGGTCGGTGCCGCGGTTCCCTCTGACGGTGTTGATCAGTTACCCGCCGGTCAGCACTGATCGTGTTCCGATAAGACGGGTCCGCCAATCACAAGCGTAATGAATACATATGCACCAGAATGACGCAGAAGTGACCGCGACGATCAGAAGCCGGAGACCTTTTGCGCCCCCGACATAGAATGCTCCGACACGACTGCTCCGTGGGTAAGGCGATGATAAATCGCGGCGCGGCGGGTGCGGCGAGTACGTACTCTGAATCCGCGTAGTCGAACCGCAAGATCATGCGGTTGGGAACGACGATCTGCACGTCGCCGTGGTCGTCCTCGATCAGTAACTTTCCTGTCCAGCCCGGTCGCAGGCCGTCGCTTTGAGTTTTTTCTTGACAGCCGACAGTTTCTCATGCGACGGGGCCAGCGACGACCCACCGCTTCTTGCAACCTCACCTGTGTGGGCAGCGGTCGTCCCCACGCAGGAAGGAGGGTCTTGCCATGCAGCGGATCAACGCAACGCGGGTTCTGTTCCCCGGCGTGCT
>JBGPIT010000216.1:0-8627 GCA_041485125.1 Binatia bacterium | reverse complement strand
GTCCGGCCACATCGCCAAGGTCACGACGTCGGCCTCGAGGCCGTCGATGACGGCGCGTGCCTGCGTTCCCGAGCCGCCGTGCGACTGCTTGATGTCGAGCGTCGCGCCCGCGGTCTTCTGGTATTGCGGAATGAAGTGGGAGTTGACGTCGCGCCACAGCTCGCGTGTCGGGTCGTAGGAGACGTTCAGGAGGTTCAGGGTTTCGGCGCCGGCGATGCGTGCGCCGCCGATCATCGTGAGCGCCGCTGCGACCACGGCAACGAGTCTCGTCTTCATGGGGGCTTCTCCTCTGCGGCGAGCCGTTCTTACGGCTCGGCCGCTCAACTGCTGCAATCGGGAATGTCGGAAGAAGGGGTGAACGCGCTCAGGCCGCGCGACGACAACAGGAGGGGCGACAACAGGAGGAGGAGGAGGAGGAGGTGATGCGGGTGGAGAACGGAATGGCGGCGACGGACGCCGGTAGCGTGCGTGCCGCGCTTGGGTGGGGTTTGCTATCGCGTTCCATGTCGGCTCCTCTCCTCTACGTACGTTCCGCTGGATCGCAGAAACGAAAAAGGCCCGGGGGCTTGCGCCTCCGGGCCTTTGGTACGCGTGGATTGGTTCGCTTCAGCTACAGGCGACCGCGACGCGACCGTGGGCGAAGGAGGCCCCGGTGCAAGGAAGACAGCAACAACAGGTCGCGATCGAAAACATTGTGCGGTGCTTATCGCCGACCGGGATTCTTCTGTCAACAGACTTTATGAGTCGGCTGATCTCGCGCGTGGAGACGTCACGGGTGCGCACGCCGACCGCGGCTCCACCTGGGAATGCCTGCCGCGTCGCGGAGGACGAGCGTGTGGTCGCCCTTCTTGACCTCGGCGGCAATGATCGCCGATCCCCCGTCGACGGTCACCCGCGAGCCCTTCACGTCGATGCGATCGCCGGCCGCGAGCTTCACGTCTTGGCGGTCTACGTAGTGCGCGGGGCCGAGATGCACGGAGACGGTCTTGTCGCTCGTTCGCAGGACGAGGTGTACGCCGCCCCCCATGCCGCGTGTCGAAGCGACGTGCTCCACACGCACGACCTCTCCCGATAGGGTCTCGACGGTTCGTGGGTCGTACATCCGCGCGTCGTGGCCCATTCCCGAGGCGCCGTCTCCGCGCATTCGGCGGCCGGGCCCCGGCTGGGCACTTGCCGCCGTGCTCAGGACGGCGATGGCGACGGCGACGAACGTCCAAACGATGGAGCGCATCATGGGGACCTCCTGTTGGTGAGCCCGAAGCATAATCGATGCCGTGCACGGCGGACGCTCTGGCGTTGACGTCACTCTCGAATCTGCGAAAGAGATCATTGTCGCTCTCCGCCATCTCGGAATCGTCGCCGCGGGCGGCGGATCGTTCCGCCTTGTGCGCGATGGGGGCAATGGGTCTCGTTCTTGCTGCTCCGGTGAGCAGGGGGAGGCAACGCCATGACGACGCAGAGTCTAGTTCGGATCGTCGCAGGTAGCTTCGTTCTCCTCTCGCTATGCGACTCGCTCGCTGGCCCGCGCTCTTGATCGTGGCGCCGACGTGCCTGGTCACGTCGGTGGGCTGTCTGCAGCGGCGCGACTTCGTGCCTCCGCCCGCGCCCGTGTCGCTGCGCGCGTCGCCACTCGAGGTCGAGTCGTCGCTCCCGTCGGCCCCGCTGACCGCGGATGATGCGATCCGGCTGGCGCTCGCGCGCAATCCCGACCTCCAGGCGGCGGCGGCGCGCGTCGTGCAGGCACGGGCACGGCTGGCCGAGAGCGCGGCGGTATTCTGGCCGCGGCTGTCGGCGGACGTTGCGTACCTCCACGGCGACGCGCCCTCGGCGTACCTCTTCAAGCGCATCGACGCGCGCCGTCTACCGCCCGGCGTCGACTTCAACGACCCCGGATCCTTCGACAACTTCGAGGGCGGCCTCGGGCTGCAATGGAACCTCTTCAACGGCGGCCGCGACCTGTTGGGTCACTGGAGTGCCGACGCCGCAGCGGCGGCGAGCGGGCTTGCCAGAGACGCGTCCGCCAATGCTCTGATCGCGGCCGTCGTCGCGACCTACCTCGATGCGCGCGCGGCGCGTGAGCTGCTCGCGGCGGACGACGCCAGCGTACGGACGGTCGAGTCGCAAGTGGCGGAGAGCCGTGCGAAGCTCGAAGGAGGCAGCGCGCTCCGCTCCGACGTGCTCTCGCTCGAGGTCCGGCTGGCGGAGGCGCGCGAGCTGCGCCTGCGCAGCGAGACCGCGCAGCGGCTGGCGATCGCCGGCTTGCGTGAGCTCCTCGCGTTGCCGGAAACCGTGCCGGTCGAGCTCGCGGACTCGGCGTACGCTACCGGCGCGCTGCCGGAGACCGCCGCCGAGGCGCTCGCCGAGGCGTACCGGCTCCGACCCGAGGCGGCCGTGGCCCGGAGGGCCGTCGAGCGCGCACGCCTCGAGCTCGCGGCGGCGCGTCGGGCGTATCTGCCGCGCGTCGACGTGCTCACGCGCCTCTACTCGGACGTCCCGAGCCTGCACACGAGCCCCAAGGATCCCGACTACACGGTCGTCCTGGCGCTGTCCGTCGATCTGTTCGACGGCGGCGCCCGCGCCGCCGCCATTCGGCGCGCGCGCGCCGTCGTCGACGAAATGACCGAGTCGGATCGCAAAGGCCTGCTCGCGATCGCGCGCGACGTCGAGACCGCGTACCTCCGCCTGGGCGAGGCGCGGGCGCGCTACGAGGTCGCCGCACAGGCGGTCGGCGCCGCGGACGAGTCGCTGCAGCTCGTCGCCGTGCAGTACCGCGGCGGTGCGGCGACGGTGACCCGCTACCTCGAAGCGGAGAGCGGCCAGGCAAAGGTGCGCACGGCGAAGATTCAGGCACAGCTCGACGTCGAGCGTGCGACCGTCGACGTGGAGCGCGCCATCGGTCGCCTCGCCGCGCGCGCGCGCGACGGAGGCGACGCGGAATGACACGCGGGCGACGAAACACGCTGCGATGGGCGGGGTTCCTCGCGCTTGCCGCTGCCGTCGTGCTCTACGCCGCAGGCGTGTTCGAGGGTGGACGCGTGCATCCCGGTCGGGCGCCCGAGCCGGCGGGCCTTCCCGCCCCGCCGCGCACGACGACCGCCGAGCGCCGCCCGGTTGCGATCGTCGAGGAGGCGGTCGGCACCGTCCGGTCCCGCCGACGGGTCGAGGTGGCGGCGCAAGTGAGCGCGCGCGTCAATTCCGTGTTTGCGCAGGTGGGGGATCGTGTCGCCGCCGGCGCACCGCTGGTGGTCTTGGACGACGCCGACTTCGCGAGTCGTTTCGTGCGTGCGCGCTCGCAATACGAACGCGTCAAGAAGTTCCTCGCGCAGCAGGCCGCGACGCCGGAACAAATGGAGAACGCCGAGGCTGAATACCTCCAGGCGAAAGCCGCGATCGAGCACACGCGGATTCCGGCACCGATCGACGGTGTCGTAGCCGAGCGGCACGTGGAGCCGGGTGACCTCGCGATCCCGGGGCGGCCGGTCATCGTCGTTCTCGACCCCGAAGCGCTCCGGTTCGACGCGCAGGTTCGCGAGGAGCTGATCGCGCGAGTCGCGCCGGGCTCGACGCTCGCGGTGGTGTTGCCCGCGGCCGGCAAGACCGTGAGCGGTACGGTGGCGGAGGTGCTCCCGTCGGCCGACCCGCAGAGCCGCACCTTCGAGGTCCGCGTCAACCTGGAGCCGGTCGCGCGCGTCTACCCGGGGATGTTCGGACGGTTGCGGCTGCCAGTCGGCGAGCGCGAGGCCGTGCAGGTGCCCGCCGCGGCCGTCGAGCGGATTGGACAGCTCGAGACGGTGCTGGTCCAGAACGACGGTCGCTGGACGCGCCGGCTGATCACGACCGGGGCGGCGCTCGCCGAAGGGCGCGTCGAGGTCCTCTCGGGGCTCGCCGGCGGCGAGACGATCGGGTTACCCGCCGCATGATCGCGAACGATCCCGCCGCCGGGCACGAGGGGCTCGTCCAGCGCATCGTCCGCGTCTTCGTCACCGGCCCGCTCTCGCCCGTGCTGCTCATCGTGGCGGCGGTCGTCGGAGCGGTCGCGATCCTCGCCACCGCACGCGAGGAAGATCCGCAGATCGTCGTACCCATGGCCGACGTGTTCGTGAGCTTTCCCGGCGCGAGCGCCGAGGAGGTCGAGCAGCTCGTCACCACGCCGCTGGAAAAGCTTCTCTGGCAGGTGCAGGGGGTCGAGCACGTGTACTCGATCTCGCGACGCGACAGCGCGCTGGTGATGGTCCGCTTCTTCGTCGGCGAGGATCGTGAGCGCGCGCTGGTGCGGGTACAGAGCCAGATCGACGGCCATCGCGACGAGGCGCCGCCCGGGGTCACGGGATGGGTGGTGCGTCCCGTCGACGTCGACGATGTGCCGATCGTGTCTCTCACCCTGTGGTCGGCGACGATGGACGATGCCGGCCTGAGACGCGTGGCGGAAGAGCTCGCCGCGCGCCTCAATCCGACACCGGACGTGTCGCGCACGGACTTGATCGGCGGGCGTGCGCGCGAGGTGCGAGCCGAGCTCGACCCCGGGGCGCTCGCCGCACGAAACCTTTCGCCGCTCGACGTGGCGGGCGCGGTGCAGGCCGCCGACGTTGCGGTCGGGGCCGGGAGCTTCAACCGCGCCGATCGCGACGTTGCCGTCGTCGCCGGCCCGTTCGTCGACAGCCGCGCCGCCGCCGAGCAGATCGTCGTCGGCGCCGCGGGCGACCGCCCGATATACCTCCGCGACGTCGCCACGGTCGTCGACGGTCCACGGGAGCCGACCTCGTACGTTCGCGTCGCGTTCGGGCCTGCCGGAGCGCCGGCGGGCGTGCAGCCCGGGCAGAGCTTGCCGGCGGTCACGCTCGCGTTCGCGAAGAAGCGCGGCACGAACGCCGTCCGAGTCGCGGACGACGTCCTCGAGCGGGCGCACGCGCTCGCCGCCGACGTCCTCCCGACGGACGTACACCTCCTGGTCACGCGGAACTACGGCGAGACCGCGAACGAGAAGGTGAACGAGCTGCTCCGCGAGCTCGCGCTCGCGATCGTCACCGTCACGGCGCTCATCGCGTTCGTGCTCGGCTGGCGTGAGGGAGTGATCGTCGCGGCCGCGGTGCCGATCACGTTTGCGCTCACGCTGCTCGTGAATCTGCTGGCCGGCTACACCATCAACCGCGTCACGCTGTTCGCGCTGGTGCTGGTGCTCGGCCTCGTCTGCGACGATCCCATCGTCGACGTCGAGAACATCCACCGGCACTTCGCGCGGCGGCTCCGGCCCCCGCTCGAGTCGGTGCTGGCCGCCGTCAACGAGGTGCGTCCGCCCGTCATCGTGGCGACGCTCGCCGTCATCATCTCGTTCCTCCCGATGTTCTTCATCACCGGCATGATGGGGCCGTACATGCGCCCGATGGCGCTGAACGTTCCCGTCGCGATGGCGATGAGCCTCTTGGTCGCGTTCACCGTGACGCCGTGGATGGCCTATAGGATGCTGAAGACCGAGTACGGCCACGCGCCCGAGGCCGAGGCGGAACAGGGTCGCGCGATGCTCGCGTACCGGCGCTTCCTCCGTCTCTTCCTGGTGCGCCGTACCGCGCGATGGGCGATGTTCGGGGTCATCGGCGCGCTGCTGGCGGTCGCGGTCGGGCTCTTCGCGTCGGGGAGCATCCCCCTCAAGATGCTGCCGTACGACAACAAGAGCGAGCTGCAAGTCGTGCTCGATCTGCCGGAAGGGTCGACGCTCGAGGCCACCGACGCGGCGGTGCGCGACGTCGAGCGGTACCTCGCGACCGTGCCGGAGGCGACGGACTTCGAGGCCTACGTCGGCGCGGCGAGCCCGATCGACTTCAACGGGCTGGTTCGCCGGTACGCATATCGCCGCGCGCCCAATCTGGCCGACGTGCGAATGAACCTCGTCGGCAAGGATCGGCGGTCGCAGCAGAGCCATGCGATCGGTCTTCGCCTCCGCTCCGACTTGGAATCGATTGCCGCGCGCCATTCGGCCACGCTGGCGATCGTGGAGGTGCCGCCGGGGCCGCCGGTCCTCCAGACGCTGGTCGCCGAAGTCGGCGCGCCCCCGAGCGCGTCGTACGCCGCGCTGATCGCCGGTGCGCGATCGCTCGAGTCGCGCCTCGCGCAGGAGGAGCTGGTCGTCGACGTCGACGTCCTTGCGGAGACGCCGCACTCGCGGCTGGACTTCGTCGTCGACAAGGAGAAGGCCGCGCTCCACGGCGTCAGCACGGCGGAGGTGGTCCGAACGCTGCGGCTCGCGCTGTCCGGAGTCGACGCGGCGAACGTCCATGAGCCGCGCGAGCGCTCGCCGCTCAGGCTCGCGGTGCGGCTCGATCGGGCGCACCGCAGTGGCGCGCCCGAGCTTTCCCGGGTTCACGTGAAAGGTGCCGGCGGTGTGCCGGTGCCGCTCGGTGAACTGGGAACGTTCGTCGAGCGCACCGACGACCAGCCGGTGCACCACAAGGACTTGCGACGCGTGGCGTACGTGGTCGGCGACGTCGCCGGCAGGCCCCCCGTAGAGGCCGTGCTCGCGATGCAACGCGATCAGAATGCGGTCCTGCCGGTGGGATTTACCGCCGATTGGGCCGGCGAAGGGGAGTGGAAAGTCACCGTCGACGTGTTCCGCGACCTCGGGCTCGCGTTCGCTGCGGCGCTGGTGGGGATCTACGTTCTGCTCGTCGTCGAGACGCACTCCTTCACCATGCCGCTCATCATCATGCTCGCCATTCCGCTCGGCGCGATCGGGATCGCGCCGGGGTTCTGGCTGCTCAATGCCGTCGCCGGCACGACGGTCGGCGGCTACCCCGATCCGGTCTGGTTCACGGCGACCGCCATGATCGGTATGATCGCGCTCGCCGGCATCGTCGTGCGCAACTCCATCATCCTGATCGACTTCATCCGCCACCGGGAGCGCGACGGGGTACCGCTCGAGGAGGCAATCGTCGAGAGCGGTGTCCACCGATTGCGGCCGATCATGCTGACCGCCGGCGCCGCGATGCTCGGCGCCTGGCCGATCACGCTCGACCCCATCTTTTCGGGACTCGCCTGGAGCCTCATCTTCGGACTCGTGGCGTCGACCGCGTTCACGTTGATCGTGGTCCCGGTCGCCTACTTCGCGATGGCGAACCGGGCGATCCGGGGTGCACGATGACGACCAAACGTGTGGTGATCGTCGGCGGGGTTGCGGGCGGCGCGTCGTGCGCCGCGCGCCTCCGCCGTCTCGACGAGGAGGCGGAGATCGTCCTCTTCGACCGCGGCCCGTACGTGTCGTTCGCGAACAGCGGGTTGCCGTACTTCGTCGGCAACGTGATCGCGGATGAGCGGAAGCTGCTGGTCGCGTCGCCGGAGCTCTTCCGCGACCGCTTCAACATCGAGGTGCGGACGCGGCACGAGGTGCTGGCGATCGATCGCGCGGCGCGCACGATCCGCGTCCGCGACCTCGACGCGCCGGCCGGCCCGAGCGAGCGCGACGAGCGCTACGACGCCCTCGTGCTCTCGCCCGGCGCGGCGCCGATCCGGCCACCGCTTCCCGGCATCGATCTGCCCGGCATCTTCGCCGTGCGTACGATTCCCGACAGCGTGCGCATTCGGCGCTGGATCGATGAGCACAAGCCGGCGCGCGCGCTGGTAATCGGCGGCGGCTTCATCGGTCTCGAGATGGCCGAGAACCTCGCGCGTCGCGGGCTCCGCACGACGGTGCTCGAAAAGCTCGCGCAGGTGATGCCACCGCTCGATCCCGAGATGGCCCATGGCGTCGCCGAGCATCTGCGCGAGCGCGGCGTCGAGCTCCATCTCGGTGATGGACTCGCGCGCTTCGAGGCGGATCAGGGGTCGAAGATCGTCGCCGTCACCGAGTCCGGTGCGCGTATCGTGAGTGACCTCGTGATTCTCGCGATCGGCGTGCGCCCCGAGACCGCACTCGCGCAGGCCGCGGGCCTGGCGCTCGGACCGCGCGGCGGTATCGCCGTCGATGCCGAGATGCGAACGGCAGATCCGTGCATCTGGGCGGTCGGCGACGCCGTTGAGGTGCGCGACGTGCTCACCGGCCAGGAGATGATCGTGCCGCTCGCCGGTCCCGCCAATCGACAGGGCCGCGTCGCCGCGGAATCGATCTGCGGTCGCGCGCGTCCGTTTCGCGGCGTGCAAGCCACCGCGGTCGTCGGCGTCTTCGGCCTCACCGTCGCGTGCACCGGCGCGAGCGAGAAGGGGCTCCGGCGCGCGGGCGTGACGACGTTCGAGAAGGTCTACCTCCATCCGGGACACCACGCGGGGTACTACCCGGGCGCGAAGCCGATTCAGTTGAAGCTCCTCTTCAGCGTGCCGGACGGACGCATCCTGGGCGCGCAAGCCGTCGGGCTGGAGGGTGTAGAGAAGCGCATCGACGTGATCGCGATGGCGATTCAGATGGGCGGGACCGTCCGCGACCTTGCCGAGGCCGAGCTCTGCTACGCCCCGCAGTTCGGCGGCGCGAAAGATCCGGTGAACCTCGCGGGCATGGTGGCCGTAAACCATCTCGACGGCCTGATGCCGCTTGCGGACTGGCAGCGTCTCGACGGAACCGACACCGTGCTGGTCGACGTCCGGAACGCGGACGAGTACGCCGCCGGCCACCTCGACGGCGCAATCCACATTCCGCTGGCCGAGCT
>JBGPIT010000215.1:0-8722 GCA_041485125.1 Binatia bacterium | reverse complement strand
CCGCTACGTGATCGAGTTCGAGAACGAGCCGAGCGCAACGGCGCCCGCGGCGGAGGTTGTCGTTACCGACCAGCTCGACCCGAACTCCGTCGATCTCGCGAGCTTCAGCCTCGGGCCGATCGACTTCGGCGCGCACCAGGTGCTTCCGCCGCCGGGATCGACCGACTTCACCGCGGACGTCGATCTCCGCCCCGCGAACGACCTGCTCGTGCGCATCGTCGCCAAGCTCGACTCGATGACCGGCATCGCCACCTGGCGTTTCACCTCGCTCGACCCGGCGACGATGCAGCCGCCGACCGACCCGCTCGCGGGCTTCCTCCCGCCCAACGTCAAGCCGCCCGAGGGCGACGGTCACGTGGTCTTCACCGTCGCACCGAAGGGAAGCCTCGCGACGAGTACGCGGATCGCCAACCAGGCGCGCATCGTCTTCGATACCAACGATCCGATCGACACGCCGGTATGGGTCAACACGATCGACGTCACGCCGCCGACGAGCCACATCACGTCGGTGACGGCGGTCGGTGCCTGCTCGCGCGATCTCGATGTCAGTTGGTCCGGCAGCGACGTCGGGTCGGGCGTCGGCGCCTTCGCGCTCTCCGGCGCGGAAGACGGCGGGCCGTTCACGCCGTGGCTCACCACGGCGGCGACGAGCGCCACGTACCACGGCAAGTGGGGTAAGAGTTACGCGTTTCGGAGCGTCGTCACCGATCGCGCCGGGAACGTCGAGGCTTCACCCGCGCCGGCGAGCCAGCCGGTCACGCTCGGCAACTGCGGCCCGCACGACCTCGCGGTGACGAAGGTGGTACCGTCGGCGAAAGTCACGCTCAGCGCGAAGCATCCGGCCATCCGGAGCCTGGTCAAAGTCGAGGTCCAGAATCGGAGCCCGAATCCGCAGACGATCGACGACGTCGCGACGCTCGCGCGGCTCGTCACGCTCCAGGCGCACTCGCTCGGCGCCTGCCCCGACGCAACGGTGGCGCTGCATTCCGGCAAGCCGCAGAAGCCGCTGCCGCGCACGCTCAAGTCGAAAGCGAAGCTGACCGTCGTCTTCGACGTCATCATCGAATGCATGAACGATTCCGCCGCGGGCGCCGGCCACGCGGACTTCAGCCTGACCGCGACCGTCGACGAGACGTCGCTCGGCGACGCCGACGCCCACGCGCTCGACGACACGTGTCCCCGCGTCGTCGATCCTCCCGTGAAGGATCCGTTCCCGAACGGGAAGATCGCCGAGAAGGGTTGCGGCGCGAAGCAAGCGGGCGGCCCACTCGGCGGGCCGATTCTGGTGGACGTCAAGCTCAAGTAGGGCTGGGTCGCGCGAGCTTCAACGCACCAAAAGACTCGGGGACCGTCGCTCGGCTGATCTCTCGGGGGCACCCTCCGACGTTACGAGCGCGGCCTGCGCCGGTCGAAATGGTGGCTCAAGGCGCGGGGCTCTCGGCCGCTTTCGGCGTTCCGCCGATGGGCTCCTGGCTTCGGCGCACCACCTCGTTCGCCGTCTCGATCTCCTTGCGGATGCGTTTGCCGAGGCCGGCCTCCGTGAGCAGACGCTCCAATCGCGGCAGGAACTTCTCCTGGGTGACGTCCGGGCGATAAAGATCGGCCGATGGGGCTTTGGCGAGCGGCCAGTGCTCGTAGGTGATCTGCGCGACGTAGCCCTCGACGTCGTGCTCGCTACGCACCTCCGTCGGCAGCCAGCGCCCGGCGACCTTGGCCTCGCGGACGAGCGTGTAGCTCTTGAGGGGCTTGCCGCCGAGATCGTCGTACGCGATGTGGCGGACCACCGACTTCGTCTTGTCGATCACGACGCGGAGCGAGTCGTAGCCGACGGCTTCTCGGATTTGGTCGTCCCGCGGGCAGGCCAAGACGAGCGCTTCGTCATTCTCCGCCTGGCGTTTCTCCGCAGGCATGAACGCAAAAACGTACTTCTCCGCCGGGATGAAGCCGCGTGCGTCATCGTAGGTAAGCGCCGTGCCGGGCACCATGACGCGCTGGCCGCCGGTCTCGATCTTGCGGAACGTGTCGAGCGAGCGCAGGTAGAGCCACGTACCGTCGGCCTTGCGAGGGTCGGCGAAGTCCTGCAGCAGCAGCGTCGTGCCGGCGAGCCTGCCAGGCTCGGAGAAGACGTAGAGCAGCCAGGTCTCGTCGGGGTTTCCATTGGAGACGCCCCACAGCGTCTTCTCGATGGGATTCTTCTCGGCGTAGTCGTGGAGCGGGTGCTGCTCGCGGTAGCGGGTGCGGATGTGCATGCGCACGATGCGTGCGTCGCCGCGAAACGCCTTCTCGAGCTTCACCATGAGCTCGGCGGCCGCTGGGTCAGGCTCGACGCTCCGGCACGGCGATGCCGTCGCGGCGCCGGCGCCGGCGGGCGCCAACGCGCACGCGGCGAGAAGCAACAGCATCACGGCGGGTCGCAGCAGGCGAAGCAGCTTCGGCAACATGACGAACGTTGCCGCATAACAGGCGATCATCGCCGAGGCCAGGAGAATGCCCAAGCTGTGATTCGGCTTGAGGCTCGAAAGGTTGAGCACGAGAAACCCGGCGGCGAGCGCCACGGCATTCCAGCCGAGCGCCCTCCCGCTCTTCTCGATGGTGTCGACGAGCGCCGTGGTGTGCTCACTTCCGGACTGGCGCTCGCGGCGATAGCGCTCGACCAGGTGGATCGCGAAGTCGACGCCGACCCCAGCGGTGAGGCTCGCGAACATCGTCGTGGCGATGCCGAGCGGCATGCCCGCGTAGCCCATACCGCCGAACAAAAGGGCGTCGGCGGCGCAGATCGGGACCATGCAGATGAACGCGTCACGTCCGCGCGCGAAGAACAGCACGAGGGCGAGCGCGTTCGTCAGAAACGCCCAGCCGACCGAGCGCAGCTGATTCACGACGATCGAGTCGACGACGGCCAGCGCCACCGGCAGGTCGCCGCTGTAGTGGTATGCCGCCGCATATCGCGCGGCCAGGGGCGGCACGACGCGATCGAGGTAGTCCTCGAGCTCGACCGTGCGCTGGTAGTCGGCGTTGCGTACGAAGAGACGCACGCGTGCCGCCTCGCCGCCCTCGGTGAGCAGCGCGCGGAGCTGCAGCCGGTCCTCCGACATCTCGACGAGGGTGGTCGCGTCGGCGAGCTCGACCCAGGAACGCTTCGAGAGCGGCCCGCTCGCCCCGAGCGCACCCGCGACCTCCTCGAGCGGGTCGAGGTACGTGAGCACACCGCTCACGTGCGGCGCTGTCGCGGCCAGACGTTCGAAGTCTTCGATGAACGCGGCCCCATCCGGCGTGTAGAAGAACTCCGGCGCGGCGTCGAGGACGACGTCGAAACGATACGATCCCCAGAACGCGTCGTTATAGTCGCGCTCGGTGCGGACGAGGGGCGCGTCGGGCGCGAAGTTGTCGATCCACGAATCCTGGACGCGCAGGCGCATGATCCCCGGAACGGCGAGCACGACCAGCGCGATCCCCGTGGCGAGCGCGAGACCTGGATGGCGCGCGGCCCAGCGCGCGAAGGCGAGCTCGTGATGCGGACCGCGCCGGCGGGCGCGAGCAACGAACCAGCGGCGCGGAAGCGCGACGATGAGCGCCGGCACCCACACGAAGCTGAGCACCATCGCGAACATGATGCCGAAGGCGGCAAACAGGCCGAACTGGCGGAGCGGGCTCATGGTCGCGCTCAGAAAAGAAAGAAAGCCGAGCGCGGTCGTGATGGAGGTTGCGGCGATCGGACGGGCGAGCTCGACCATCGCCGTCACCACGGTCTCGTGAAGCGGCTCGGTGCCCGCGGGCGCGAGTGCCTGGATACGCTCGAGCAGATGCACCTCGTCGGCGATCGCCATGGCCATGAGAACCACTGGGAGGATCGTCGTCACCAGCGTGACCGGACAGCCCGTCCATCCCATGAGGCCGAGCATCCAGAGCATGACGAGCAGCGCCTCGCCGAGCGGCATCACGACGCCGCCGATATTGCCGACGGCGAGCCATAGGAGCGTCGCGATCACGACGACCATGACCGGCACGAAGACGGCCAGGTCGCGTAGCACCATGCGTCCGAGCGTCGCCTCGGCGACCTCGGGTCCGGTGAGCTCGAGCTCGAACGGCTCCCGCTGGTGCTCGTCGCGCCACGTCTCGAGCTCGTCGATCAGCGCCGCAACCGGCCGGTCGGCGACGAGCGGTACGTAGAAGGCGGCGTAGCGGCCGTCGCGGGAGAGCAGCAGCCCGTCCGCCAAGCGCTTGCCTCGCACCTCCGACAGCAGGCTGTCGAACGCGGGTCCATCGTCGGGGACGTCGTCCAGGAACGTCCCGAGCACGATGCCGGCGCTGCTGTCGACCGACCTGGAAAGCCCCGGCAGCGACAGGATGCCGGCCGCGTTCGCGGCGGGAAGCGCCCGCAGCTCGCGCAGCAATCTCTTCAAAAATCGGAACCCGTCCGCGGAGGCGACCGGCGCGCCTCCGGGTCGCGAGCTCACCAGCAGGATGATTTGGCGAGGGTCTTGGAACCGAAGCGCGTCGGCCTCGGAATCGACGACGACACGCGCACCGGGCGGATGAAGCGTGCTCCCGCCGGTACGGAGCTCGAGTCGAACGAGCCCCGCCGCGACGCCGACGGTCGCGAGCCCCACCATCCAGAGCCACAGTCGCGGGTGACCGACGACGTGACGGATCAGCGTGCGGACGGGGCTGCGCCGGGTGTCGTCGACTACGACGTTGTCCTCTCGAAACAAGTCGGGCCGGGGGTGCGCCCCGGCCCGACCTTTCGAGGATCCGCTGCGCTCAAGCCGAGCAGCAACGGGAGACGGATGGCATCCCGCTCACGGAGTCTTCTGCGCCGGCACGCACAGCTGCTGCTGCTTGAGCTTCACGAGCGTACGCGGCCCGAACTGGTCCACGACTCCCTGGATCAGCGCGACCTTCGGGCATTTCATCTTGTAGCAAATGTAGTCGGTCGTCAGGTTCTGGCCAGGCAGCGGAATCACCGGGACGTTGCTCACGGTGACGATCTTGATCGCCGGCGTGCAGTAGTTCGTCGCTGGGCCGAGCTTGCAGCCGCTGGCAGCGTAGAGGCCGGGCGCGACCAGATCGGCGACGGCCTTCAGCTTGACGGTGTCCTTCGGCTTGAAGCACTCGAGGTGATCGTAGACCGCCGCCTGCCCCGCTTGCATGCGGATCGTCCCCGTGGTGCTGCCCGACATCCCGGCAAACGGTCCGCCCGGCGCGCCGATGAAATCGATGCGGTACTCGATGTCGAAAAAGCTGTCGACGGCCCAGTTCCCGCCCGGCGCCCGCGTGAGCGTCGTGTGGCCGGGGCTCGGCATCCCGAAATCGTTACCCGCCGTGATCCGCAGCAGATCGAAGTCGGGATCGCCCGGGGGGAGCTGCCCCTGGAGCCGGAACATGTCGGTGTCGAAGCTCTGCACCACCTGCCCCGGCGTCCGCGGAGCAATCTCGGTCTCGAAGTTGACCGGGAGCTGGATCGTGCGGTTGTAGCCGCTGAGCCCATTTGTGCCGTGCATGGCCATCCGCAGATTAGATTTGGTGCACTCCTGCTCGCCGCCCAAGCTGCCACCCGACTGGCTACAACCCGCTCCCGGCATCAGCGGAAAGGAGCACAGCGGGTTCGTCGGATCGCAGATGAAATCCGAGTGCTCCGCGCCGACCTCGATCGTGTCCCCGGGCGGGAGCCCGTTGATGATCATGTGCACGTCGCTCGGGCTCAGGTACCCGTTCGTGCACTGCGGTGGCAGGGTAGCGGTGCCGCCGTTGTCCGGAACGATACAGATCGTGGCGGATGCCGGAGCCGCGAGCGCGATCGTCATCACGATTGCAGTGAGTGCGGCGCCGACGATGTTGGAGATCGGTCTCATGGTGTCCCCCGTCAGCTCTCCCGTTCGGGGAGAGGTTGCGAGCCCGAGTACCGGCAAAGAGGTGCGAAACTACACCTGGACGCACATCGCCGGCAAGGAAAAACAGCGGTGCACTCGCGGCCCGGCTCGCATTTTCTGCCGAGTGACCGGAGGCCGGCGAGCGATGGCGGGATCTGCACCCCGCCACCGCTCGGGCCCATTGGATCGCGACCCGCTAAGGCGCTACGGCTTTGTACTGCGCCGGGGTGTTCGTGCTGACGTCACCCGCATTGAAGGTCGACTCGAAGCAGATGCTGCTGTCGCTCTGCTGGAGCTGGACGACCATCGGCGCGGGCAGGCCGCCGAGCGTCGGGTCGGGGAGATTGCCGCCCTTGCCCTTCACGATGATCTTGGTCTTGTCCTCGTCACTCCACGATACGATGACGGTTTTGACTCCCGTGCTCAGGGCTGCGGAGTCGCTGTATTTGTACTTGCTCGTTCCGGACTGCGACCAGTGCGCCGCGCCCGCCGGCACGGTGAGGGCGGTCAGCGGGGTCGAGGAGCTCGGATAGACGCACACGGCATAGTTGGTCGAGGTGATCGGTAAGCCGAACTCGCCCTGCGTCGTCGACTGTCCCTTCGTCCACTTCCACACGAAGGAGTCGCCGGCGTCGTTCGCGTTATTTTTCAGAACCAGCGTGTTCTTCTCCGCGGTGCGGCACCCGGGCATCGGACCGGCAATGCACGGGCATTGGAAGACCAGATCGAGGTCGGTGACGGGCGGTGGGATCTTCAACACCGCACTGTCGGCGACGCACCCAGCGAATTGCGCGTGCACTTTGTAGAAGCCCGCGATGACGTCCCAGCCGAAGTGACCGGTCGCGTCCGAGGCATCGGGGTTGGTGCGGTTCTGCGGTGACATGATCGCGCTGCCGTCGGGGACGATCGTGAACGGGCCCGCCGGCGTGTCGGCCCGCGATAGCGTCACCGTCGCCCCGACGGCGGCACTGCCGTTGAGGAACCGGGTGAAGCCGCTCGGATCGATATAGACGGTGAAGTCCTCCACATAGGGGGGATCAGGGTTCGGACAAATGATTTCGATCGAGACGATGTTCGGGGCTCCGTGGACAAAGGTGTTCGCCGGAATGATGACGCTGTAGTTCCCGCTGCCGATCGGATCTTCCGGCAGCGGTAGCGGCCCCGCGACGACAACGCCGAGTTGCGTGATCGTGTACGTCCCCGTGCCGTTGGGGCATGCCTGCGTCGTCAGCGTCTGGTCCACGCTGGGGTTGATGGACGGAAACCCAGAGCCGGTCACGCCGCCGGTGATCGTCGTATTGGCCGCGGGCGCGACCGGACCGCTGACGACGATGTCCTGAGCCGCGTACGGTCCGGCCCCGACCCCGAGCGTGATCGCGTTCGGCAGCTCCGGACCGGGTGAATACGCGGTGAGCCGATACGTACCGGGATTCAAATTGAGGAATTGGTACAGGCCGTTGCCGTCGGCGACGGTGTCCGAGCAGCACGAGTCGTCGGTCTTGCATGCCGACACCAACGCGCCGGGGAGGGCGTTCACCGGCGCCACGCTGTTGGCATACACGCCACCGTCGACCTGCGCCCCGGAGCCGCCGGTGCAATCGTAGTCACACACGTCGCCGATCAGGTCGCCGTCGGCGTCCGCCTGGTCGGAATTGGGATCGTCCGGACAATTGTCGTCGCATCCGGTCGTGGCGCCGCCGGTGCACGGCAGGTCGCCGTCGACGCCGCTGGCGTCGCCGTCGTCGAGGATGCCGTCGCCGTCGTGATCGAGCTGGATGCAGGTCGGCGAGCAGGTGGGGGTGCCGTCACACTCCTCGCCAGGCTCGATGATCCCGTTGCCGCATATCGACGCCGCCGCGCACGCCGACCCCAAGCTCAGGCAGTGGTCGAAGCCATTGGTAGGACTGGTCTTGCACACGGCGAGGTCGCTGGTGCCCTGCGTCGCGCATGCCTCGACGCACACGCCGTCGCCGGCACAACCGTTGCGGCACGAAGTCATTGCGTTCTTCACGAGTTGGGCGCAGGCCGCGTAGGTCGTGCCGCACTCGTCGGCACAATCGGGGTCCGACGCCGACCCGCACTGCGATTCGCAGCTGCTGATGGTCGCTCGGCAAGCATCCTGGTCCGTGAACTGATCGATCTTGCAGGTCGATTTGCACAGTGCATACGCTTCTTTCGCCGCTTCGAGGTGATCGGACGCGTCGAACGTATCGCGGCAGATGAAGTTACAGCCTTGGGCGTAGATCTTCGCCGAAATCTCGCAGGTCTTGCTCGCCGTGCTGCAACCGCTCGGGCAGGAGCCGGCAGCGACGGGGCCCGCCAGCAGGCAAACCGCGACCAGCGTCATCAACGAAATCGTCGCGCGTATCAGAATATCGTGTCTCGTACGTGACATGGTTATCCTCCTTGTATGCACTACGGTTTTTATGAGATGCGATGCGGCTCGCTCCCACTAAACTACAAGAGCTCGGGCGGGAGGGCCGCGCGGCATGTAGAGGCTGACCAGGACGGCACGGGTAGCCTCGGGCGCCGATTCCACTCGTCGTTGCGTGAGTAAGCTCCCTTTTGTTCCGCCCCCTCCGGACGGTCCGTGATGCCGAAACGTGCAACCTGTGAGCTGTCGGAGTGAGATGGATCGCGCCGACCTCGAGACCACGACCGATCGAGCTCGGGGACGCGCGCCGATATCGACATCAATACGAACGCGCGTCAACGAAAATCGACGATTTCAAAAGTCGACAGCCAAAGCGGTCGACGCAACACGTCAGCGCGCATGCTGCGCCATTGTGGTGCACCCGCAGGGATCGAGCACGACTCGATGACGATGATCGACATCCGGCAAGGGCTCGACT
>JBGPIT010000214.1:0-8732 GCA_041485125.1 Binatia bacterium | reverse complement strand
GAGGAGCAGCGTGCCCGACTCGATGCGGTCGCAGATCACCTGGTGGTCGAAGCCGCCGAGCTCGCGCACACCGTCGATGGTGATCAGCGGCGTGCCGGCACCGTCGATGCGCGCGCCCATGGCGGTGAGCGCGTCGGCGAGGTCGACGATCTCCGGCTCACGCGCCGCGTTCTCGATCGTGCTGACGCCGTCGGCGAGCGCCGCCGCCATCATCAGGTTCTCGGTCGCGCCGACCGAGGCGAAGTCGAGGACGATCTTGGCGCCGCGCAGGCGCGCGGCGCGCGCCTCGACGTAGCCGTGGCGCTGGTGGATCGCGGCACCCATCCGCTCGAGGCCGGCGAGATGGATGTCGACGGGGCGGCTGCCGATGGCGCAGCCGCCCGGCGTCGAGACCCGCGCCTGTCCGGTGCGCGCGAGCAGCGGTCCGAGCGTCAGGAACGACGCGCGCATCGTCTTCACGAGCTCGTACGGCGCCTCGGTCGAGGCGAGCGCACGGGCCTCGAGCGTCACCGTGTGGAACTCGCCGTCGACGACCTCGACGCCGAGCCGTTCGAGGAGGCGGAGCGTGGTCGTGATGTCGACGACGCGCGGCAAGCCGCGCAGCGTGCAGCGCTCGGCCGTCAGCAACGACGCGAACAGCAGCGGCAGGCCCGCGTTCTTCGAGCCGCTCACCCGCACCACGCCGCGCAGGCGCTTACCGCCGTGGATCACGATCTTCGTCATCACACCCCCTCCCATCCGTTCCCGCCGCCCGCCCCGAGACCACGCGCTCGATGCCGGCGAGATCGGCACCGGTCGTCGTCTCGATCAGGCCGACACGCGTGAAGATCTCCGCCACCGCTTCCGCTTGACCGAGACCGACCTCGACCGCAAGCGTGCCGCCCGGCGCGAGCAGCGCCTGCGCCGCCGGGACGAGCTGCCGATAGGCGTCGAGCCCGTCGGCGCCGCCGTCGAGCGCGAGCCGCGGCTCGCGACGCACCTCCGCCGGCAGCTCGTCGATCGTCGACGTCACGATGTAGGGCGGGTTGCTGACGATCACGTCGAATCTCGCGTCGGCACGGAGCGCCGCCGTCCACTCGCCGACCGCGACGTCGACCCGCTCGCCGACGCCGAGACCGCGCGCATTCACCAGCGCCACGGCGGCCGCGGCCATCGACCGATCGAGCGCGACCACGCGCGCGGCCTTGCGCTCGCTGGCGAGCGCGATCGCCAGCGCGCCGCTGCCGGTGCCGAGGTCGAGGACGCGGTAGCGGCCGTCGCGATCGGGCATCGCGGCGAGCGCGCGCTCGACGACGAGCTCCGTCTCGGGTCGCGGCGTCAGCACCTCGGGCGTGATCGTGAACGTCAGCGACCAGAACTCGCGCCGTCCGGTGATGTGCGAGACCGGCTCGCCGGTTCCACGCCGGCGCACCAGCTCGCGGTAGGCGTCGGCCTCGACCCGGCTGAGCGCCTGATCGAAGCGCAAGTAGACGCCGATGCGATCGGTCGACAGCACCGACGCCAGCAGCACCTCGGCGTCGAGGCGCGCGGTCGGCCGGCCGTGGCGCACGAGAAACTCGGTGGCGCGGCCGAGGTACTCGAGGACGGTCTGCGGCGCGGTCTGCGCGCGCTCCGCGCCGGCGTCGGGACTGGGCGCCGGCATCAGTGCGCCGCCTGCAGCAGCTTCGCTTGATAGTGCGTGGTCAAGGCGTCGACGAGCGGATCGAGCTCGCCTTCGAGCGTGCGGTCGAGCGAGTGCAGGGTCAGCCCGATGCGGTGATCGGTCACCCGGCTCTGCGGGAAGTTGTAGGTCCGGATGCGCTCCGAGCGGTCGCCGGTGCCGACCATGCTGCGGCGGCTCGCGGCGATCTCCGACTGCTGCTCCGCCTGGGCGCGCTCGAGCAGGCGGGCGCGCAGGATCTTCAGCGCCTTCGCTTTGTTCTTGTGCTGCGACTTCTCGTCCTGGCAGGTGACGACCAGGTTCGTCGGCAGGTGCGTCACGCGCACGGCGGAGTCGGTGGTGTTGACGCTCTGGCCGCCGGGACCCGACGAGCGGAAGACGTCGATCTTCAGATCCTTGTCGTCGATCGCGATGTCGACCTCGTCGGCTTCGGGCAGGACCGCGACCGTCACCGCCGAGGTGTGGATGCGGCCGGACGCCTCGGTCGTCGGCACCCGTTGCACGCGGTGCACCCCGGCTTCGAACTTGAGCCGGCTGTAGGCGCCCTGCCCTTCGATCGAGGCGATGATCTCCTTGATGCCGCCGAGGCCGGTCTCGCTCGAGCTCAGAATGTCGACCTTCCAGCGCCGCGTCTCCGCATAGCGGGTGTACATGCGGAAGAGCGAGGCGGCGAAGAGGCTCGCCTCCTCGCCGCCGGTGCCGGCGCGGATCTCGAGCAGGACGTTGCGATCGTCGTTGGGATCGCGCGGCAGAAGGAGCGCCTTCAGCCGCCCCTCGAGGACGTCGTTGCGCTCGCGCAGCGCGTGCTGCTCCTCGTGGGCCATGGTGCGCATGGCCTCGTCGGGATCTTGCAGCAGCGACTTGTTGCCCTCGATCTGCGACTGCAGCTCCTTCCAGGAGCGGAAGGTATGGACGATCTCCTGGATCGTCGAGCGCTCCTTGGCGAGCTTCGCGAACTCTTTGCGGTTCGCGATGACGTTGGGCGAGACCAGGAGCTCTTCGAGCTCCCGATACCGATCCTCGACCGCTTCCAGTTTCTGGTACATGCGTGTCCGACCCCGCGTCCCCTAGCGCCGCTCCCCGCAACCGGCCGGATCCCAGGCCCACGTCTCCGAGCCGCGCGCGAAAAAAAAGGGCGGGGAGATCGACCCCCTGCCCTTTTGCGCACCGTGCAGGTGCGAAGGTGTCGCGGCGCTACTTCTCGGCGGGCGCTTCGATGCCGTACTTCCGCCGGAAACGCTCGACGCGGCCGGCGGTGTCCACGAGCTTCTGCTTGCCGGTGTAGAACGGATGGCAGGCGGAGCAGATCTCGACGTGGATCTCCTTCACCGTCGAGCGGGTCTCGATGACGTGGCCGCACGCGCACACGATCCGCGCCGGTTGGTAGTCCGGGTGGATGCCTTCTTTCATGGGTGTCGTCATACCAGCCGCGACGCAGTGCTTCAACCGCGCTCCAGGCGCAGCACGCCGAGCTCGGCAGCCAGGATCGCGACCAGCAGCACCACACCGCTGCCGAGCGCGACACCGAGACCGGCGTGCTCGGCGATCACGCCCGTCAGCCACGGGAAGATTGCGCCGCCGATACCGCCGGTCGCGATCAGCGCACCGGTCACGGTGCCGCGCGCGTGCGGGTAGGCCGCGCCGGCGATCGCGATCACGGCGGGAAAGATGTTGGCGATGGCGACGCCGAGGACGGTGAGCGCGACGACCGCGAGCGCCAGGGTCGGCGCGACGAGCGCGCCGGCGAGGGCGAGCGCGGAGACGGTCGCGTTGCCGAGAATCAGCTGGTGCGGTCCGATCCGCGCCCCGATCGTCCCCATCGCGAAGCGGCCGACCATGATCCCGGCCCAGTAGAGCGCGGTCGCCGCGCCGGCGACGACGTCGGTCGCGTCGAACGCCGTCTTCAGGTGCGTGAACAGCCAGTTGCCGACGCTGAGCTCGACGCCGACGTAGAGCGCGAGGATCAGCGCCAGGAGACCGAGGACGGGCGTTCCGAGGACGGCCAAGCTCGGCGTGGCTTCACGCGCAGTGGGGGCGCGATCGAGCCGCAAGCGCCAGGCGAGCACACCGGTCGCGAGCGTGGCGACGAAGCCGGGCGCGTAGACCGCGTGCCAGCCGAGCCCGATCGACAGCAGGAGCCCGCCCAGCATCGGCGCTCCCACCGCGCCGATACCGAAGAACCCGTGGGTGAGGTTCAAATCGGCGCCGCGCGCGTCCCCGCTGTGCTCGCTCACCAGCGTGTTGATGACGCCGTCGAGCACGCCGACGCCGCAGCCGAAGACCGTCGACGCGATGATCGCCGCGATCCAGCTCCCGGTCCCGACGAACCACGCGATGCCGGAGAGGACTGCCGCGGTGCCGCCGAGCAGGACGGTACGGGTGCCGATCCGGTCGGCGAGGACGCCGGCGACGAACGCCGCCGAGAGGTAGCCGAGCGCGCCGGTGACCTGCAGGAGGCCGAGCTGCCCGAGCGAGACGTGAAACGTCTCGCGGATGCCGGGCAGCGCCGGTCCGGCCGCGCCCGCGATCAAGCCGATCGCAAGCAACGCGAGGCATGCGAGACGCCGGACCGCCAGTCGCGACGCCGGCTCGCGGCCGGCGAACGCGGCGACCGCCGCGGCCGCCGTCGTGACGACCTCCGGCACCGGGTCCGCGCGCGCGGCGGCCGCGGGCTCAGACCCCGCCGGGCTCCGCCGTTCGGACACGTTGCACCGCCTCCTTCCACCCCTCGTAGAGCGCGACGCGGGTGGACGGGCTCATCTTCGGCTTGAACACACGATCGACGGCGCGCACGCGATCGAGCTCCGCCTGCTTCCACAGGCCGGTGCCGAGGCCGGCGAGGAAGGCGGCGCCGAGTGCGGTGGTCTCGATCACCTTCGGGCGGTCGACGGGCGCGCCGAGGACGTCGGCCTGGAACTGCATGAGGAAGTCGTTCGCCGACGCACCGCCGTCGACGCGCATGGTGGTGACGGTGCGGCGGCTGTCCGCCTGCATGGTCTCGACGACGTCGCGCGTCTGGTAGGCGAGCGACTCGAGCGTCGCGCGCACCAGGTGGGCGCGCGTCACGCCGCGGGTGAGGCCGACGATCGCGCCGCGCGCGTTCGGGTCCCAGTAGGGCGCGCCGAGGCCGACGAACGCCGGTACCACGTAGACGCCGAGGGTCGAGTCGACGCTCTTCGCGAGCGCCTCGGTCTCGGCGGCGCGTTTGATGATCTGCAACCCGTCGCGCAGCCACTGCACGGCGGCGCCGGCGATGAAGATCGAGCCCTCGAGCGCGTAGCTCTTCACGCCGCCCGGTCCACACGCGACCGTGGTGACGAGGCCGCGCTCGGACGTCACCGCCTCCGCCCCGGTCTGGGCGAGGACGAAGCAGCCGGTACCGTACGTGTTCTTGATCATGCCGGGCTCGACGCAGGCCTGGCCGAAGAGGGCCGCTTGCTGATCGCCGGCGATCCCCGCGATCGGCACCGCCGCACCGAGCAGGTGCGACTCGGTCTCGGCGATGACGCCGCTCGACGGCCGCACCTGGGGCAGCATCGTCATCGGGATCTCGAAGAGCCGCAGCAGATCCGGATCCCAGGCGTGGTCGTGGATGTTGTAGAGCAGCGTGCGCGAGGCGTTGGTCGGGTCGGTGGCGTGGACGCGGCCGGCGGTCAGCTTCCAGATCAGCCACGAGTCGATCGTGCCGAAGACGAGATCGCCTTGCACCGCCCGCTCGCGGGCACGACGGACGTTCTCGAGGATCCACGCGACCTTGGTGGCGGAGAAGTACGGGTCGAGGACGAGGCCGGTCTTCGCGCGCACGGTGGGCTCGTGTCCTTGCGCCTTCAAGCGCGCGCAGGTGTCGGCGGTCCGTCGGTCCTGCCAGACGATCGCGCGGTGCACCGGCGCGCCGGTGCGGCGATCCCACACGATCGTCGTCTCGCGCTGGTTCGTGATGCCGATGCCCGAGAGCGCGGCGGCCTTCAGGCCCGCTTTGCGCAACGCCTGGCGCGCCACCGCCAGCGTGACGCGCCAGATCTCCTCCGGGTCGTGCTCGACCCAGCCCGGCTTCGGGTAATGCTGCCGGAACTCGGAGTAGGCGCGCGCGGCGATGCGGCCGCGGCGGTCGAAGACGAGCACGGTCGAGCCGGTCGTCCCCTGGTCGATCGCCATCACGTGCGAGGGCAGCTTCGGCATCCCGCCTCCTTCTCAGCTCGAGGGTCTCAGGGCGCGGCGACCATACGCGCGCTCGCGCCGACGATCCACATCAGCGTCAGGACCAACGCCTCGTCGATCTCGACGATCGCGCCGGCGAGATCGGCGTCGATCCCGCCGGCGGTGCGATGCGCGACCAGGCGCACCACCACGGTCACGCCGGCGACGACGAGGATCGCGGCGAGCGCCCAGGCGTCGGCGGCGACGAGGGCGATCGCCAGCGCCGAGACGCTCGCCAAGGCGAACTCGCGGAACGTCATCGAGCCGAGAAGCGGGGTCGCGGCCGCACCCGGACGCCGGCGCGAGCCGTACGCCATCACGACCAGCGACCACCGTGACAGCAACGGCGCGAGGACGAGCGCGGTCGCGCGGAGCGGCGGCGCGACCATGGAGAGCGCGCCGAGCTTGGCGCCGATCGCGAGCACGAGCGCGAGACCACCGGCAGCCGCGCCGCCGCCGGCGAGCCTGCGCGCGGTACGGGCGACCGCCGCGAGGTGGCGGCCGCCGGTCACCAGCGCCAGCAACGCGATCACGACGAAGTTCTGGACCGGATCCGGCGAGCCGACGAGGACGCGGTCGACGGTGACGAGGAGCGCGCCGATCCCGACGCCGACGAGCGGGAAGAAGACCGCGCTCTCGCCGAGCGGAGCGGTCGCGCCGCGGACCGGCAGGACGGTGAGGAAGCGGACCGCGGTCGCGAGCTGGGCGACGAGCGCCCGCGGCGCATTCGGCTCGTGCACGTGCGCGGCGTTCACGTCGATCGGCGTCTGCATCCAGTCGAGATCGTCGGGCAGGCGGGTTCCTTACCAGCTCGTGCCGCACCCGGCCACCGCCGCCGCCTCGGTTGCGCGTACCGGTGACCGTCCCTATCATCGCCCGTCATGCCGTGGCGCATCGATCCCGCGCGCATCGTTCCCGATGCAGCGCGCGAGCTCGCGGCGCTCTTTCCCGCTGAGCTCCGCAGCCTCGTCGTCTACGGCAGCGCCGCCGGCGACGGCTTCCGTCCCGAGCGGTCCGACGTCAATCTCGCCCTCGTCCTCGACACCGTCCGCACCGCGCAGCTCGGCCGCGTCGCGCAGTGGTGGCAGCGCTGGCGCCGCCACCGGGTGTCGGTGCCGCTCATCATGACCACCGAGGACCTCGACCGCTCGCGCGACGTCTTCCCGCTCGAGTTTCTCGACATGCAGGCACGCCACAAGACGCTCGCCGGTGCCGAGGTCTTCACGAATCTCGAGGTCGCGCCCGAGGCGGTCCGTCTCGAGTGCGAGCGTGAGGCGAAGGGGAAGCTCGTCCGCTTGCGCGCCCTCTTCATCGAGCTCGCGGGATCGGCGCGCGATCAGCGCGCGTTGATGCTCGACTCGCGGAAGACCTTCCTCATGGTGATGCGCGGCCTCCTGCACCTGCGCGGCGAGCCCTGGACCGGCGACGGCGCGGCCGTCGTGCGTGCCTTCGAGCGCCACTACGGCGTCGCGATGCCGGTCATGGCGGCGCTCGGCGGCGCCGCGCCGAGCGATCCGATCGAGACAAGGTTCGAGGCGTATCTCGGCGAGGTCGAGCGTCTCGCCGAGCTCGCCGACCGCGAGGCGCGGCCGGCGGCGTGATGCGCGCGCCAGGATTGTCCGCCGAGCGCGCCGCGATCGGCGCGTACGCCGCAGCGCCGCCCGCGGCTGCCGGGCCGTGCCGCCGCACGCGGCGGCGTCGCGGTGGTCTCGCGGCGCTTGCGCTCGTCCTCGTCGCGTCGGGGCTGTGCGCCCGACCCGTCATTGCCGCTCCCTCGCCGCTGCCGACGCCGATGGGTTTGGTCTCGGATTTCGCCGGCGCTCTCGATCCGGAGACGAAGGGTCTCATCCTGGCGCGCCTCGTCGAGCTGCGCCGTCTGACCGGCGCGGAGATTGCGGTCGTCACCGTGCCGACGACGGCGCCCGACACGGCCTTCGACTACGCGATGCGGCTCGCGGAGCAGTGGAAGCCCGGCGTCGCCGGCAAGGAGAACGGCGTCGTCTTCCTGATCGCGGTGAAGGACCGCGACATGTTCATCGCGACGGGCTACGGCCTCGAGGGCGCGCTGCCGGACGGTCTCGTCGGCGAGATCCGCGACCGCGACATCCTGCCGCACTTTCGCGCCGGCGATCTGAACGGCGGCGTCCGGGCCGGCGTCGAGCGGCTGGCGGCGATCATCGCCAAAGAGTACGGCGTCACGCTCGGACCGGTGCGCAATGCGCCGAAAGGACGCCAGCGGGCGCCGGCGTCCGGCGTCTTCGGTCCCTGGACGCCCCTCCTTCTGCTGTTCGTCTTCTTCGTCGCGCTGCCGGCGCTCTCGCGCGGGATGACCGGTGGACGGCGGCGTCGCTCCGGCTTCTGGGGCCCGACGATGTGGGGCGGCGGCTTCGGGGGCGGCGGCTTCGGCGGCCCGGGCGGCGGCTTCGGAGGTGGCGGTGGCGGCGGCTTCGGTGGGTTCGGCGGCGGCAGCTTCGGCGGCGGCGGCGCGGGCGGCAAATGGTGAACCATTCGAGGAGGTGACGATGCGGAAACCACGATGGACGATCGGGGCGCTGCTGCTGGTCGCGACGACGCTGACCGGCTGCGGCTACAACCGCCTGGTGACGTTGAAAGAGGCGATCGACAGCGCCTGGGCCCAGGTCGAGAACCAGCTGCAGCGACGGAACGACCTCATCCCGAACCTGGTCGAGGTCACGAAAGGCTACGCCACGCACGAGAAGGAGATCTTCGAGTCGATCGCGAACGCGCGCGCGAAGATGGTGACCGGCGCGCCGCGCGAGCAGACGATCGACGCCGCCAACCAGATGAGCTCGGCGCTGTCACGCCTGCTGCTGCTCTCGGAGCGCTATCCCGACTTGAAAGCCGACCAGCAGTT
>JBGPIT010000213.1:0-8737 GCA_041485125.1 Binatia bacterium | reverse complement strand
TCGCGGGGTCCTTCGGCGGCGGCGCGTGATCGGCGATCGCGGCATGACGCGAGCGGCGCGCCCCGACCGCCAAGCCGACGCCCCAGGCGGTGCGGTACAGCAAGAAGAGCGGAATCAGCAGCACGGTCGCGACGGGCCGCGTCGGGAACCAGCGCTTCACCGTCACCCAGGTCTCGTTGAGGGCGCGAAACGGCGCGTTCACGACGAAGAGCGTCGGGTGGTCCGGGAAGAGCCACGCCTGCGTGCGGCGCGCCGGTAGGTAAGTGCTCCGGATGTTCAGGCCCCAGGTGTAGAACTTCCACAGGATCGCCCGCAGCGACTCGCGACCGGTGATCGTGACGGCGGCCTCGGGGTCGAAGAAGATCACGCCGCCCGCGCGCACCACCCGGTCGCTCCACTCGAAGTCCTCGAGACAGAGCAGCGTCTCGTCGAGGGGGCCGACGCGATCGAAGAGCGGCCGCCGGAAGGCGAGATTGCCGGTCGGCTGAAAGGTCAGCTCGCGGGCCGGAAGGCGGTCGTGCCACTCCATGAGCGCGGTCGCGTTTTCCGCGAACGCGAGCAAGCTGCGCTGCGCCGGATCGTGCGTGATCGGTCCACCCGCGATGGCGACCTCGGGCCGCGTGTCGAGCGTCCGGAGGTGGGCGGCGAGAAAACGCGGGTGCGCGGCGCGGGTGTCGGCGTCCATGAAGACGATGACGTCGCCGCGTGCGGCACGTACGCCGGCGTTCCGCGCCGCGGCGGGACCGCGCTTCGCTTCGCGCACGATGCGGACCGGCAGATCGGCGACGAGCTCGGGACCGCCGTCGCGACTGCCGTTGTCGACCACGACGATCTCGAGCGCCGTCGCGGGCGGCAGCTCTTGCGCGAGGAGCGAGCGGACCAGACCGGGGAGCGTGCGCGCCGCATCGAGGCACGGGATCACCACCGAGACCGTCCGCGTCACGACAGCGCTCCACCCGGCTGGTAGATGAAGCGGTGCGGGTTGAAGGTCGCGAACCGTGCGAGCGACCGCTGCGTCGAGGCGTACTCCGCGCGTGGCGGCCCCTCCGACGGCCAGCTCTCCGCCAGCGATTGCAAGGCTTCGAGTACCGGGCGTGGCCCGAGGCTGGCGGGACGGCGCCCGCGGCCCTCGCCGAACATCCAAACGACTTGCTTGGCGGCGATGACCTTCGAGTCGACCCGCATCCGCGCGCTCGCGCCGCGCAGGATCGCGCAATGGAAGGCATGCTCTTCCGGACGCGGGCCGCCGGCGGTGCGCCCGAGGAGGAACGCACCTGCGGCACGGATCGCGTCGACGACCTCCGTGCCGAGCACCGGACGCCAGACGCCGATCCGCTCGGCGACGCCGTCGATGCTCACGAGCGCGATCCACTCGCGCCGCGGCCGGCCGGCGACGTCGGCGAAGAGGAGCGCCCGCGCGGCACGCACGAGCGCGCGCGCCGCGCGCTCCGCGTAGCGCTGTGGATCGAGCGGCGCGGCGGTGAGATGGCCGTAGGCCTGCAGCATCGCGCCGACGGCCGACGGTGCCGGCAGCGCCGGCAGCAACGCGCAAAGCGCGCGCGAGCCGCCGATCACCGCACCGCCGAGCGTGGTCTTCCGGTGCCGCACCAGCGGCAGCCAGACGAATCCCACGTCCGCGGCGCCGACGCGCGGCCCGACCGTGCGCATCACGGCATCGAGACGGCGCCGCGCGATCGCGGGGAGCGCGTGCAATGGGTGCGGCGTCACCACGAAGAGATCGTAGTCACTCGCGAGCGTCGGACCGGCGGGCGTCTCCGTCACCCTGCCCTCGCCGGCGAAGAGGCTGCCCGTCAGCACGACCGAGCAACCCGGAAAGGCGGACTCGATGCCGCGGGTGAGCGCGCGGATCTCGCCGCAGACGCGGTCGCGGAGCGCGGGCGCGGCGATCGAGAGCAGCGGCGCGGCCTCGAGATCGAGCTCCAGCCGGTCGATGGTCGTCGCGATTCCGGCACCCACCGCTGCCGGCGCACCCGGCGTGGACATCGGGGCACCGCCCGCGCCGGCGCGCTCGACGGCCGCGTGCGGATCGATGCCGCGCGGCCACAGTCGGCGGGATCGCGGCAAGTGGGCGCGGATCACCCCGGCGAGCCGCGTCGTCGAGCTCACCTTGTCGAGCGCCGGATAGGCGAGCGCCTGAACGAGCGGCGGACGCTCCCGGCGCCAGTAGCGCCCCACGCGGAGCGGATACAGTGCGAAGCCCGCGACGGTACGTGCCAGCGCCACGCTCGCCATCGGCAGCGAGGTCAACGAGCGCGGCAGATCGTCGGCATGCTTCTGCCGGAACATGCCGAGGGCGACGCCCTCGCGGTAGGAGCGCCGCGCGAACTCGAGGACGCGCGACGGGTGCGCGTGCGCGACGATCGCGCGCGGGTTGTAGCGAATCCGGAAGCGGTCGCTGCGCACCAGGCGCCAGAAGAGGTCGCTGTCCTCGCCACCCGGCAGCGACTCGTCGAAGAGCCCGATCGCGGTGAACACCCCACGCCGGTACGCGACCGACGCGGTTGCCGCCGCGGGCGGCGAGCGGGTGAGGAGGTTCAGCTGACAGATGAGATGCCGGTCGTGGACGTAGCGCGCGACCAGGCTCGTCGGCTCGAGCGGCACGATCTCGCCGACGAAGCACCCGACGGTCGGATCGTCGGCGCCGGCGACGAGCTCCTCGAGCCAGCGCGGCTCGGGCACCGTGTCCGCGTCGAGGAACGCGATCAGCTCGCCACGCGCGCCACGCACGCCGGCGTTCCGCGCGCAACCGATGCCGACCCGCGCCTCGTGGACGACCGTCGCGCCCTGGGCCGCCGCCAACGCCGCGGTGTCGTCGCTCGACGCATTGTCGACGACGATCACCTCGACCGCGCCGGTCAGGAAATCCTGGCGCAAGCCCGCAAGGCACGCCTCGATCCGCGCGCGCTCATTGCGCGCGGCGACGACGACCGTGATGAGGGGACGACTGGAATCCTGCGACAGTGCCTGCTCCTCCGTGACGTTGGCAGTCGAGCATACCAATCCCCGGGGCAGGAGGCACGGCGCGACGGGGTCTCTCGACGCGCGCGATCCGCCAGGACTCGACTTCGGCGCCACCGCATTCGAGGATGCGCCGAATGGAGGGAGCGCGGATGCGGCATGTATCGAGGTACGTATTGATCGCGATCGTTCTGGGTGTGCTGTCGGGCTGGTCGGTGATGCCGGTCGGTGCCGCCGATCCGACCGCCACGAAAAGCCCGAAGACGCCTGCGAAGGCCGCGGGCAAGGCCGCCGCGACCAAAGCAGACCCCCTTCCCCCGTCGGAGGAGACCGCGAAGGAACGCCTCGACGAGTCCCCGCGCCACGCCGAGATGGTCGACGTCGACGTCGGCGGCACGCCCGTACACACGTGGGTCGCCTATCCCGAGCGCCCCGACAAGGCGCCCGTCGTCCTCGTCATCCACGAGATCTTCGGACTGAGCGACTGGATCCGCGGCGTCGCCGATCAGCTCGCCGCCGAGGGCTTCATCGCCGTCGCGCCCGACCTGCTCTCGGGCAAAGGCCCGAACGGCGGCGGCACCGAGGCGTTCGCGAGTCGCGACGACGTCACCAAAGCGGCGTCGAGCCTATCGCCCGACGAGGTCGCCACGCGCCTGAACGCCGTCCGCGCCTACGCCCTCGCGCTCGCCGCCGCGAACGGCAAGAGCGCGGCGATCGGCTTCTGCTGGGGCGGCACGATGAGCTTCGCCTACGCCGCCGCGCAGCCTGCGCTGAACGCTGCGGTCGTCTACTACGGCGCCGCGCCCGCCGATCCCGCCACGCTCGTCAAGATCAAGGCCCCCGTCCTCGGCTTCTACGGCGGCGACGATGCCCGGGTGACGGGCTCCGTCGACGCGACCAAGGTGAAGATGCAGGTCTTCGAGCGACCGTACGAGCCCCACATCTACGAGGGCGCCGGCCACGGCTTCCTGCGCGCGCAGGGCGGTCAGAACGGCGCCAACCTCCGCGCGACGGAGCAAGCGTGGCCGCTGACGGTCGCGTTCTTGAGGCAGCACACGAGCTGACGGCGGGCTGGAGCCGCTCGACAGGTGGGAGCGGCGCTCTCACACGCCGATCGCACGCGCCGGGCCGCCGGCGAGTGCGGCGCCCGTGACGGCCGGGAGGACGCGTCCGAGCTCCTCGGCGACACGATCGACGGACACCTGCCGCAGGCAATCGACGCGACCCGCGCATGCATCGAAGCGGGCGGAGAACCAGCACGGCTCGCACCGAAGGCCGGCGCGGAGGACCGTCACGTTCGGCGGCAGCGGCCCGAGCGCGACGTCGGGGGTTGGGCCGAAGATCATGATCGTGGCGGTGCCGACGGCCGCCGCGACGTGCGCCAAGCCGGTGTCGTTGCCGACTACCGCGCCCGCGGAAGCGAGCACGGCCGCGGTCTCACGCAGTGAGAGCCGGTCGACGAGCGACCGCACGTGTGCGGGAAAGACGAGCGGCGTTCCGTCGAAGGCGCACAGGTCGTCCCGGGTTCCGACGACCGTGACCTCGGCGAGGCGCGTCGCCAACGCGGGATAGTGGCGCCAGCGTTTCGCCGCCATCTCGCCCGTCTTTCCCCCCGGCGCCAACACGACCGTGTTGGGGCCGACGCCGAAGGCGAAGCTCGGCGCGATCGGGAGGCGATAATGCGGGCGACGGGCGAGGTCGAAGCCGAGCGCGCACGCGAAGGACAGGTAGTACGCTTGCTCGTCACGGTAGAAGAGCGTGGCGCGCGGCCGCGGCAGCGCGTTTCGCACGCCGCGGTAGCGGCGCTCGTAGCGCGACCAATAGAATGGCGGGATCGCCGGGATGACGGTCTCGTAGGTGTGCATCGGCGGCGCCTCACCGGCGTCGGCATACACGCGCACGCAGATCCCCCAGCCCTCGAGGAGCGCCGCCGTCTGCGCGTAGTCCCCGTCGACCAGGACCTCGACCTCGAGCCCGAGGGCGTCCAGCGCCACCAGCAACGGCGTCGCCAGGACGACGTTCCCGATGCCGGAGGCGAGATGCACGAGCACGCGCGCCACGGCACGCGCTCACACCAGAGCGTGGAACGCGCGCTCGTCCGGCAGGACGTAGCGCTCGTCGAATAGGTTCCAGTCGATCGGAAACGGCGCGAGCCACGGGCGGGGCATGAGCATGCCCGACTTGTCGTAGCGGAGAATGCCGTCGCGCGTGCCGTCCAGACGCTCGGCAAAAAAGCACCCGGTGGCGGCAGAGCCGATGAGGTTCACCTTGTGGGTGAGCTGCAGCCGCGCCGTGAGCATTCGGTAGAAGCGCGGCAGCTCGTGGTACTCGCCGACGATGAACCGGATCCGGCGCAGCGTGCCGAGCGGCGCCGCGCCGAGCAGCGAATGCTCGCACCCCTCGCAGTCGATCTTCATGAGATCGAGCACGTCGATGCGATGCACGGACAAGGCCTCGTCGAGCGTCATCGCCCTGACGGCCTGACCGAGCCTCTCGTAGCCGTGAGGCGGCCGGGGCCGGCTGATCAGCTCGTGGTCGCTGGGCAGCACCACCGATCCTCCGACCCAGCCGGGGCCTGCCCCGGGGCACCCTTTGAGAATGGACAGTGCCTGAGGTGCGGGGCGAGCATGGGCGCCGAGATCGTCGAAGTAGAGATGCTGCGCGCTCAGCGCGGCATTGTGCACCTCGACGTTCGGCAGGTGCGCGGTCCGGTCGCGCGCGATCGCGCAATACTCGGCCACGGGCTCGAAGGCATGAATGTGCGCGTCCGGGAAGAACGACTGCATGAGGACCGTGATCTCGCCGGTGTTCGCGCCGACGTCGAGCGCGGTCCGGATGGGCGGGCTGCCGGTGCGCTCGATGTAGTTTCGGATCGTCGAGAACTTGTAGCAGGCGTTGCCTTCCATCGGGCCTCCCGCGCCGGCGTCAGCGACCGCTGCCCCGAACGCCGTCACTCACGAGCGCTTCAGGGCGCATAGAGATACACCTGCCACTGCATCCTCCGCGGCAGCTCGTGCTCCTGGCAGCGGCGCTGAGCCATCCGGTGCAATGCGTCCTGCCGCCACCCCGCGCGCACGAAGAGGTCGTGCCACCACGCGCGGGTCCGCATCGTGATGTGCGCGAGATCCCGATCGACGGAGGCGTCCGCACGCGCCATCTCCGCGTCGTCGGCATAGGAGGGGATGATGGCGATCAACGCGTGCGTCGTCCGCTGCCGCGCTCGCGCGAGAAACCGGCTCGCCTGATCCTCCGTCAAGGTCTCGAACAGCGAGAGCGCGACCACCACGTCGAAGTCGCGCGTGAAGGCCACGTCGTCGACGCTCTTCAGCTCGACGAACGGCTGCGCCGCCGGCTCGGCATGATCGATCGCCCATGCGCTGTGGTCGAACCCGTACGCGTCACGAGCCCGCTCGCGGAGCGCGCGCACCAGAAAACCCTTGGCGCAGCCGGCGTCGAGGAACGAGTGCGCCTCGGGGAACACGTCGGTGAGGTAGGCGGCGGTCTCGCGGAACAGATCGGCGAAGAGCGACCATGCATATCCACGGTCCCAGTTGCTCTTCGCCCCGTCCTCGAAATACCCGGCGTCGTACCAATCGCCGGAGATCGGCGGCGTGGGCCGGCGGCGCGCTTGCTCGATCGCGGCGAGCCGGCGCCATTTCGGCGGGTTCGTCCGTTCCAACAAGCGCACCAGGCGGGCGCGCGCCGAGGCGCCGATCGCCGCCGGGGAATGGCTGTCTCGGATGCGGCCGGCCGCGGTCTCCGCGCGCGCCCGCGCTTCGTCGGGGTGGTCACGCACCCAGCGCATGTGCTCGCCGGCATGGCCGACGTCGGGCTCCGCCCAGCGCATGCTCGGATGGTAGTACAGGTACTTCTGCTGGACCGACGCCAACCCGTGGCGAACCAGCTGGTGATGATCCGGGCTCAGGTAGTCGAGCGGCCCGGAGTACGCGGTCGCGATCACCGGCGTGCCGCGCGCCGCCGCCTCGAAGAGCGGATATCCCCACCCTTCCCCGCGGTGAAGTGAGACGTAGCAATCGCCGCGCGCGCAGAGCGCGTCCACATCGGCGTCGCTCCAGCTCTCGCAGCGCAGGATCACGCGCGCGGCCGAGCCGGTGCGCCGTCTCGACTCGTCCAGCATCCGCGCCGCCGTCGCCGCCGCGCCCGCGTTGCATTTGAGCGCGAGCACGGTGCGATCGTCCTGGGAGAACGCGCGCAAGAAGGCCTCGATGGTCTGCGCGGGTCCCTTGCGATCCTGCCACTCGAAGATCGCGTAGAAGACGAAATCCTCTCCGCCGAGGCCGAGGATCTCGCCGCCGCGAGCCCGTGCCGTCGCGTCGGCCGCGCGGCCGACGACGGGATGCGGCAGCCGAAAGACGGGACGCTCGAGCTGCGGACCGAAGACCCGCACGTTGAACTCGCACGGCAGCCAGACCTCGAGCGCGTGGTTCAACGGGTTGCGCCAGCGCTGCGGCATCGTGTCGGTCTCCCACACCGTCATGGCGATCACGTTGCGCAGGCGGAAGGCGAGATGCGCCCAGAGCGGCGGGATGCCGTGGAAAAGATGAAAGTCGATCTCGCGCTCGCGGCCGACCAACGACGCGACCAGGTCGTCGCGCACCTGCCGGCCGTGCGGGCTCGAGTCGACGACCGAGACGTGGACCCCGGCGTCGTGCAGCGCGTGGATGTAGGCGCGGGCCGCCTGACCGTAGCCGGAGGCGTCGAACACGTTCGCGTAGTAGGCGACGCTGATGTCGTCCATGCTGGCATCCTTCGTGACGGCCGTCGGGCTCGGACGCGCTTCGGGCCGCGCGTGCGGAAGCTTGGCGCCGATCTGTCGGAGGACGTCGTCGGGCGAGAGCGTGCGCAGACACGCGAGGTGCCGCTCGCAGTCACGGCTTCCCCACGGCCGGCGCCGGCATGCCGGCGCGCACGCCGCTTCGTTCGTCAACGCGAACACGTGGTCCGACGGCATCACCTCGCGGCGCGGATCGGTGAGACCGAAGATGCCGAACGTCGGCACACCGAGCGCCGCGGCGAGGTGCATCAGGCCCGAGTCGTTGGAGACGAGCGCGGCACACTGCTTCAGCAGCGCCGCGGTATCCGCGAGCCCGAGCTCGCCGATGAAGCTCTTCACGTGCGCCGGCCACGCGAAGGGGCGCTGAAAGTACGTGCCGCGATTGTCGAGATCCTCCCCGGTCCCGACCAGCACGACCTCCGGCAGCAGGCGCGCGAGCTCGTCGAAGCCGTGCCATTTCTTCCACGGCCAGTCGCGCTTGCAGCCGGGGTGCAGCGCGATGGTGTTGGGGCGAAGCCCGAAGTCGCGCGCCGAGCAGCGCGCGAACGGCGCCGGCATCGCGTGCCGCCAGCCGACCTCGCGCGCAAGTGCCTCGACGCAGGCGGGATCGCCGCGCTCGAGCCAGGGACGTTCCGGAAATCGGCAGCGGCGTTCGGCGCGCACCCAGCGCTCGAGCGGCATGCTCCAGCGCGTGAAGGTGGCGAGGTCGTAGTGCGCTCCGGCGAGCTCGGGGATCGGCCGCGTCCCGCGGTTCTCGCGGAGGCCGTCGTACGCGATGATCCGCCGCAGCTCCGGCGCACCCGTCAAGAGCTCGACGGTCTCCGGATAGTCGGGCGCGATGAGGAGATCGACGGCGTACTCGAGCTGGTGCAGTGCCCGCACCAACGGGGTGACGCGCAGGATGTCGCCAACGCCGTACGCCGCGGTGACGAGCGCCGTGCGCGCGGCAGGCGCGACGGCGTC
>JBGPIT010000212.1:0-8747 GCA_041485125.1 Binatia bacterium | reverse complement strand
GTGCCGTCGCTGCGCGCATCGGTTTGGCGCCCGCATCGATCGCGGTCTTCCACACGAACATGCGCACGGCCTCGACCTGCTCGGACGTGAGATCGGGGCCGACCATTTTCGTCTTCGGATCGATCGCCTTCGGATTCTGGATCCAACGTTTGGCCCACTCGAAGTCGACCCGGTGCGGAACGAGGATCAAGTCCGGTCCCTGCTGCTTGATCGGTAACGTCGGGATGGCGGTGCCGAGGTTGTGGCACTCGGTGCAGCGCACGACGTAGAGAAGCTTCCCTTGCTCGACTTTCTCGGGCGGGAAGGTCGCGGGATCGGGGACATCGACCGGCCCGACGGCGCGTTTGCCGACCGTGGCGAGATACGTCGTCATCACCTCGATCTCCTCGTCACTGAGCGCGAGCTGCGGCATGCGATAGACGCGCCACGGGTAGATCTTCCCGTACTCGCGGGTCGACTTGAGAAACGCGCGCACCCAATTCGAGTCGAGCTTCTGGCCCGAGACGCGGAGATCCGGGCCGACGTCGCCGCCCTTGCCGTCGTCGAGCACGTGGCAGCCGCCGCAGCTGAACTTCGCCGCGACCTCGCGTCCGGCGGCGATGGGGGCGGCGGCTCGCGGCTTCGCCATCGCGGGCGCGCGCAGCGACAGCACGTAGTCCGCGAGCGCCCACACGTCCGCGGGCGTCTCGAGCGAGTCGTTGTACGAGGGCATCGGCGTGCCGTCCATGCCGCCGGCGATGCGATGGGCGAGGTCCGCGCGGTCGCCGCCGCCTCGGAAGTGCTCGGACGTGAAGTCGCGCGGCTTGCTCGGACGGCCGTCCGCGTCTTTCAGCTCCGGCTGACCGTCGCCTTTGCCGAGATCCCCATGGCAGCTCGCACATCCGAGATCCGCGTAGAGCGTCTTGCCTTTTGCGATCGTCTCGGGGCTCGTCGCCGCTGCGGAAGGAATGACGAGCGGTGGCGGCTCGGGCCCATCGAGGAGATCGGCGAGCTTGAGGACGTAGGCGGCGATCTTCTGGCGCTCGTCGGCGGGGAGGAACGCGAAGGACGGCATCGCGGTGCCCGGTATGCCGCGCTCGATGACACGCAAGACGTCTGCGGTCGCCGGCGGCTGCCCGGGCGCGGTGGTCCGAAACTTGAACTGCGCCTTGGTGAAGTCGCGCGGCCGCGGCTCGACGAAATCCGCTGCCGGTCCGCGCCCGTTGCCGCGGTCGCCGTGGCAGCCGCTGCACTCGCGGAGGTAGAGCGGCTTTCCCGCCGCCGCGTTCGCTTCCGAAAGCGGTCGCGCCCCGTGCTGCTCGGCGTGCTCGCCGCGGTCACCGTGCTCCTCCTCCGCATGCGTCGAGACGGCGACGCAGAGCGCGAGGAACGAGAGTAGCGCCGCTACACCGTGTCTGATCATCGTTCTCTCCTGGAGTCGATTGCGGCCGAACGTCGCGAGCTGGCCGCCGCCAAGCGCCCGGGATCTCGGAGCAGCGTCTCGAGCGCGACGACTTCCGCGCCGTGCGCGCGGGCGAAGGCCGCCGCAGCGTCCGCGTCCACGAACGCGACGAGGCCGGATGCCATCGGCGTCTCGACGTCGGCGGTTTGGACGATCGTCGCGCCGAGCAGCGGGACGAGATCGAACGTCACGTGGTCCTCGACCCAGGCGCCGGGGATTTCCTCGTGGGTGGCGAGCATGGCGCGCAGCATGCAGCCGAGATCGTCGTACTTGGTGAGCACGCCGGCATGATCGCGGAGCTCGCCAGCGAAGCCCGGCCGCGTGAGCGGCATGCGGCACTGCGCGCACGCGTCACGCCCGTGCGTGATCGCTTCCGGTCCGACGCTCGGCGCGGGCCACAGGAAGACGACCCCGATCACGACGACGGCGATCGCGCCGGCGACGGCGACGAGCGGTCTCATGTGATCGGCGTCTTCCGGAAGAGCCCATACCCGAGCGCGAGCGGCACGATCGTCGCAGTCAGCAACGCCGCGGCGAGCAATGCCGCCAGACCGGCATGGCCGAAATGGTCGAGACCGTAGAGGCCGACCGGCCCGAGTACGTCGACGCGGCTCGTGAGTGCGAGCGTACCGAGGACACGCGCCTGCTGGACCGGGTTCAAGAGCGCGAGAAAGAAGATCTGCGCCGGCGCGAGCGTGCGCGCGATGCTGAGGCCGATCGTGCCGAGATCGGACACGTAGACGAGAGCGAGCCAAACGGCGAAGACGGCGCCGATCACCCGCGCGCGGCCGCGGGTGGCGACGGCGAGCGCACTGCCGATCGCGAGCGTCGCCGCGGCGAGGAGCAGGACCAAACCGACGAGGCCAGCGAAACCCCAGACGTTGCCGCCTCCCGCGAACGCGGCGACGGCGAGCGCCGTTGCGCCGAAGCCCAGCGACACCGACGCCGCGAGCGCCACGAGTAGGCCGAGATACGTGCCGAGGTAGACCTCGAGACGCGTGACCGGCTGCGCGAGGACGGTTGCGAGCGACCCGTCCTCGAGCTCGCCGGCGATGCCGAGGCCGCCGAGGGCGAGCGCGAGAAGCGGCACGAAGACGAGTGCGAGGTTCAAGAGGCTCGCGGTCGTCCGATCGAAACCCGCGAGCCCGGAGCGGGCGGCGCCGGCGAGACCGAGCATCGCGAGTCCGAGCGAGAGCGCGAAGAAGCAAGCGGCCGCGAGCACGAACCAGCGGCTGCGGATCGCCTCGCGAAGCTCCCGGCCGCCGACGAGGCCGATCGTGCGAAACCTCATCGCGTCACCGCCCGTACCGCGAGCCGGATCACCCGCCCCGGCGGGACGGTGAGAGCCGGGTGCGATACGCCGTCCGGCGTGATCCGGCCGCGATCGACGTGGAGCACGCGTTCGGTCAGGCGTTCGACCTCCTCGGGACGATGCGAGGCGAGAACGAGGGTCCGCCCTTCGTCACGCAGACGTGCGACCATGTCGAGGAACGTCGCCTGTGCGTCGCGGTCGAGGTTCGCCGTCGGCTCGTCGAAGAGCAGCACCGGCGCGTCGACGAGGAGTGCCGCCGCGAGCGAAAGGCGTTGCTGCATGCCGCCGGAAAAACGCCGCACCGAGAGCCGCGCGTATGGCTCGAGGTCGACGGCGCGGAGCGCGGCGGTGATCCGCCCGGCATCGATCCGCCGCAGGCGGGCGACGAACGTGAGCGCGTCGATCGCGCGCACGTCACCAAACGCCGGCTTCTGGGGGACGTACGCGCAGAGCGTCCGCGCGGCGACCGGCTCCCGGACCGCGTCGTGGCCGCCGACCGTGATCCGGCCGGTGAACGGCACGAGGCCGAGGATGCAGCGGAGGATGCTCGTCTTGCCGGAGCCGTTCGGGCCGACCAGCGCAACCGACTCGCCACGCGCGATCCGAAAATCGATACCTTCGAGAATCGTGCGGCCGTCGAGCGCGAGGCGGAGCTCGCTGGCGACAATCATACCCGCACTACGCCGCCGGCGACGCAAAGCGCGCCGAGCGAGAGCAGTGCGACACCGGCGACGGCGAAGCCGGCGCGACCGGTCGCCGCGCCGTCGCTCCGCGTCCACGCGGTGAGGGGTGCCTGTACCAGAGGATACGGGTCGGTGAGCTTGGGGCGCGGCGCGAAAATGGGAAAGAGGCGCGCGGCGAGATCGATGGCCTCCGCCGCCGGCGTCGCATCGAAGAACGCCAGCGCCGGATAGCGATCGGCGAGGACCTCGTACGTGCTCTCGAGGCGGTACGGCAACTCCGAGACGCCGTCGCCGTCGCGGTCGTACAGCGTCGCGTCGCTCCAGTAGTTGCCGCGACCGCCGACCGCCCAGACGTTCTCATCGGCGCTGCCGGTCCCGACGATCTGCACCTGGCCGCGATTGCCGACGAAAGCGTTCTCCCAGAATCGGATGCGCCGCGAGAGCGGCTGGAGCGCGAGCCCGACGTCGTTCCGCGCAATCAGGTTTCCGTGCACGTCGACGCGGCCGTCCTTCGACTGTGGCGCGCCGTCGATGAAGAGACCGGTCGTGTTCTCGATGAAACGGTTGCCGGTGATGAAGACGTCGTCGGCGTCCTTCAGGAGCACGCCGTACGCCGCCGGCCCGCGCGAGAACGAGAAAGCGTTCTCGGTGAGCTCGATGCCGCGGCTGTACATGATCGCGGCGCCGACCTGGTTGTCCTCGAAGCGGTTGCGATGGAAGACGTTGCGATCGGAGTACATGTAGTGGAGGCCGTAGCGGCTGGTGCGGACGACGTTGTCCTCGACCAGCGTCCCCGACGAGTACCAGATCACGACGTCGCGGCTGCGCTCGACGAGGTTGCCCGTCAGCCGGCAGCCGCTCGAGTACCAGAGGCGGATGCCGTCGCCGCGGCGGACGTGCGGCAGGTCCTTGCCGATCACCGTCGAGCGCTCGATGACGCAGCGGTCGCCCTGCGCGACGAAGATCCCGAAGAGCGTGTCCTCGATCCGGGTATCGACGACGCGTACGTCGGCGGCGTGATCGATGCGGATACCGGTGTCTTCGCTGGTGTACGTCGAGCCGCTCCCACGGACGGTGAGGCCGCGCACTTCCACACCCGGCGCGGTGATGCGGAGCACCGTGCCCTCGCCGTCGCCGTCGATCACGGCACCCGGCCGGCCGACGAGGCGCACCGAGCGGTCGAGGGTCACGTGCTCGTGATGGATGCCTTCCGGTATGAGTACCACGTCGCCGTCGCGTGCCGCCGTGACGGCGGCCGCGATCGTGTCGTAGCCGTTGCCGACCGCGAGCTCCGCCGCATGCGCCGGCGCGGCGATCGTCGCGGCAACTCCCGCGCCGAGGACGATCGCGACGACGCGGCGGCGCCCGATCGAGAGCGGCACCGCGAACGCCAAGCCCAAGCCGAGCAGCGACGCCAGCGCGCCCGCGTAGAACCCGCCCCCGAGCTCGGTCGCGACCTTGAACTGTCCCACCTCGTACTCGCCGAAGAGCTTCGGGTCGATGCTCTTCACGGTGAGGTTCAGCGACGAGTCCTGGTTCCGGTCGTGGACCGTTTTCACCATCCAGAGCTTCAAGTCGACGAGGACGAGGACCGGCATCACGATCGCCGGCAGCACCGCGAGGACTCGCAACCAGCGGCGGCGGCAGAACCCGCATGCGAGCACGCCGAGGATCGTCGCGCAGACACCGAACGGCGCGATCGTCCGCTCGATGTGCGCGATCGTGCCCATCGGCTGGATGCCGACGTAGTGTCCGAGCAGGTCGATTTCGCGGATGTCACCTTCGACGGTGCGCGGTCCGATCTCGACGACGAGCGTGCGCTGGCCGTACTGCGGCGCGCGCGCCTTCATCACCCACCAGGGCAAGAGCCACGACAGCACGAGCGCGATCACGGCGACCGCGACGATCGTGACGGTCGCGACGGGATCGGGCGCTCGCCGTTCGGACGCGGCGGGATTGCGCGCCGACGTCCGCTCGAGTTGCGACGGCACCGGCCGTGTCGGTGCCGCGTCGCTACCGGCGGTTGGCACACCGCTCGAGCCTGATGTCGCCGCGGTCGCGCGCGGATCATCGAGCGCGCGGGCGGCGGGGTCTGCCGCCCGGATCGGCGTCATCACGGCCGCCGCGCAACCGATCGCTTGCGACGCTGGTGCCTCGTCGTCGCCGGCGCTCCGAGCGCGGTCGTCGGTCACTTCTTCGCCTCCTGCTTCTTCGGCTCGACCAGCATCCAGCCGGTGAATTCCATGTGCAGCGCCGAGCAGAACTCGGTGCAGTAGAACGGGTACACGCCGGCCTTGCTCGCCACGATCTCGGCGCTCTCGGTTGCGCCGGGATCGACCGAGAGATTCACGTTGTAGCCGTGCAGGCCGAAGCCGTGAGTCGCGTCACGGGCGCTCTCGACGTTCGTCCAGTTGAAAACGACGTGGTCGCCCTCCTTCACGCGCACGATGTCGGGCGTGAAGTGGGAGCGGACGAGCGTGCCGTTCACCGTCACGGTGTTGCCGTTCCGCGTCACCGCTTCCTTGCCCTGTTCCGTCGCGTGGTCGGAGTGCCGCATCGCAATCGCGTCCCAGCCGGTCTCCGGATACGTCGTCCACGGCTGGAGCAGCTCGACAGGCACGATCATCGAGTTGTGCGGCTCGCCGATGCTCGGGGTATCGGAGAGCAGCTTCATCTTCGGACCGCTGATGTCGATCAGCTGCAGATTTTGCGGGTGCAGCGGGCCGAGCGGCGGGAAGCGGTCGACGGACCACTTGTTGAGCGCGACGATGTACTTGCCCGACGGCTTCCTCGTGTTCGACGCCGGCGCCTGCAGATGGCCGATGTTGTAGTGGACCGACACCTTGTCGACGACCTTCCAGGCTTTCTCCGGCGGATTGTACGGCGGCCCGATCGTCCACTTGACGACGGTCGAGTCGAGGAAGTGCGAGGTGTAGCCGTTCCCGTTGCCGTCGAAGACGCTGTGGAGCGGCCCGAGGCCGGTCTCGATGTAGCCGGCGACGCAGGCGTCGTACTTGAGGACCGGGACGCCGAAGTCGTCCTTGCCCTCGAAGTTCTCGGCGGCGATCGCCTGCTTGATCTTCTCGACCGAGTAAGCGGTGACGTGCGGATCGAGCTTGCCCGACACGATCACGTACTCGCCGCCGGGCACCAGGTCGACGCCGTGCGGGCTCTTCGACTCGGGGACGAAGTACATGAGCTTCTCGGCGACGACGGTCGGGAGCGAGATCACCTTGATGCCGTTGATCATCTTGGTCTTGGTGGCGTCCTTCGCGACCTCGGCCGCCTTCTTCCAGTCGATGACGTGGAGGTAGTCCATCTCGCGCTGGGAGGCGGCGATCTCCATCGAGGGCTTGCCCTCGAGGTCGCCGCCCGTCGCCATCTCGACGTTCATCGAGTTGATGAAGAAGTAGCCGTCCGACGGGCCACGTCCGGCGATCGAGAGATCCTGGAAGTAGGGCGGCAGCTCGATCTGGAACGAGTCGGCGGGAACGATGCGGCCCTTCTCGTGGTCGAACTTCAGAAAGCTGACGTTGCCCTTGTACTTGGTCTTGTAGTCCTCGATCGGCGCGTAGCCGTTCGGCTCGTTGAACGGCTCGGGGAAGAAGGTGCTGACGATGATGTACTCGCTCGAGTCGGTGAAGACGCCGTGGTGGTCGGAGTCGATGTTCGGGATCTTGTAGATGCTCTTGGTCTTGAAGTCCTTGAGCGAGATGATCGCGACGCGCCCCGCGCTCTTGTCGGTGCCGATCACCCACTCGCCGTCGTACTTGCCGTTGGTGAGCGACATCTGCGGATGGTGGAGGTCGCCCCAGGTCTGCGTCGGCAGCCCGGCGCCGAACGATCCCTTCTTCACGATCTCACCGGACGCGATGTCGCCCTGATCCCAGCCTTGCCAGGCGTCCGGCGCCCACACCGGAATCTCCTTCAGGAGGCGCATCGACGGGATGCCGTAGAGCATGATGGTGCCGCGGTGACCGCCCGACGTGAACATGATGAAATCGTCGTACTTCCCGGGCGGCACGAACGTCTTCAGCGCCGCCTCCGCCTCGTCGGGCGTGAGGCCACGCTGCTGGATGATCTCGTCGAGCGGATTGCCGCCCGGCGCCGCATCGCTCGTCCCGATCGCGGGGTTGGTCGCCGGCCGCGACAGCAATGCCAGCGCCGCCGCCGCGAGCGCCAGCACGATCGCGGAAGTGCGTCCTTTGGTCGTCATGATCTCATCTCCTCGTGTTCGGTTGGGATGGGCTCGTCGATCAGCCCAGGGTCATAGCCCGCGCGCTCGAGAAGGTCGGCGATGCGCTTGTGGTCGGCGCGAGGTAGCTCGAGATCACTCCGTCCCGTTCATCCATAACGAGCGTGGTGAGCAGAGCACGTGCCACTGATTTTCTCGTGGTACGCCGCGGAATTGCCTGCCTGCAGACGTCGGGGCTTCTCACAGCCGGGAATCGTGACTGAGCGGGTTTGCGAAGATGAGAACGTGATCGTCGCTCCTCGGTTGAGCGTCGCCATCGGCCGGTTCATTGGCGGCGCAATGCCTTCGGGTCGGGGGAGCCACACGCCGCCGGTCAGCCAGAGCGCGGTGCTCAAGCCGATCGGTCGTCCGGAGTGCAGGCGTGGGAGCGCGTGCTGGGGCGCGCCGGCCGGGTCCGGAGACGCGGCAGCTCGACGATGAATGTCGCCCCGTGCCCTGCGCCGTCGCTCTCGGCGAGCACGCAGCCGCCGTGCTGCTCGATGATATGGCGGACGATGTCCAGCCCCACGCCGAGACCGCCGTGTGATCGGATCGTCGGCTGGTCGGCCTGCGCAAAGCGCTCGAAGACGTGCGGAAGGAAGTCGCGATCGATGCCCCTCCCCGTATCCCGCACGATGAGCCGCGCCCGGTCCCGAACCGTCGTGACCACGACCTGCACACAGCCACCATCTGGCGTGAACTTCACGGCGTTGGACAGCAGGTTCCACACCACCTGCTGAAGCCGGTCGGCATCGCCCAGGACCGACGCCGGCGCCAGCGTCGTCTCGAGCCGAATCCCCTTCGCGTTCGCCGTCGCACGGACCGTCACGACGGCCGCACGCACGACGCGCGCGAGCGCGAGCGGCTGTACCTCGAGGCGAAACTTTCCGGCTGCGATGCGGGCGGCATCGAGCAGGTCGGCGACCAGTCTCGTCTGCGTCTTGACGCTGCGCTCGATGGTGTCGAGCGCATGGTCCAGGAGTTCCCTGTCGATGCCCTCCTCTCGGAGATGCTCCGTCCACCCAAGGATGGCCTGAAGCGGCGCCCGAAGCTCGTGCGAGACGAGGGCGAGAAACT
>JBGPIT010000211.1:0-8769 GCA_041485125.1 Binatia bacterium | reverse complement strand
GTCGACGATGCGGTGGCCGCGGTTCGCGCCGGCGCACGCGCGATCGTCTTCAAGCGCTACGCGATCGAGACGCTGCTCACGGCGCTCAATGCCGTGACCAAGGGCGAGGTGTGGATGCCGCCGTCGCTGCAAGCGGACGTCGTGGCGCGGCTGCGCGAGCCGGCGAGCGCCGCCCTGACGGCGCGCGAGCGCGACATCGTGCGGCACGTCGCGCGTGGGCTCCGGAACGCCGAGGTCGCACGCTGCCTCGACATCACCGAGGTGACGGTCAAAACGCACGTCAACAACGTCTTCCAGAAGCTCGGCCTTCGCGACCGGGTCGAGCTCGCGCTCTACGCGGTCCGGGTCGGGCTCATCGGCGCGCACGAGCGCGAGCCCTGAGATCGACGGCCACACGCCGTCGGGGCGTCGCGTCTCGCGATGTCCCTCCATCCTTCATAGGAGACCGACGTACCTCGTGTGGTGGATGGTCTCGCGATTGCTCTTCCCCCCATCGCGAATCGCGTCGCGCTGTGGGAGGGAGCGATGAAGAAGGTCGAGGCCATCATCAAGCCGTTCAAGCTCGACGACGTGAAGGAGGCGTTGGCGAAGGTGGGGGTCGACCTCCTGACGGTGTCGAAGGTGCAGGGCTTCGGCCGGCAGGAGGGCCACAACGAGCTCTACCGAGGCGTGGAGTACGTCGTGACGTCCCTGCCGAGGATCAAGATCGAAATGGTGCTCGAGAACGCGAAGGCGCGGCAGGTGGTGGAGGTGCTGAGGCGGGCCGCCAAGACGGGCAAGCTCGGCGACGGGAAAGTCAGCATGACGCCGGTGGACGAGGTCGTTCGCATACGCACCGGCGAGCACAGCATCGAAGCCCTCTGAGAGCGCGACCTGTGCCTCGCGGCGACGCGTGCCCTCATCCGGGGCTGCCGTCAGGGCGCGTCGGTTTCCGCAGCGCTTTCGGCGAGGGCCTCGGCCGTACGACGGTCCATCCGCAGCACGACGTTGGCGATCGCGACCAGGACCACGGCGCCACCGAGGATCTGCAGCCCGGTGATGTGCTCGCCGAGCACGAGCGCGGCGGCCGCGGCGGCGACGACCGGGACGCCGAGCAGCAGCATCGAGATCGAGAACGCCGACACGTGGGCGTGCGCCCAGTTCATGAGCACGTGGCCGAGCGTCCCGGGGAAGACCGCGATCGCGAGGATGACGAGCCACTCGAACCCACGCGGCGAGCCGAGGTCCTGTCCGGTGGCGAGACAGACGAGGAGCATCACCAGGCCCGAGACCGTCGTCATGCCGACGACGTACGCCCACGCCCCGGTCGTCGCGCGCACCCGCTTCGAGGCGAGGAAGTAGGCGGTGAAGGCGAAGAGGTTCAGGACCGCGACGGCATCGCCGGCGGCACTCCACGTCGGCGCCGCACGCGCGCCGGCGACCACGAGCGCGGTGCCGGTGAGCGCCGCCGCCGACCACAGCGCCGAGGAGCGGCTCGCGTGCTCGCCGAACAACGGACCGGCGACCCAGAGGACCAGCACCGGCTGCAGCGCGCCGATGATGTTCATGTTCGTCACCGTCGTGAGCTTCAAGCCGCTGAAGTAGAGCATCTGGTGCACCGCGAAGAGCGACCCGCCGAGCACCGAGCCGCGTAGCCAGCGCCGATCGAGCGTGCTCCGCACCTGCGGGAGCAGCACCGAGATCCAGAGCAGCGGGATCGCGAACCAGAGCCGGTAAAGCGCCGTCACGAGGCCGCTCGCGCCGACTGCCTTGATCGCGACGCTGCTGAGACCCCACATGACGATCGTGGCGAGGATCGCCAGCGTCGCCAGGCCGGGCCGTTCGACCGGCGCCGGCTGCGCCTCGGCATCGGGCGCTGATCTCGATTGCGGTCTCATTCTGGTCGCGGCTAGAGTGTGGGGACCCCAGCGCGGCCGTACGCTAGCCTGCGCCGCCTGCTAAAGCACGAACGAGGAGTCCCGCACGATGACGACTACAACCCGTGCTCTACCTTCAATTGACCAAGATCGCGCTGAAGCTCGTTCCTCATCTTCACCGTATATATACGCGCGATCCGACCGCGATTCTGGAGGGCGAGTAGGTTGCGCATGTCGTTCTTACGATCAATCCACGTCGAGCCATCGGTCACCAACAAGAACGTCGTGTCATGGCGCTTTTGACTGATGATACGTTCGGCGTCGCCGAGAACGTCAGTCTGCTTGCTGCCCGTCGCGCCATACGCTTTCGCCTCGATCAGGATGCGAGGGTCCTTCTTCGTAGGAATCGCGAATTCGCATTTTTCCGTGCTCATGCCGCTCTCGCCCACGAAGCGGCAGCGCACCTCGTATTTTCCCGCACCGAACACGGACGCGACGACGTGTTCCGTGAAATCTTCGAGAGTCCGGCCGCGTCTTTGTCCCTTGATGGCGCTGCCACGCCCGCTTCGTAAGCGTTCTATGAGAACGTCAGACCAGGTCGTCGGGCGTCCAACGATGGCAGTGATCGCCTTAGTGATGTCGAGTGCTTTGAGATGAAGCCGCATGCGTTCTACTGGCCGACGAGGAGGTACTCGCGGACATTGGCCCGCTGCACACGTTCGTGGGTGCCGAAGTGATAGCGGTATGCCTGATCATGAACGACGACCTTCGACTTGTATCGTCGCATCAGATCCACGAGCACATCGAGGTCGGGGTAGCCGTTGGAGGAGTATGAGAGGACCAGGATGCTGCGCCTGAATTGCGCAAAAAGGCGATCGAACGCGGCCAGCGACTCCCGACGGTAAGAGAACGGCGTATGCGCCTTTCGGATCTTTCTGACCCGCGTATCTTCCATGATCGTCAGGCCCTGCCAGTAGCAAGAAAGGCCCTCGAGGAAGTGGTAGCGTTTGACGTAGCAGTTGTCGTCCGCGCGCGGAACGTAGGGAGGGTCGAGGTAAACCAAGTCGAAATCGGACGACTCGATCGCAAAGACGTCGCCGTGCAGCGCGAGGTTGCGTCTTCCGTTGGAGAAAACGCAAGCGTTGTAGGCAGCGAGCTGCTCGGCGAAGTGTTCCCTGAGCGACAGCCGTAGGTCGCGCCGTCCGTCGTCGTAGTTCGCGAGGTCTCCACTCACGGTGAACACGCCGCGCGGCTGTCGCTTCACGCATGACCTGAGCAACGCGGATAGCGCGACGGTGCGGGGCAGCTCGGAGAGCAGCCCAAGATTCCACCAAACCCGATCGAGAAAGCGAAGATCTTGCGGAGTGTAGAAAATCCCGCGGAATGTCTTCTCGATGAAATGACGATGACGCGCGTCGTAGCGTGTCACGCGTTCGTGGTCGTACGCCGAAACCGTCTGCTCGTCATTTTCGATGATCGCACGAGCGATGGTGAAGCTGAAATTCAAGAAATCGTTCGTCGTCACCTGCTTGCCCATCGCCTTGAGCAGATAGCCTACGGCTCCGGACCCTGAAAACGCATCGAGCGCGGTGTCGAACGGGAGCTTCGATAGCACTTGATGGATCCAGGAAAGCAGCCGTGCCTTACTTCCCATGAATCGTAGCTGCGGAAAGATCTTGACCTGAGCGGGAGGAGAGTCGTGGAACGAGAACGCCTTTTGCGCTCCGACCTTACGCGCAGGGCTCGTTGTTACGCCGCTCGCGGCCATGGATATCCTTCCTCTCCCTCTTCCCCACTCGCGCTGCGCGCGACTTTCGATTGTCAAATCAGGCTGCGCTTCTCCGCTGGGCCCGTGCGTCTAGGTGCCGGAGCTTCTCGATGAGGTCGCGCGTCACGCGTCCTCGGGTTGCCTGAATCGTCTCCGGCGAGGCGTTCTCGGGACATCTCTCGTGGACCAGAGCGCTACCCCTCCAATCTGTCAAGCGCGTCAGGCAAACACGCCTCTGATTCGTCGGCGATGACGCGCATCATTCCGCTCGGCCCCAGATCGACTACGCGGCCTCGCGCGACCGCGACCGCGTCGGATCCGGTTGGTCGCGCGATGCGTGGTGCTGCGTCTCCGCCGCGGAGTTGCATCCGGCGCGTTACGCACTGACGCTCGGACTAGCGCCGCGTCGAATCGGGCGGCGGCAGTCCGGCCTCGTACTGCGGCAGATCGTCGGTGATGGTGAACCACGCCGCCTTGGAGCCGACCCAGAAGTGCGCAAGCGGCCGGCGCTCGGGATCGGCATCGAGCGATCCGAGACGGATGCGGCGTAGGTCGGGCTCGCTGGTCCGACGGCTGTAGATCGGCGAGCCGCAGTGCGCGCAGAAGGCGCGGAACTTTCCGGGCGACGACTCGTACTCGCGGACGGTCTCCTCGCCGGAGAGCAAGCGGAAGTACTTGGTGCGAACGGGCGCATTGGCCGCGAAGGCCGAGCCGTTGGCTTTCCGGCACTGCGCGCAGTGGCAGTAGCCGGCGGGTCCGATCTTGCCGTCGATGGCGTAGCGGACCTGGCCGCAGAGGCAGGAGCCGGTCAGCATCGTATCCTCCCAGGGACCGTTCAGCGCGCGCGCAGGAACTTGAGCGCTGCGGTCCAGCCGCCGAGCTCGCGGCGACGGAAATTCAGCTGTCGCCACGCGTCGGTAACTCGATAGGCGGTCATCTGCAGCGCCGAGAGGCGCCGCGTCGGAAGCTCGGGGTGCTCGCGCTCGTAGCCGAGAGCGTTCAGCAGATCGCCGGTCACGCCCTCGATGCTCTTGCGGAGCGGCGGCTCCATGATCCGCTTCCACTTCTGACGGTTCTCGGCGATGATGCGCTGCTCGCCTTTCGCCGATCCGTAGTTCTCCGGCACGCGCAGGAAGCGGCCGGCATCGGGCGGCGTCGGGACGCCGAGGAAACCGAACACGCCCTCGAGCACGCCCCGCACGTCGCTGATCAAGTCCTCATAGCGCAGCTCGTGATAGCGCGTTCCGAGGTCGCGTCCCGCCGCACGGCAGGCGCGGGTGCGATCGGCCCAGCGTTGCGCCGCGCGCATCGGCGAGTCGCCCCAGGTCTTCTCGGACGAGAGCGAGCAGTCGCGCGGATCGCGGATGATGTGGACGAAGCGCGCCTTCGGGAAGAGCGCCGCGAGGAGCGGCATCTCGACCATGTAGACGGGCGTCTTGTCGCCCCACAAGATCTCCTCCCAGGGCTTCGGCGCGCTCGGGATCTCCTGCGAGTGCACGTAATGGAAGAGACCTTCCAGGACACCCGGCCAGTCGTGCGAGCGGCACAGCGCGTACCAGCGGTCGGTCTCGATCGTGACGCCGCGTCGCGACCAGTACCAGAACGCGCGCGACTTCCCGAGCGACTCGGCGAGGCGGGCGAAGTTGCCGCGATCGGCGAGGTCGCCGAAGCGCGCGATCTGGCGCGTCGCCTCGGGGATGAAGTGCGACTCGATGTCGGAGATCCAGACGTCCGGGCTGTTGTTGAGCAGCTCGCGGAGCATCTTCGTCCCCGAACGCGGATTTCCGACCACGAAGAACGGCGGCTCTGCTCTCGTCACGGGTACTTGGAATCTACCAGGCGAATGGACGGACCGACCAGACGGGAACGCGCGGGACGGCCGAATCCTACGGCAGTGCGGTCCAGCTGCCGGCGGACACCCGCGTGACCGGTGTGCTGCCGCCCAGGCCATCGGGCTTGAAGACGATCGCCTCGCCCCATGCGAGCGAGTCGATCGGCGGACACGCCGAGCTGAAGCCCGCGTGGCCGATGATCGCGGTGTTCGTGCCCGCCGCCGGCGCCTGCGCGAGAAGCGTCCGCGTGTTCTGGCAGCGATTGACCTCGTCGTAGACGAAGTACGTGATCCCTGGCGTCTGCTCGATCGTCGGACCGAAGTCCATGAGCTCGGCGGTGTGGACGTTGCGGCAGTACTCGCTCGAGAGCACGCGTCCGACGGGGATCCCGCGGGCGTCGAACGCCTGGCCGATCGCCGTCGCGTCGCTGACGCCGGTCGCGTTCAGCTGGCGCGCGGTCGCGGTGCCGCAGTTCGCGTCGCAGCTCTTCCACCAGTTCGGCGAGCTGGTGGTGGCCGCCGTGCCGAGTCCTTGTTGATCGGTGCAGACGTCGGCCGCGGCGTGACGCCAGTGGATGACGTAACCGCCGACGTGCAGCGCTTGGATCAGAGTCGGTGCGACGGACGCGCGGCTCGCGGCGGCGCCGCATGCGCCGGCGCTTGTGCAGCCGAACGCGCCGTAGTGGTACGTGTGCGGATCGATGGCCGTGTCCGGAAAGAGCGCGGTCAGATCGTCGGTCGTCGAGGTCGCGGTACCGAAGAAGACCTGCGCCGCCTGCGGATCGTCGGCGGCCGTCGGCGGCGTGTTCAAGCGACGGACGACCTTCACGTGGGTGTTGCCGCTCGCCGGATCCGGCGGCGTCCACGCGAGATCGATGACGCTGCCGTCGACGACGGCGGTGAGGTCGTCGGGAGCGGAGGCCGGGCCGAAGATCGTCTGCAGCAAGAGCGAGAACGGCACCAGGGAGGATTCGAGCGTGTCGGCGTCGCCCGTCGTGAGACACGGGACCCGCCGCTCGGCCTTCGCGATCCTGTGGGCAAAGGCGCGGCTGACACGCGCGAGGCACTCGTCCTGCGGCTCTTTTCCCTCCCCCGCACGCGCGGCGCAGATGAGCTCGGCGAAGCCGCGCTGCGCGAGCGCGGTGAGCTTGCCCGCGGCGCAGCGGTTCGCGTCGAGGACCGGACGGAGCACCGACTCGAGCTCCGTGACGAGCTGCCCGCTCAACGCCAGCACGGCGACGACGTCACCGGTGAACGCGCAGCCACCGCGCGCGTTGATCCTCCCGAACGCGGCGATGAAGCGGTCCTCGGCTTTGGCGTCACACGCCGGCTCGAAACCCGCGCCGTTCCGTGCCGCCCGCGCGGCGCAGCGGAATCCGCCGTCGAGAAATCTCGCCGTCGCGCGCAGCTTCGCGCTCTCGCAGCGCTGCGACGGCGACAGCCTAGCGGCGGAGCTCGATCCGGGGAGGGTTGCGACGAGAGCCATCGCAAGCAGGGAGGTGAGCAGAGGGCGCGTCATCGTCATTGGTGTCACCGCGGTATGTGGAGTGGACGGCCGAGCCGCCGAGATGAGCGGGCATCATCGAACGGCGGTCCGCCGAATGCAACTCGAAATCGCGGACCGAGCGCTCGCGTGGTCGCGATTGGCGCGCGACGCCGCTCGTCACCGTCGCCGCGATGCGGCGAGCGCGGCGCCGGCGCGGGCGAGATTCCCCTCGACGAGGGGCCGGTGCGGCCATTCGGGCGCGGCGACCGCCAACGCGCGGCGGTAGTCGGCGACGGCGGCGGTGAGATCGCCTTGCCGCTCGCGAACGTAGCCGCGGTTATTGAAGGGGCGGCCGTCGCGCGGGTCGAGCTCGATCGCCGCCGAGTAGTCCGCGACGGCGTCGTCGAGGTCGCCGCGCTCATCGCGGGCGGAGCCGCGATCGTAGTAGGCGAGGGCGTAACGCGGGTTCGAGGCGAGCGCGCGCGTGTAGTCCTCTATGGCGCCCGCCAGGTCGCCGTCGAGCTGACGCGCCCAGCCGCGATTGGTCGCCGCGACGTGGTTCGTCGGATCGATCGCGAGCGTGTGCGTCCACAGCGTGAGCGAATCGTGCCAGATGCGGGTCTGTTGAAACGTGAGCGTCGCGAGGACCACGAGCGTCGCGCCGGCGGCGAGCGCGACGAGGCGTTCCCGGCCGACCGAGGCGATGCCGAAGCCCGCGGCGGCGAGCACCGCGAAAGGAATCGTCGCGAGGTAGCTGTAGCGGTCGGCGACGAGCTGCGGGCCGGTCTGCGCGAGGCCGAGCACCGGCGAGACGACGATCGCGTAGCACGCCAATGCGGCGAGCGCCCACGGTGCGCGTCGACGCGCGAGGATCGCCGCGACGGTGAGCGCGATCACGACGAGCGCGCTCACGACGTAGCGGGGCGCGCTCGGGTCGAGCGGCGTCTCGAGCAGATAGGCGGGCGTGAGATCGAGCGGCAGCAGCGTCTTCGACGGATAGAAGACGAGGCCGTACGCCGCCTGGGCGAGGCGCGCGACCACGCCGTGCTGCGTGAGGCTCCGCATCTCCGGCATCGATGCCTGGGCAGCGAGCGCCGTCGCGGCGGCGGCCGCCGCGAGCACCGCGTACGGCAGCTTCTCGACGAGAATCGTCCGCACGGGCTCGCCGCGCGCGAGCCGCCGCAGCGGATAGCGATCGAGGACGAGGAGCACGAGGGGCAGCGTCATGCCCCACGCCTTCGAGAGCAGCGACGCGACGAAGCACGCGAGCGACGCCAGCATCCAGCGCCGTCGCGCCGCGGCTGCCTCCGCGGGCGCGTGCGCGCGCACGTAGGCGAGCACCGTGAGCAGCAGGAAGAGACCGGAAAGCACGTCGCGCCGCTCGGAGACCCAGGCGACCGACTCGACCCGCAACGGATGGAGCGCGAAGACGAGCGCGCCGAACGCGGCCGCGGCGTGCAGTCGCGTCGGGTCGCCGTGCCTGTGCGCGTCGCGAGCACCCCGGCGCGCGTCCGGCGCAGTGCCGAGCGGAAACGTCGCGGCCTCGAGCAAGGCGACGATCAGGAGATAGCAGCACACCGCCGTCGCGGCGTGCAGGAGGAGGCTCGTCGCATGGTAGCCGCGCGCGTCCATGCCCCAGAGCGTGTAGTCGAGGCCGAGCGTCAGCCACGAGAGCGGTTGGTAGTGTCCGCCGATGAGCGTCGTGAACATCCAGGAGAGGTGCGCCGGCGAGAGCCCGCGGTAGGCCGTGTTGTTCGTGAAGTTGAGATCGTCGTCCCAGATGACGAAGCCGTTCGCGAACGTCGGGAGGAACGCGACGAGGACCGTC
>JBGPIT010000210.1:0-8831 GCA_041485125.1 Binatia bacterium | reverse complement strand
TTCACGGCCGCGCCCGGCGTGGCCGTCGCCGTCGCGCTGAGCGTCGGCGTCGGAGTGGGCGTCGGAAGCACCGGCGTCGGAGTGTCGGTGCCGCCTGGGCCCGGCGTGCCACCGGGCTGCGGTGTGCCCGCCGAGCAGTTCCCCGTGTCGAACTTGCACGTGTCATTGCAGAGCAGCGTGCCGCCGCCGGTGAACCCGAGGGCCGAGCAGCTCTGGCCGCGCAGGTCGCCGCCGTCGCACTGCTCGTCGCCGCGGGCGACGCCGTTGCCGCAGACGAAGGTCACGTTGACGGTCACCACTTTGGAGTCACCTGCCGAGTCGGTGACGGTGAAGGCGTGCGACCCGGCGACCTCGGCGCTGCCGATGATGTAGGCGATCGACTGGCCGGAGTCCTTGCAAACGTTCGCGGGCGCCGCCGAGCCGTCGTTGCAGTCGGCGTCGTTGTCGCAGAGCGAGCCGGCGCAGTTGCTGCCGGCGCAGCTCGCGAGGCAGCGCTTGATCGGCCCGAGGCAGACATCCGCCGGCGACGGCGAGCTGCCGAGGTTGCAGTCGGAATCCGACTGGCACGGGCTGCCGACGCAGAGCGCGTTCTCGGTGCACCCCGGCACGCAGTGCTGGCTGATCGTCGCGGTGCCGATGCCGCTGCTCTCGTTGAGCAGATGATAGGGCGGCGTGCCGCCGACGATGCTGAAGAAGATCACAGCGCCGGGCGCGGGCTCGACGAGATCCATCGAAATCGGGATCACGCCGAACGCGTCGGCGTCGATGAAGCCGATGTCGAGCAGCACCACTTGCTGTTGGGCTTCCAGGCCGAAGCCCTGGGGCGCCAACGCGAAGATCGCGCCCGAGCCGACGATCGCGCCGGTCCCGGTCGGGGTGCTACCCGCGACCGCGATGACGTCGGCGTTGCCGTTCGCGTCGGTCGTCGCGAACGCGACCTGGCGTCCGGTCGTGGGATCGGTCGTACCGGGCAGGAACGAGATGTCGTCGACGTCGGAGAAGAAGCGGATGGTGATGTTGGCGATCGGGTTGCCGAAGCGGTCGGTCAACGTCGCGACCAGCCCGATGCGATCGGACTTGTTCGCGTCGACGGTGGCGGGGTTGATGTTGAGGATCAGCCGTCCCGCGTTGCTGCTGTTGAGGATGAACTGATCCTCGGGATTGCCGTGTTGGCCGCTGCCGCCGCCGGTACCGCCGCAGCCTGCGACCGCGAGTGCGAGCGCCGTCACGCCGAGCGCGCCCGCCATCCACTTCCGATACGTTTTCATGGTCGTCATCCCATCTCCCCCCGCCACTACGGCTCCACCACGACGTTGTAGGTGATCTCGTTCGTGTCGAAGTCGTCACCACTGTCGCTGATGCCCGAGATCTTCATGACGATGTTCATGTTGAAGGGCGTGCGCGGCAACAACGTTCGGTTCTGATTCAAGAACGCCATGACGTCCGCCGACACGACGATCGTCTGCGAGTAGAACGTGTTGTGGAGCGTTTCGCCCTCCGCGACCTTCGAGGGTCCGAGCGAGACGGCGAGCGGTACGAAGTCGGTGGCCACGGGATTGTTCAGCAGCGCGCCCGGAATGAAGATTTTGACGTTGATGCCCTGGACGTTGATGCCCTGGGAGACGAGCTCGTTGCGCATCCCGAGGAAGCCGCCGTCGAGGTCGCCGTCGCCGTTGATGTCGTTCGGAATGACCGGGGTGTTGCTGAGGCTGATGATGCGGCCGCTGTCGCCCTCGGGGTTCTCGGCGTCGAAGGTGTCGACGGAGGGCGCGACCTGCTCTTGCTCCTGGAAGACGCCGAGGGCGCGGAACGACACGCCTTGGTCGTTCGAGCCTCCCCCGCTCCCGCATCCCACGACGGCCAGACACGCCGCCAGCACCACTCCTCGTCCTCTTGCCACCATCGCCGTCCTCCCCTCTCCGCGCCGCACCCACAGCCGGAGGTCATTTGTGATTTAGGTGTCGAGCGACCTACAGGTCGCGCGCAATCTCCTCGCACGTCAGGCGCTCGAAGCGGGTCTTGCCGATGCTCTCGAGGCAGACGAACTTGATGGTCCCGCCGGCCGCCTTCTTGTCGGTCCGCATCGCCAGCGCGAGCGGCTCGCCGCGGACGTCGGGCGGGATGTCGGTCGGCAGGCCGCAGCGTTGCAGCAGCCGCCGGATCCGCTCGTAGTCGTCCTCCCGGCAGATGCCGAGACGACACGACAGACGCGCCGCCGCGACCATCCCGATCGCGACCGCCTCGCCGTGCAGGAACTGCTTGTACTCGGTGAGACTCTCGACGGCGTGGCCGATGGTGTGGCCGAAGTTCAAGATCGCGCGGTAGTCGCCTTCGGTCTCGTCCTCGGACACGACCAGCGCCTTCAGCACGCAGCTGCGCCGGACGATCTCGACGAGCAAATTACGGTCGAGCCGTTGCACGGCAGCCAGCTGGTCCTCGAGCAGACGAAAGAACCCGGCGTCCAGAATGACGCCGTACTTTATGACCTCGGCGAGACCGGCGGTGAGCTCGCGGCGCGGCAACGTCCGCAGCGTGTCGACGTCGGCGAGGACGAAGCGCGGCTGCGCGAAGGCGCCGATCAGGTTCTTCCCCGCGACGTGATTGATGCCGGTCTTGCCGCCGATGCTGGAGTCGACCTGCGCCAGGAGCGTCGTCGGCACCTGCACGCAGCGGATGCCGCGGAGATACGTCGCGGCCGCGAAGCCGGCGAGGTCGCCGACCACGCCGCCGCCGAGCGCGATCAAGCTGCCGCTGCGGTCGATGCCGCCGTCGACGAGCTTGTCGTAGACGAGGGCGAGCCAGGCGAGGTTCTTGTGCTCCTCGCCATCGGGGATCTGGATCGCGACCGGGTCGAAGTCCGCCGCGGCGAGCGCGTCGCACACCCGATCGAGATAGAGTCCCGCCACCGTCGCGTTCGTCACCACCGCCACCCTTCTTCCGCTCCCACTCTCGGCCAGCCGCGCGCCGAGCTCTTGCAGACACCCTGCCCCGACGTAGATCGGGTACGACCGCGCGCCGAGCTCTACGTTGACGATTTCCATCGCCCGCTACGCTCGAGCTCGTCCAGTTGCCCGCGAATTTCCTCCACCACCTCGTCGGCGTTGCGGTCGGACGAATCGACCGTGATGTCCGCCGCGCCATAGGCCTCGCGCCGCTCGTCGAGCAGGCGCTCGATGTTCGCGCGCGGATCGCCGCTGGCGAGCAGCGGCCGCTGTCGCACGTCGCCGATGCGCGCGAGGATCGCGTCGGGACGCGCCGTCAAGCACACCAGCACGCCGCTCGCGCGCACGCGGCTCAGGTTTTCCGGGTCGAGCACGGCGCCGCCGCCGAGCGCGATCACCGCGCCGGTGCGCCCCGCTGCGTCGGCGACCGCCTGACGCTCGAGCGCGCGGAAACGGCTCTCGCCTTCGTCGCTGAAGATCGTGGCGACCGACTTGCCGGCGCGCGCCTCGACGAGCTCGTCGGTGTCGACGAACGCCCGGCCGAGCCGCTTCGCGAGCCGCCTGCCCACCTCGCTCTTCCCCGTCCCCATGAACCCCGTCAGCACGATCGCACGCATTCCCTTCAGAAATTCTTGATCTGCTCCAAGTAGCCTTCGTAGTTGCGACGGATCTCGACCAGCGAGTCGCCGCCGAACTTCTCGAGAAACGCGTCGGCGAGCACGAACGCGACCACCGACTCGGCGATCACCGCCGCGGCGGGGATCGCGCACACGTCGGAGCGCTCGATCGCGCCGAGCGTCTCTTCCTTGCTCTTCAGATCGACCGAGCGGAGCGGCTTCATCAGACTCGAGAGCGGCTTGAACGCCACCCGCGCGACCAGCGGCGCGCCCGAGGTCATGCCGCCCTCGGTGCCGCCGGCGTTGTTGCTGTGACGCACGAACTCGTGCGCCCGCTCGTCGAAGTAGATCTCGTCGTGCACCGCCGAGCCCGGCCGGCGCGCGGTCTCGAAGCCGAGGCCGATCTCGACGCCCTTCACCGCCTGCAGGCTCATGAGCGCCTGGCCGAGACGGCCGTCGAGCTTGCGGTCCCAGTGCGCATGGCTGCCGAGCCCCGGCGGCAGACCCGTCGCGACCACCTCGACGATGCCGCCGAGCGTGTCGCCGCGCGCCTTGCACTCGTCGATGTAGGCGATGATCTTCCGCTCCGCCTCCGGGTCGGCCATGCGGACCTCGGAGCGCTCCGCGGCCGCGAAGATGGTCGCGACGTCCTTGCCGGCGTGGTCGGCGACGATGCCGCCGATCTCGGAGACCCATCCGCGCACTTCGATGCCGAACGGCCGCAAGAGCGCCTTGGCGATGCCGCCGATCGCGACGCGCGCCGCGGTCTCACGCGCGCTCGCGCGCTCGAGGATGTTGCGGACGTCGTCGTGGTTGTACTTGAGGACGCCCGCGAGGTCGGCGTGACCCGGCCGCGGACGCGTCACCACCACCGCCGCGTCGCGGTCTTCCGCGCGCGACGACATCTTCTTTTCCCAATTCTTCCAATCGCGGTTCTCGATCAGGAGCGTGATCGGCGACCCGAGCGTCTCGCCGAAGCGGACGCCCGAGCGCAGGACGGCCGTGTCCTGCTCGATCTTCATGCGGCCGCCGCGGCCGTAGCCGAGCATCCGCCGCCGCATATCTTCGTTCAGCATGTCCATGTCGATCGCGAACCCCGCCGGGCAGCCCTCGAGAATGGCCGTCAAGCACGGACCGTGCGATTCACCCGCAGTGAGATAACGAAGCACGTGTGTGTCACTCCGAGGCGGCGCTCGAGGGAATCGCGGAACTGACCGCGCTCGTGGAGATCACGAGAAGGCCGCCGAGACCTCAAGGATTCGTGCGATTCTGCCATAGGGCCTCTGCGGACGGAAGGCTCGCGACGGTCTCGGATCCACGCGTGCGCACCGTGCGCGGCGTAATGAAGACGAGCAGCTCCTGCCGGTCGTCGTTGGTGTTGTCGTTCTTGAACGCCCATCCGAGCACCGGGATGCTGTGCAGGAACGGGATGCCGCGGTCGCTGCGGTTGAGGACGTTGCGGAAGATGCCGCCGAGGACGAAGGTCTCGCCGTCCTTGATGAGCACATGAGAGCTCGCCTCGCGGCTGATCTCGTTCGGGATGATGTTCGGGTCGGTCTGCGCGCCTTCGAGGTTACTCGATTTCGCATGCACGTCGAGGAAGATGTACCCGTCCGACGATACCTGCGGCGTGACGTCGAGAATGATACCGGTACGGAACTCCTGGAACGCCGCCTGTGCCGCCGAGCCCGCGACGCCCGCCGCGCCGGTGGAGTTGTTGAGGACGGTGCCGCTCGAGGGCGTCTTGATGCGGACGATGACGACACTCTCGATCTTCGCCGGCACGTTGTTGAGCGTGACGACGCGCGGGCGCGAGATGATCTTGCCCCTGCGCTTGGTCTCGAGGGCCGTCAGGCGCGCCGCGAGCGTGTTGGTGCCGTCGAGCGAGCCGAGCAGGACGTCATAGGCGGTGCCCGCGCCGGGCGCGATGTTGGCCGGGAAGTCGGCGATGAAGGGCAGCACGCCGGCGGGGGAGTTGGTGCCGCCGCTCAACACGCCGCCGGTCGAGACCGTCCCGGGGAAGTTGACACCGGTCGCGTTCCCGGTTCCCGGACCGGCCTTGTAGCCGTATCCCCACTGAATGCCGAGATCGCGCAGGAAGTTCTCCTGCGCCTCGACGATGTTCGACTCGATCAGCACCTGCGGCGTCTGGGTGTCGAAGTTGGTGATCAGCGTGCTGGCGTCCTCGAGACCGCGCGCGATGTCGCGGATGACGATCGTGTTGGTGCGCTCGTCCCAGGTCGCGGTGCCGCGCTCGGTGAGCACCTCCTGCACCTTCTTCACCATGGCCTCGTCGGCCTTGGCGTAGTTGACCTTGATGTAGCGCACGGCGAGCGGCTCGACCTGCTTCTGCGCCTCGTCGGCGGCGCGCTGCGCTTCCCGCTCCTTCTTCAGCTGGTCGACCGTCGAGACGCGGATGATGTTGCCGTCCTTCACCATGTCGAGGCCCTTGGCGCGCAGGATCGCCTCGAGCGCCTGGTCCCACGGCACGTCGACGAGCCGCATGGTGAGCTTCCCGGCGACGTCCTCGGTGGTGATGATGTTGAAGCCGCTCACGTCGGCGAGGATGCGGAGCACGTTCTGGATGTCGGCGTCCTTGAAATCGAGCGAGATCTTCTGGCCGTTGTACTGGCGCGGCTCGCGCGCGGTCGTGAGCGTGTACGGCTCGAGCGAGGCGTGCGTCTCGGTGATGGTGTTCGGCGACGGTTTGGTCGCCCGCACCGGCAGCGCATAGGCCGCGGGCTTCGCGTCGGCGAGCGCGTCGATCTCGGCGTCCGACGGTGACTGATGGACGATCCGCTGCGGCTTCCGCGCCGGGCCGTCGTGCACCAGGCCGTCGTCGTACGATGGCGGCCGCTCGGTGCTGTGCGCCACGACGTCGGGCTCGGAGGTGGCGTGGGTCTCGTGCGCCGTCACCGGCTCGACCGGCGCGGGCGGAGGCGCCGCGTCGACGGAGGCCGCCGCGCTGCCGACGCTGGTGTGGGTCTCGGCGACCACGGCGCGGTCGTCCCGGTCGTCCATCGAGGCGAACTGCTGGCGGAGCGGATCTTCCGGCGCCGGGCGCTCGGGAGCGACGCTCCGATCGGCGCCGGGCGGCGCATCGGCGGCCGGATCGGCGTCGTTCTCGAACGCACCGCTCGGGTCGACGTTGCTCTGCGCCGCGCTCGAGCCGGCCTCCTCGGTCGCGATCTGGGTCGGTCGGTCCTCGCTCACGCGCTGCACGGGCGCGAGCGGATCGGTGTAGAGCACCTCGTCGACACGGCCGCTGTAGCTCGGTCCGAGCAAGGCCGCGACGGTGCGCTCACCGCGCTCGATGACGTACTCGCCCGCCGGCCCGTGCAGGTCGGCGACGATGCGGAGCTTGCCGGCGTAGACGCCGACCCGCACTGCCGCGACGTCGGGGTCGACGGCCGGATTGATGGTCGCGCGCGTGCCCGGCGCGACCGGCCCGTTCAAGTCGATGACGAGACGCCGCGGCGAGCCGAGGACGAAATGCCGGACGTCGTCGGGCGGCCGAGAAAGCTGCGCGACGATCGCCGTGCGGCCGTCACGCTCGGTGAGACGGATCTCCTCGACGCGCAACGTCCCATCGTCGACGATCGACGCGGTGTCGGCCGGCTCGGTCGGCGCGAGCGCCGGCGCGGCGGCCGCGACGTGCTCGGTGACGACCGGCGCCGCCGGTGCCGGTGCTGTGCCCCGCGCCGTGGCGACGTGTGCCGGCTCGTCGTGCAGTGTCGCGGTGCACCCTATGAAGACAAGGAGCAGGACACCAACTACCGCCGCCACCCCTCCACACGTATCCTGCCCCTTCTTCCTCATGGTGAGCGATCCTCCTTCGGGAGCTCCATGACGATCTGCTTCGGCTCTTTCTCGCCGTAGAAGTTCGTGACGTGCTCCTCGATCAGTACCCGACGCGGTTCGATACGTGTCACCACTCCACCGCTCGTGCCGATCGGCGTGCCGGTCGTCACGATGTAACCAAGACCAGACGAGTCCTCCACCATTGCGCGTGCGCCGCCGGCGATCTCGGTGACGACGCCGACGAGCTTCAGCTGACCGAGGTCGTAGCCCTCGAGCGGCGTGCGCGGACTATTGTCGACGACCTGATTCGCGATGCCCGGGGGGCGGAACGGATCACGGTGTTGCCCGGCATCGTAGCTCGCCGTCTCGACCGGCGCGTGCGCCGCGGCGTCACTCGGCGCGGCGCTGGGCGCGGCGTTGGCCGCATCGTTCTTGACGTCGCCGGCCGCGGGCACGGTGCCGGCGGGTGCCGTCGCCGCCGCGGGAGCCGCGGCGCCGGTCGAAGCCTGATCTGCTGCGGGCACGGCCGCGGCTGCTGCCGCCGGCGCGGGCTCGATCTTCGCCCCCAGCGTCGCCGCGGTTGCGTCCTCGGCATGCGCGCGGGCGCCTTCGTTCGCCGACGTGTCCTTGGCCTTGTCGAGGGCCACGAACGGGCCCCACGAATCGGCGCGCACCGGCGCGGCGGGAACGCCGGCCAGGAGCGCGCTCGCGAGAATCGCCATGACGGCAACGGTCGGTCGCCGACTACGTTCCGACGTGCTCATCGTGCGCCTGGTTTCTTGCCGCTCTTCTCCGCCTCGGCCTTCTCGCGCGCGACACGCTCGCGCTCGGCCTCGTCGAGAAAGCGGAACGTCACCGCCGAGCAGGACGTGTCGACCATCACCTCGTCGCCTTCGGCCTGCGGCGCCTTCATCGAGATGTCGCTGACGTTGACGATGCGGTCGAGCTTGCTCACGCGTTCGAAAAACGTCGCGACCTGGTGGTAGTTGCCGCGCACCAGCACCTCGACCGGAACCTCGGCGTAGAAGTCCTGGTAACGCTCGCCCTTCAGTCTGAAGAGCAGGATCTCGAGCCCGGCCTCGCGCCCGGCCGACGATACGCTGCTCAACAGCTCGGGGATCTCTTTCTGATCGGGCAGCCGGACCTCGGCCTCGCGCACCTTGGCCTTGAGCTCGCGCACCGCCGCGCGGGCGACGTCGAGGTTGGCGATCAGCTTCTGCTTGGCGTCGCGCTGGGTGCGCAGCGTCTCGATCTTCGCGATCGTATCCTGCATGTGGGCGCGCCGGCCCGAGTACACGAAGTTCCAGTAGAGCGCGGCGACGACCAGCACGGAGCCGACCGCGACGAGCGCGCGGGTGCGGCCATCGAGCTCGAAGAACCGTTCGAGGAGGTCGTTCATGCGCCCTTCGCTTTCTTGGGCTTGCCCATCGTCGGCTCCAGTCGCGGGGGCTCGGGGAACTTGATCGGCTCG
>JBGPIT010000209.1:0-8938 GCA_041485125.1 Binatia bacterium | reverse complement strand
GAGGGCGTCGTGCGGCGCGTGATCACGGGCGAGCTCAACGCGAACAAGCACGTCGACGGTGCGATCGAGGCGCTGCGCGGCCTCGCCGGCGGAGCGGCCACGGCGCGCTGAAAGCGCACGCTCGACGCGACCGGTAGCGCCGAACCGGATCCGCATGACCATTCGACTTGCAAATGCCGCCGGCCGCGCGATGCTCGTCGCCGCGGCCGGCCTCGTCGATCTCGAGCAGGTCTCGAGCGGCCGGTTTCCCGCCGACCCGATGGCGGCGATCCGCGAATGGCCCGCGCTCCTCGAGTGGGCGGGAGGGCGTACCGATCTCGACGGCGGCGACGACGCGGCGGCGATCCTCGAGCACGTCGGCTCCGACCTCGGACCTCCGATCCCGCGGCCGTCGAAGGTCTTCGGGATCGGCATGAACTATCGCGCGCATGCCGAGGAGGCCGGCCTCGAGATCCCGAAGTCGCCGGTCGTGTTCACCAAGTTTCCGAGCTGCCTCGTCGGCCCGCGCGCCGACGTCGTGCTCTCCTCGGCGTACGTCGACTGGGAGGTCGAGCTGGTGGTGGTGATCGGACGCGGCGGACGGCGCATCCCCGCCGCGCGCGCGCTCGATCACGTCGCCGGCTATTGCGTGGGGCAGGACATCTCCGACCGCAAGCTGCAGTTCGCCGACAAGCCGCCGCAGTTCTCGATGGGCAAGTCGCTCGACACCTACGGTCCACTCGGGCCGGTGCTGGTCTCGCTCGACGCCTTCCCCGACCCGAACGACCTCGCGCTCAGCTGTGACGTCGGCGGCGAGCGCATGCAGGCCGCGCGCACCAGCGACCTGATCTTCTCGGTGCCGGAGCTGGTCGTGTATCTCTCGAGCCTCTGCACGCTCGAGCCGGGCGACCTCATCTTCACCGGCACCCCGAGCGGGGTCGGCTCGACGCGCAACCCGCGGCGTTACCTCGCGGCGGGTGAGGAGATCGTCAGCACGATCGAACGGATCGGACGGCTCGTGAACCGCTGCGTCGGAGAGCGCGAAGGACCGACGTGAAGGCTGCCCGAGCCGCGGCAGCCTTCACGTCACGCGCTCATTAGGAAAGAATCCGCTCGAGTCTCAGGCGGGCGGCGCCGGCGGCGGACACGCCTCGACGCACTGCCGGAACTGGTGCCGGCACGCTTTCAGACCAGGACGCGCATCCTCGTTGGCCTGGTCGCGACATTCGAACGCCGCCACCTGCGCATTGTCGATGCACTGGTCGCGCTCGGGTGTGCCTTCGCCGTAGAGCGACCGGCAGTTGGCGATCGCGGCGTCGCGTGTGGCGTTGCAGTCGTCGATCGCGGTCTGAAGCTGCTCGAGAGTCGGCCGGCGACACTCGGCGCGATCGGCACGGCACCCTTCGGCGCACGCGTGATCGCGGTTCTTGCACGCATCCTTCGCGACCTGGAAGTCCTCGCGGCAATCGGCCTGGCACGACTTGTAGTCCGCCACGGCACCGGCGAGACATTGCTTCCTGCCGATCGGGTTCGGGGGCTGGTTCGGTGCGCAGGCGCGGGCGCAAGTCCGGAACCCGGCGCGACAGGCTTTGATCGCGGGCTTCGCCGCCTCGCGCGCGGAGTCGCGGCACTGGAACGCGACGACCTGTGCTTGATCGACGCACGCGTCACGCTCCGGCGAGCCTGCCGGGTAGCTGTCGCGGCAAGTCTGGCGCGCGCCTTCGAGGGTCGCGTTGCACGCGGCAATCGCATCGTCGATGCCGGTTGCCTGGCGGCAATCGTAGCGCTCGGCGCGACAGGCCTCGACGCAGGGGTGGTCGCGGTCGAGACACGCATCTTTGGCAGCTTGATAGTCCTCGGTGCAGGTCGCCTTGCAGTCGCGCGCCTCTTGCTTGGCGTCCGCCATGCAGGGATCGGCGGCGCGAGCGTGGCCGGCGGCAAGAAAAACGACCGCGGTTGCGAGAACGGCGAGACTGGGCATCCGTTGCGATTTCATCGTATCCTCCTCTGTGCTGTGGGTCGGATCCTCCCGAGCTTGAACCGCCTTGGGGGCGGACGGCACTGACTGCGGGACTGTACCAAAGCGGCGCACGGTGGGGGAATGAAAAACGACGCGGAGCCCGCAACAATCGACGTCTCGATCCGACCCGCCGTCCCGGACGATCTCGCCCGCGTGACCGAGATCTACAACCACTACGTCGTGCACACGCCGATCACGTTCGATATCGCCCTGTTCACGCCCGACGAGCGGCGCGGGTGGTTCGCGCAGTTCACCGCCGACGGACCGCATCGGCTGCTGGTCGCGGAGTCAGCGGGAGTGATCCACGGTTACGCGGGGACGCATCAGTTCCGGCCGAAGCCGGCCTACGACATCACGATCGAGACCACCGTGTACTTGGCGCCTGACGCCGTCGGCCGCGGCGTCGGCACACGTCTCTACACCGCGCTCTTCGCGGCCATACGGGATCAGGACCTTCGACTCGCGATCGCCGGCATCACCGTTCCGAACGCCGCCTCGGTCGCACTGCACCAGCGTTTCGGGTACGTCCTCACCGGCGTCATGCACGAGGTGGGACGGAAGCTCGGACGCTATTGGGACGTCGCATGGTACGAAAAGCGGCTCTGAGCTCTGCACTCCGCAGCGCCCTCGCGGCGCTCGTCGTCACGGCGACCCTCTGCGTCGCGGCACCGGCGTCGGCCGAGCGGCACTGGCAGTGCGGCGGCGGCATCACGGTCCCGTTCACCGGCACACGCGAAGAGCGTGACGGCGCGTGTCAGAAAGCGCGCGCGGACGCCGAGCGGGCGTCTCCCACGCTTTCTCGGGAGCGGGAGCGTGCACTGCGCGAGCGGATCGAGAAGCTCGAGCGACAGGACGACGTCGACACCGACGTCAAGACGCGCTGACCGACGAGCCGCACCCGCGGCAGTGCAGTCTTCCGAACCGTTGCGAACGCCTTGGGCTCCGCTGAGATTCGTGTCGTGGCGTTCGCGTCGGGATCACCTTCACGTCCGCCACGTACCCGCCACGCGATCGCGTCACCGACGCGTCGGTTCGAGACCTCGCGATCATTTTATTGCCGCTGCGCGCGCCACCGCAGTCCGCCTCGACCATCGTCGACTGGGTGGAATAGCGCTTGCTCGAAGGCAATCCGATGCGTGCGCTACTGCAGACCCTATTGGCCCTTTCGATCACTCTGACCGCGGCGCAGTCGGCGCTCGCGCGCAATCCCCACAAGCCTCACACCCCACACAAGCAAAACAAGCCCTCGGATCCGTCGGGTGGCGTACCCAGTGCACCGGCGAACGCGCGGTTCGCGGAGATCGGCCGTGTTGCGCTCCCCGGCCGCGGTCTGGCGCTCGCGTGGTCGCCCGACGGCGCGTCGCTCTCGACCGGCGGCCACTTCAAGGACAAGCCGACCGGCCAGCGCTACGACACCCGCATCATCGACGTCGCGACGCGCACGCTCCGCAGCACGAGCTTCGACTGCCACTACTGGTGGGTCGTGGCGACGGCGTGGACGCAGAATCCCTACCTCGGCGAGGTGATCGCGTCCGGCGGCGGTGATCACGCCGTGAAGCTCTGGGACGCCAACGGCAGCGGCAGCACGTCCTGCAACCCGGGACAGTTCCGCACCAACGAGGGCGGCATCAAAGCGCTCTACGACGTGAACGGCTGGGTGACGTCGCTAGCCTACTCGCCCGACGGTCGCTACCTCGCCGCGACGAGCCGCGACCGGACGATCCGCATGTGGGATCTCGCGCCCGGCCCGCAGCAGTTCAAGGTGGTGAGCCTCTGGTACGACAAAGACGCGGGGAACTTTCTCTCGGTGCGGTGGTCGCCCGACGGGACGCGTTTCGTGACCGGCGACCGCAAGGGCCGCGTCGCCGAGTGGTCGTTCGATCCCGTCGCCGACCGCTGGGACGATGCCACCATCGAGCGGTTCGCGAAGATGGGATGGAAGAGCCACCCCGGCTGGTTCGCGGTGAACGCCGCGACGCTCACGCGCACGCCGCTCTGGTCCGAGGGCGAGCACAAGCAGGTCTGGAACGCGCGCTACTCGCCGGACGGGATGCGGGTCGTCGCCGCCGGCGGTGACGGCGTCCTCTCCGTCTTCGCATCCGTGACCGGAACGTCGCTCTATCGCGCCACGATCGGGACTCCGCTCCACAGCCTCGATTGGAGTCCGGACGGCACGCTCATCGCGGCCGGCGGCGCCGACCGGCGCATCTATCTGCTCAACGCCGCCGACGGCAGCGTCTATGACCGACTCGAGGGCCACGCCGAGATCGTCAGTGCGGTCGCATGGTCGCCGGACGGTGAGACGCTCGCCTCGACCGCGGGCGGTCCGCGCTTGAATCTCGCGCTCAACCAGGCGGTCGACGGGCCCGACAACGCGGTCCATCTCTGGGCCGCCCGCTAACCGCACCTGATCCGACACCGCACGACCGTCGTGTTCGTTGCGACGGCGCCGGGAACGTGTGATGACCCTCCGCGCGGGAGGGCCGGCACGATGAATGATCGATCCCTGCTCAAGGTGTTTGGCGTCTTGTTCTGTCTTCTCGCGATCTCCAACTTCATGAAGCCGTTGGAGTACGAGCACCAAGGCTTCGTCTTCTTCGGCCTGCGCCAGCACGGCACGCCGAACCTGATCCTCGGGCCGCTCTTCGGTCTCTACCTGCTCGTCTACGGGATCGCGGTGCTGCGCATGACGAAAGTCGCGCTGCCGATGAGCCGTCTCTACGCGGCGTACGTCATCATCAACCTCGCCCTCTTCACCGTCCGCATGAGCGGCGAGGCGCTCGCGAAGCCGATCTTCGGCCTCGTCTACATCGCGGTCGCCGTCGGCGTGTCGAGCGGCGCCGCGTACCTGCTCTCGAAGCATCGCGACGAGCTGACCTGACACCCGAGCGCTACTCGCCGCCTTCCGAATCGCGGCGTGAGCGGCACGCGACGGTGTCGATGATCTTCTCCTGCCCCTCCTGACCGCCGGGCACTCTTTGCGGGCCTGCGCTTCACTCAACCACTCAACCCGCTGGCTGCCTCATTTTGGCGCCCTTTTTCGTGTCCAATATCGTCCCGGTCAACATGACTGCTTTCCTACGGACCGACGGATGAAACCGACAAAAGTCATAGTGTAAGAGCGACCTGCCGCCTCTGCTTCAAATCGTATCGTCGTTCGTCCTGATTGCGGAGCGCGCGCGTCCGTTTCCGTCGCCGGTGATTCTTAGAATTGGATGTAAGTGACGCGTGCGTTCGCACGTTCGGGAAGGCGGGACGGCGATCGTCGTCTCCTTGCGCCGGATTTCGCATGTGAGGGGACGTTGGGCATGGCATGCGTGATGCACGTCTAGGGAGCAAGAACCGGAGGATCTGCCTCGTCCGAAGGAAGGAGGAACGTCGACCAAGGAGGTGCGACGATCGCGACGTTCCGCCCGAATGAAGCTATCGGACCAACGTCAACCACGCCCGACCTTGGATTTCATCAGACGATGTAACGCAAACGTCTTCTCTCTCGTGGCCCACCACCTGGCTGTCCGGATCAGGAAAGTAGACGTCTACGCCTTTCATTCGTCTCGGCGAAGTGTGGGAAATTAGAGCGGCACTCCACGGATTGAGACATCCCGTCTCGATCTTCGGCGAGGTCGGACAGGGTCAGGGATTTTCGGGCGGATCCGGACAGGGTTCCGGAGCGGAACACGATCGATGGGGCGGTTACGTTAACCAAAAGGCCGTTCATGTCTCCTTCTGTGAAGCGGCGCCTCCTCCGACTCTGCTTCGATCTCAAGCTGTACCTCGTCATGGGGTTCTCCTTGCTGAGGGGTATTACGGAGCCGCAGGGGGATCGGGGGGCGGCTCGCACGAATAAGAATCGGAATCACTGGCGGCTTGGCGCAAATAGCAGTGCGAGAACCACTCCGTGAATCACTCCTAATACTTGGAGCCGCAACTGGAAGGCTCATGACCAGAAAGGGTACACTTGCTCCTCGGGTCTTCTTTCTCGCAACCATTTTCTCCTTCCTCCTTTCGCTTACAGGCATCGCGGCGGCGACCAATAACGGAGTCGGCGAGCCCGATCTGTCTAACAACGAGCCGAAGACTCTCGAAAACTACGGGCAACTGCCTCTGAGCTTCGAAGCCAATCAGGGCCAGTTCGATCCGCACGTCAGCTTCGTATCGCGTGGCAGTGGTTACTCCGTGTACCTGACGGCCACTGAGGCGGTAGTGACCCTGCGAAAAGATGAGGGGCGCGGAAGGGCACCCGAAGACCCGGCCTTCATCGGTCCTCCCTCGCCAGTGCAACGCAGCACTGTGCTGGGCCTGAAGCTGGCCGGTGCCAATCCCAGGCCCCACATGGCCGGGCTCGACGAGCTCCCCGGCAAGGTCAACCGCTTCATCGGCAACGATCACACGAAGTGGCGCACCAACGTCGCCACCTACCTCAAGGTCGGCTACCAACAGGTCTATCCCGGCATTGATCTCGTCTACTACGGCAACCAGCGCCTGTTGGAATATGACTTCGTGGTTGGACCCGGTGCCGACCCCTCGATGATCAAGCTCGGCTTTGAGGGCGCCGATCATGTCGAAGTCGATGCCAAGGGCGATCTGGTGCTGCACACCGAGGGTGGAGAGGTCCGCTTCCTCAAGCCGGTCGTCTATCAGGAGGTGGACGGAGTCAGAAGGGGAATCCTAGGCGGTTATCTCATCGCAGGTAACAACCACGTCGGTTTTCAAGTCGCGCACTATGATGCGAGCAAGCCGCTGATCATTGACCCCGCGCTGAGCTATTCCACGTACCTGGGCGGTGGGGGTTCCGACTTCGGCTACGCCATCGCCGTGGACGACCCCGACGGCAACGCATACATCACGGGGTCTACCCTATCGTGTGACTTCCCCACAACAGATGGGGCCTTCCAAGTGGATTGCAATATTCCCGGTGCCGACGTCTTCGTTACTAAGCTGAATCCTACAGGCTCCGCTATCATCTACTCGACCTTCCTCGGCGGCAGCGGCGACATCGGAGACGACGACGTGGGCTTGGGCATCGCCGTCGACGCCGACGGCAACGCCTACGTGGTCGGGTGGACCGAGTCCACCGACTTTCCCACAGCAAGTCCCCTTCAGGCCGCGAACAATGGCTTCCAAGACGCCTTCGTGACGAAGCTGAATGGGGACGGGTCCGCGCTCATCTACTCTACCTACCTCGGTGGGCTCCTCGACGACTCCGCCAGCGGCATCGCCATCGACGCCGACGGCAACGCCTACGTCACGGGAACGACAGACTCGGGCGAATTCCCGACAAAGAACCCCCTCCCGGATACTTACGGGGAGGTCGGCGACAAGAACGCCTTCGTAACGAAGCTGAATCCCACCGGCTCCGCGCTAGTCTACTCCACGTACCTCGGCGGTAGCCACGGGGACGAGGGCCTCGGCATCGCCTTGGACGGCGACGACAATGCCTACATCACGGGTGACACCGCCTCGACCGACTTTCCGACAGCGAATCCCTTCCAGGCCACTTTCGGTGGCGGACCCTGGCCGGACGCCTTCGTAACGAAGCTGAATAGCACTGGGTCCGCACTGGTGTACTCCACCTACCTCGGCGGTAGCGACCTGGACGGGGGCCACGGCATCGCCGTGGACGCCGACGGCAATGGGTACGTGACCGGGGAGACCTATTCAACGAACTTCCCCGTGACTGTAGGCGCTTTCCAGACGACTAAAGGCGGCGGCCCATCCGGGGCAAACGCTTTCGTGACAAAGTTCAATGCCGCCGGCTCCGCACTTGTCTATTCCACCTACTTGGCTACTGCCTCTCACGTTAGAGGCGAGGGCATCACCGTTGATTCCTCCGGCAGCGCCTATGTGACGGGAGTAGTCACCGGCGGGCAGGTGCCTCTGGCATGCCCCTTCCAAGATTCATACGGCGGCGGCCTTCAAGATGCGTTTGTGACGAAGGTGAATGCCGCAGGCTCCGCACTGGTGTACTCGAGCTATTTGGGTGGCAGCGCCACCGACCGAGGCCAAGGGATCGCGGTGGACACCTCCGGCAACGCCTACGTGGTCGGGTGGACCGAGTCCACCGACTTTCCCACAGCAAGTCCCCTTCAGGCTGCTAACAACGGCTCCCAAGACGCGTTCGTGGTGAAGGTTGCCGGCGGCCCCTGCCCGCCGACCGAGACTCCGACGAGCACACCCACGGCGACCCCCACACCTACGCCGACCGCTACGTCCACCGTGACGCCCACGCCGACCTCGCCGTGCGCCGGAGCGATCGCCATCCCAGCCGAGGGCGGCACCTTCAGCGGCAGCACCGCCGGCGCAAGCGCGCTGGTTGGAACCTGCGGCGGGAGCGGCCCCGAGCAGGTCTACCGCTGGATTCCGAACCTCTCCGGTACCGCCAGCATCGACACGTGCACCGGGACCAGTCTCGACACCGTCGTCTATATGCGCACCGAGTCGTGCACCGGCTCGGAGCTCGCGTGCAACGACGATGCTTGCGGGACCCAGTCCCGTATCACCCCGCCGGTCACCGCAGGGCAAACCTATTACATCATCGTCGACGGCTGGATCAGCAGCGGGAGCTTCACCCTCGCGGTCATCCCGCCGCAACCGACGAGCACGCCCACATCGACGTCGACGCGCACGCCGACCCAGACGCCGACACACACCGCCACGCCGACGCTGACGGCAACGCCGACGCTGACGGCGACGCCCACCACGACCGCCACGCCGACACTGACGGCGACGCCGACGCGGACGGCGACGCCCACCACGACCGCCACGCCGACACTGACGGCGACGCCGACGCGGACGGCCACGCCCACCACGACCGCCACGCCGACACTGACGGCGACGCCGACGCGAACGGCGACGCCCACCACGACCGCCACGCCGACGCTAACGGCGACGCCCACCACGACCGCCACGCCGACACTGACGGCGACGCCGACGCCAACG
>JBGPIT010000208.1:0-8940 GCA_041485125.1 Binatia bacterium | reverse complement strand
GTGCCGACGATCGTCGTGATCGCGGCGCTCAGCACCTCGGGTACGATCCTCCTCGACGCCGGCTTGAGCTTCCTCGGCCTCGGGGTGCCGCCGCCGACGCCGACCTGGGGCCGCATGATCCAGGAGGCGACGAGCTACTACCGGGTGGCGCCGTGGCTGATGCTCTTCCCCGGACTTGCCGTGCTGTTCGCGGTGATGACCTTCAACTTCATCGCCTACGGTCTCGTCGGCGAGGGCAGGGCGCCGGTCGCGTGAGGACACGCGCCGCGCGCGCCGTGGCCGCGGCGTTCGCGATCGTGACGACGACCGCGGCGTCGGCGTGCTCGCGCGGCGATCGGCTCGAGTGGCCGGCGCGGCCACCCGGCGAGCAACGCGGCGGCGTCCTTCGGCTCGCGACCAGCGAGGACGTGCCGACGCTCGATCCCGCCCTCGGCTACGACACGACGTCGTGGGCGTACGAGCAGCACCTCTTCGAGACGCTCTTCACGTACGACGACGCGGGCGAGCTCGTGCCGTCGCTCGCCGAGCATTGGGAGCGCTCAGCCGACGGTCTGCGCTACACCTTCACCTTGCCGGAGGGGGTGGTCTTCTCGGACGGCACTCCGCTCACGGCGAGCGACGCGGCGGGAAGCCTCGAGCGCGTGCTGAATCCGAAGACGAGCTCGCAAGGCGCCGAGTACTACCGCGAGATCCGCGGGGCGCGCGACTACGTCGCGGGGACGAGCGAGCACGTGGCCGGGCTCACGACGCCGGACCCGCGGACGCTCGTGATCGAGCTCGAGGCGCCCGACGCGCTCTTCCTTCACAAGCTGGCGCTGCTCTTCGCCTCGGTCGTGCCGGTGGCGCTGGCCCGCCGTCTTGGAGACGACTTCAGCATGGCGCCGATCGGCAGCGGCCCGTTCGTGCTGCGCGAGTGGCGCCGCGGCGAGCGCATCGTCCTGGCGCGGAACCCGCGCTACCGGCGCGCCGACCGGCCGTACCTCGACGGCGTCGTCGAGCAGATCGGCGTCAACGAGCAGCTCACCTGGTTGATGTTCGAGAGCGGCGAGCTCGACCTGTCGGGGATTCCGCCGGCCGACTTTCCGGCGGTGATGCGTGATCCGTCGCGCGCGGACCAGCTGGTGCACGCCGCGACCCTGACCACGGAATTCATCGGTATCAATTGTCAGATCCCCCCGCTCGACGACCGTCGCGTCCGGCAGGCGCTCAACTACGCCGTCAACAAGAGTGAGGTGATCGCGCTGCTGAACGGGCGCGGCATCGTTGCCCGCGGCGTGGTGCCCGCCAACATGCCCGGCTACCACGCCGAGCTCGACGGCTACCCCTACGATCCGGCGAAGGCGCGCGCCCTACTGGAGAGCGCAGGGCAGGGTGGGGGCTTCTCGGTCGAGCTGTGGACGCGCGGTGCCGGCGACCTCGAGTTGAAGATGGCGCAGAAGCTCCAGCAAGACCTCGCGCGCGTCGGGGTGACGTTGAGTATCAAGTCGGTCGCGTGGAGCTCGTTTCTCGAGGCCATCCGGCAGCCGCGGACGGTGCCGCTCTTCATTCTCGGCTGGTCGGCCGACTTTCCCGACCCGGAGAACTTTCTCGACATCCTCTTTCACACCGGTCAGGACAACAACCACAGCTTCTACTCCAACCCGGAGGTGGATCGGCGGCTCGAAGCCGCGCGGCCGATCACCGAGCCGGCGGCGCGCACGCGCGCCTACGCGGAGATCGAGCGGATGATCGTCGACGATGCCCCCGTTATTCTGCTCTATCAGCCGATCACGTACGTCATTCACACCCCGCGGGTGCACGGCTATCGCATCCATCCGCTGCTGCCGGGGCGCTTCACCGACGTCTGGCTCGATCCCGAGCCAGTCGCCGGCGGAGGATCAGGGCGTTAGCGCCGGCGCGTAGCTCGCGGTGCAGGGCGGGCCGTCGGCGAACCAATGATCCCACCGCGTGCCGCCGCCTTCGCTGGTCGCGAAGATCAGCGACGAGCAGCGCGTGCCGAAGGTCGGTGTGTGGACGCAGATCGCGCCGAGCGCGTCGGGCAAACGTGGATCGAACGCGGTGGTGTGGTCGCTCAGGATCGCTTGCAGGCCGCCGCGGAATCGCGCGCGGTCGCCGTCGCCCGCGAACGTCTCGCCGGCGGCGGCGAAGAGGCGGTGCGAGCGCGCGATCTTCGGACAGGTCGGGTCGTTGATGTCGAGGTTGCTGATGAGGTGGACGCCGGTGTCGAGCGCGACGAGGTGCATCGCGCCCGCCTTGTTCTGCACCGCCCAGGCGCCGTGCGCGTCGGCGACGAGGAGGTTGAAGGCGTTGTACTGATCGCCGTCGATCTGCTCGAGGAAGCGGCAGGCGGCCTCGGCGGACGGGCAGGCGAGGACCTCGAGCAGGAGGATGCCGCGCGAGCGCTTGGATGGATCGGGTGCGTCCTCGGTGCGGCGATTGAGAAGACCGGCGACGACGCCGCGGGCGCTGATGCCGAGCCAGGTGCCGCCGGCGCGGAGGTCGCGGCCGCCGACGATGCGCGGCTCGGCGACGAGCAGCTCGGGCGACGTCGCGGGTCGCGCGAAGAACTCGTCACGGTTCGCGGCGACCACGAGAGGCGTATCGGCGAATTGCCGGACGTAGACCGCGAGCGTGCACATGCGCGGAGTATATACGAATTGTGTGACCCCACCCTGCATGGTAGCGTCGGCCACCATTTTGCGCCGGGTTAGCGCACGTCACGACTCGGCGCCACAAAGGACGGCGCATGTTCTCCTCCATCGACGACGTCATCGAGCGCTTCGCCGGCGAGCGCTACATCTGCAATCGCACGATCGCGACGGTCGTCTATCTCGCGAGCAAGCTCCGCAAGCCGATTCTCGTCGAAGGTCCCGCGGGCGTCGGCAAGACCGAGCTCGCCAAGGTCCTCGCCGGTGCGCTCGGCCAGGAGCTCATCCGCCTGCAGTGCTACGAGGGGCTCGACGAGTCGAAGGCGCTCTACGAGTGGGAGTACGCCAAGCAGCTCCTCTACACGCAGATCCTGAAGGACAAGATCGGCGAGGTGCTCGAGGGCACCAAAGGTCTCGCCGAGGCGGTCGAGCGGATCTCGAATCAAGACGACGTCTTCTTCTCGGAGCGCTTCATCGTGCCGCGGCCGCTCCTGCGTGCGATCACCTCGGATGAGCCGTCGGTCCTCTTGATCGACGAGATCGACAAGGCCGACACGGAGTTCGAGGCGTTCCTCCTCGAGGTGCTCTCCGACTTCCAGGTGAGCGTGCCCGAGCTCGGCACCTTGAAGGCGCGGCACATCCCCCTCGTCGTCCTCACCAGCAACAACGCGCGCGAGATGTCGGACGCGCTCAAGCGTCGCTGCCTGCACCTCTACATCGACTTCCCCAGTCGCGAGCAGGAGCTCGAGATCATCTTGCTCAAGGTGCCGGGCGTCGCCGAGCGGCTCGCCGACGAGGTCGTCGGCGCGGTGCAGGCGATCCGCAAGCTCGATCTCAAGAAAGCGCCGAGCATCAGCGAGACGCTCGACTGGGCGAAGGCGCTGACGATCCTGAACGTCGACACGCTCGACTCGGAGCTGGTGAACGACACGCTCAGCACGATCCTCAAGTACGAGGGCGACATCCGGAAAGCGCAGCAGGAGCTGAAGGACCACGTCGCCCGCCAGCGCGCCAAGGCGGTGACGCCGCCGCCGGCCGACGGGTCGCCGGCGAAGGACGTGCTGCACTGAGCCGTTGATGGACACCAAGCTGATCGAGTTCACCGATCTGCTCCGTCAGAACGGCATCCGGGTGTCGTTCGCGGAGAGCATGGACACCTTCCGCGCCCTCGACGTCGTCGGGCTCGGCTCGCGCCAGGCGTTCAAGGACGCGCTCCGCACCACGCTCGTGAAGCGCGCCGTCGACGTGCCGGTCTACGAGTCGCTCTTCGACCTCTACTTCTCCGGCATCGGCGAGCTCGCGAAGCGCGCCGAGGCCGCGTCGATGGACGCCCTCGAGATGTCGCCGGCGGAGTTCCAGAAGCTCCTCGACGAGCTCGCGAAGCTCTTGCGCGAGCAGGGGATCGAGCCGTCGGAGCTGGCGCGTGCGCTGCTCGAGCAGGACACCGGCCGGCTCGAGAAGATGCTGCGCGACGCCGCCGCGCGCGCCGGCGTCGGGCGCATGGAGCGCGCGTTCCAGGAGGGACAGTTCGCGCAGGGCATGCAGCAGGCGCTCGGCGTCGGCGATCTCGCGCGCGAGCTCCAGGACATCCGAGCCCTGGTGGCGGGCGAGGGCGAGCAAGATCCGCAACGCCAACAGATGGGCCGCTTCATCGATCGCCGGCTGCAGGAGCTGCAGGACCTGATCCGCCGCTACGTGCGCGGCGAGATGGAGAAGCGCGACGTCACCCAGCGCGACGCGCTCCGCATGCAGGCGCTCGCCGAGAAGAGCTTCTACTATCTCTCCGAGGACGAGATCCGCCGCATGAAGGAGGCGGTGACGAAGCTCGCGCAGCGCCTGAAGAACGTCCTCGCGGTGAAGCGCCGCTCCGCCCGCCGCGGCAAGTTCGACGTCAAGGACACCTTGCGGACGAACCTCCAGTACGGCGGCGTACCGTTCAAGGTGCAGTTCGACAAGCGCAAGCGCGTGAAACCTCGCATACTCGTGCTGTGCGACGTCTCGGACTCGGTGCGGAACGTCTCACGCTTCATGCTGCAGTTCGTCTACTCGCTGCAGGACCTCTACTCCAAGGTGCGCTCGTTCATCTTCGTCGCCGACATCGGCGAGATCACCAAGCTTTTCGAGGAGAACGAGATCCACCAGGCGATCGATCAGGCGATCCGCGGCAACGTCATCAACGTCTACGCGCACTCGGACTTCGGGCGCGCCTTCCGCCTCTTCCATCGCGACCATCTCCCGGCGATCACGCGCCACACGACGGTCATCGTCCTCGGCGACGCGCGCAACAACTACAATCTCGCGCACGAGTGGGTGCTGAAGGAGATCAAGCAGCGCGCGAAGCAGCTCATCTGGCTCAATCCGGAGAACCGCATGACGTGGGGATTCGGCGACAGCGAGATGGATCGCTACCTCCCGCACTGCGACATCGTCGAAGAGTGCCGCAACTTGAATCAGCTCTACAAGGTGATCGATCGTCTCGTGCTCACCTGACCCGTTCGGGGATTGACCTCCCAGACCCTTTTCGGGAGAATGCCCTGCGTTCGGAGAACGGATGAGCCGCGAGAATTTTATCGAGATGACAGTCGGCGGCCTCACCCTCGATCCCGTCACCAAAACTCCCATCGTCATCCTCAAAGATCCCGACAACAAGCTGAACCTGCCCATCTGGATCGGCTTGCTCGAGGCGACGGCGATGGCGACGGAGCTCGAGGGCATCAAGATGGCGCGCCCGATGACGCACGATCTCTTGAAGCGCATCATCACCGACCTCGAGGCGACGGTCGAGCGCATCGAGGTGACCGATCTCAAGGACAACACCTACTTCGCGCTGATCTACCTCCAGATCGGCGACCGCGAGGTCACGATCGACTCGCGCCCGAGCGACGCCATCTCGCTCGCGCTGCGCACCAAGAGCCCGATCTGGGTCGCGAAGAAAGTGCTCGAGGCCTCGAGCGTCCTGCAGCAGATGGAGGAGGGGAAGGAGACCAACCTCTCCAACGTCTCGCGCGACAAATGGGCCGAGATCCTCGAAAAGATGGCGCCGGAAGATTTCAAGTACAAGATGTGAGGTCGGGTCCTCCGACCATCCACACCAAGGCGCGCCCGCTCGACCGCTTCCGCGCGCTCTGATACCGGAGAGCCGTGGCACGCACTGAGCACATTCGCAGGAAAGACCTTCGCCGACCGGACGAGTTCGTCACCCTGAGCCGGCGCGCGATCGCGTGGACCGAGGAGAACCGCACCGCGATGTACATCGCGATCGGCGCCCTCGTCGTGCTGCTCGCGGCGATCCTGGTCTACCGTGCGATGCAGGCGAGCCAGGAGTCGAGCGCGGCGCGGGCCTATCGCGAGGCACACGCGCTGCTCGACGACAAGAAGTACCCGGACGCGGCGACCGCCTTCAATCAGGTCGCCGAGAGCTACGGCAGCACCAACTACGCGCTGCTCGCCCGCCTCCAGTCCGCCAACGCGAATCTGCTCGCCGGCCAAGCGGACGCGGCCGCGACCGGCTACCAACGTTTCCTCGACGCCGGCCCACCGACGACCGACCTGCGCCAGCTCGCGCTCACCCGTCTCGGCAACGCGAAAGAGCAGGCGGAGAAGGTCGAGGAGGCGGAGCGCGCCTACGCATCGGCGGCCGAGATCTCGGGTCCCTTCAGCGAGGAGGCCTTGATCGGCGCCGCGCGCACGGCCGAGCAGCACGGCGACACCGCCAAGGCGGGCGAGCGCTACGAGCAATTCCTCGCGCAGCATCCCGCCTCGGACCAGCGCCGGCTCGTCTCGGCGCGTCTGGTCGCCCTCGGCCGCACACCGAAAGCGGACGGCGAGGGCGAAGACACGCCTCCCACCGCGCTCGAGTAGCGCGGCGGCATCGCGGCGGTCGTCTCCGGCGCCGCCGCGGCGACCGTCAGGCGGCGATCGTTCGCTCCGGCGCGTCGACGTCCTGCACGCCGAACGGTAGCGCGACCAAGAAGGTCGAGCCCGCGCCGATCGTACTCTCGACCGTCACCGTGCCGCCGAGGATCGCCGTCAGGCGCTGGACGATGTGCAGGCCGAGACCGACGCCGCCGAAGCGTCGCGTGTCCGAGCCGTCGCCTTGGCGGAACATGTCGAAGATCACCGGCAAGTCGGCGGCCGCGATGCCGACGCCGGTGTCGCGCACGGCGATCCAGAGCGTGCCCTCGCCCGTGGTCGCGACGACGCCGACCGCGCCGGCGGTCGTGAACTTGAGCGCGTTGCCGACGAGATTTTTCAGGATCGTCTTCAGCTTCACCCGGTCGCTGACGATCCGCGGCTGACAGCCGTCGACGTCCCAGTGCAGTCGCACGCCGGGCGAGACCAGCGGCTCGACCTCGCGCGCGATCTCGCTGCAGAGTGCGGCAACGTCGACGGGCGTGCGCTCGACGTGCTCGCGGCCGGTCTCGAGGCGGCTCACGTCGAGGGTCGCGCTCACCATCTCGAGCAGATCGAGCGCGCTCCGGTGGATCCGCTCGACGGTGTCCTGCTGCGGCGCCGTCAGTGCATCGAACGTGCCCTGGATCAGGAGGTCGGCGTAGCCGGAGATCACGTTGAGCGGCGTGCGCAGCTCGTGCGACATGGTCGAGACGAACTCGGACTTGAGGCGGCTGGCCGCTTGGAGATCGTGGATGAGCGCCGCGGTCTGCATCGCCGACGCGGTCGCGTGCGCGATGCCGAGGGCGATGCGCCGCTGCTTCATCGAGAACGGACCGGTGCGGTCGCGATAGCCCTCGACGAGGACGCCGAGCATCTGGTTGCGCCGCATGATGGGCACGTAGAGCGCCGACGCGACGTCCCACCGCCGCAACAGGTCCGGCGGCGCGAGGCTCGTGGTCGCGCCGTCCTGGATCTCGACGAACGTCCCCGGCTGCGCCGCCGTCACGATCGGGAACTCGTCGGCGGCGAGATCGATTTGCGATACCTCGACGACGACCTCGGGGCGGACGCCCGCGCTCGCATGCAAGCGGATCGCGCGGCTCTCCGGCAGCCAGCGGAAGACGGCGCTCCAATCGCAGTCGACCATCCTGACGGCGAGCACGTTCACCCGCTCGAGCAGATCGGGCTCGTGCAGGTGCGCGTTGAGGGTCTCGCCGACCTTGACGAGCGCGGCGGCGATCTCCGCCTCGCGCTTCAGCAGCGCGGCACGGAGGAATGCGTCGCGCCGATGGCGTTCGAGGAAGAGAGCGCCGCATACGGAGGTGACCGCACCGGTGAAGACGGCGACCATCGAGTTGACGATCGTCTCATGTGCGACCAAGTACGGCGCCGAGACGCCGAAGCTGAGGAGCGACGTCACGGCGACGGCGAGCTGCGCCCGCCATCCCCACGGCAACATCACGACGAGGCCGGTCGCGAGGCAGAGATGGGCCATCGCGGCACGCTCGACCGGGCTTTCGACGATCACGCCGTAGCCGACCAGTAGGACGTCGATGAGCATCATCACGCCGACCGCGATGATGGTCGTCCAGCGCTCCAGACGGCGCGTGTGCGCGGCCGCGAGTCCGAGCGCCGCGGTGACGACAGTCGCGCCGTACATCAAGGCGACCGCGAGGCTGTGCTGGGGGTAGACGAGCCACTCGCCGGCGGACGCGACGCCGACGAAGAGCAGCAGCAAGAACATGGTGACGTTCAGCCGATGGCGGATGACACAGGCGGTCTCGATCTCGTAGGCGGCTGCCATCTCCGGCGCCGCGATCTCGCTGGTCGGTGTGTCGCTCACCGCTCGCAAGGACTCTTGGATGGCCCCCGTCACTGCGGTCGTGCCCGGCATCGCTCGCACTCGTCGGTGCTCTAGGCGGCGATCGTGTGCGCCACCGTGTCCCTCGTGGGGAGCGGGAACGTGACGGTGAACGTCGAGCCGACGCCGGCCGTGCTCGTCACCGACAGCGAGCCGCCGAGGATGGTGGTGAGCCGCCGCACGATGTGGAGCCCGAGCCCGACGCCGCCGAAGCGGCGGGTTTCGGATCCGTCGACTTGACGGAACATCTCGAAGATCACCGGCAGATCGTCGGCGGCGATCCCGAGGCCGGTGTCGCGCACCTCGATCGTGAGCTCCGACTCCGCGACCGCGGCGGTGACGTGGACCGCGCCGGCCGACGTGAACTTGAGCGCGTTGCCGATGAGGTTTTTCAGCACCGTCTTCAGCTTGATGCGGTCGTTGACGACCTCGCCGCTCGCACGCTCGAGGTGCCACTCGAGAGACACGCCGTCCGCGACGAGCGGCTCGACCTCGCGCGCGAGGTCGGCGCAGAGGGCGGGGAGACCGAAGGAGGTG
>JBGPIT010000207.1:0-8948 GCA_041485125.1 Binatia bacterium | reverse complement strand
GTCATCGCTGCGGTCGGCCGGAACGTCATGGTGCGACCGTCATACGTGGCCGCGGCTCCGTAGGTCAAGAGAGAAAGCCGTCGAGTGCCGCGGGGTTGGCAGTGCCGTCGTCTCGAATCGCGAAGCCGTGTCGATTTCGTCGCCCAAATCGACGATGCTCGGTCGCGTGCCGACGACGCTCCCCCCGACGACCGACCCTTCGCCCACCCAGTGCTGGAGCTGCGGCGCGCGACTGGACGCTGACGACCGCTACTGCCGCCGTTGCGGCGAGGGCCAGGGCGACTTCCTCTCCTGGTACTATCGTCCGCTCTGGATCGTCGCGCTCGCCCTCACCGCCCTCGGCCCGTTCGTCCTGCCGCTGATCTGGAAGACGCCGCGGCTCGACCGCACCGGCAAGTGGCTCGCGTCCGCGATCGTGATCATGTTCACCGTCTACATCGCCTGGGAGCTCGCGACCGTCGCGGATGAGCTCGCGACCGTGGTCGGAGGATCGTAGGCGGGCTGACGCATGACACCCGGACCGAGCCGCGGGTTCTTCGACGTCTGGTCGCGCTTCTACGATCTGCCGCTCGTGCAAGCCGCCACCTATCGCCCGCTGCACGACGCGATCGTGCGCGCGCTCGCGCGTCGGGCGCATGGCTCGATCCTCGACGTCGGCTGCGGCACCGGCCAGCTGGTGACGCGTCTCGGCGCGATCGCGGAGACGACGCGCGTCGTCGGCGTCGACTTCTCGGCCGGCATGCTGGAGCGCGCCTCGGCGCGCCTGCGTTCGACGGCGGAGCCTTACCGGGCAGCGGTCCAACTCGTCCGCGCCGATGCCGCGCGGCTACCGCTTCCCGATCACGCCTTCGATGCGGTGGTCTCGACCGAGGCCTTTCACTGGTTTCCCGATCAAGCCGCGTGTCTGCGTGAGATGCATCGCGTCCTGGCGCCGGGCGGGTGTCTGCTGCTGGCGCTGGTGAGCCCGCGCTTCCCGCTCGTCGGCGCCGGCGTCGAGGTCGCGACGCGCCTCGTCGGCCAAACCTCTGCCTTGGCCGCGGCCCGCCGAGCTGCGCGCGCAGCTCGAGGCGACGGGCTTCGAGGTCGAGCGCCAGCGTCACGTGTTCCGCATCCCGGGTTTCTTGCTGCCGCCGGTCCTCACCGAGGCGCACAGCCGCTAGCGCGGACTCACGCGCACCGCGGCCGCGATCGCTGACGCGCGGCGGGTGACGTCCGCGCACCGCCGTGGGCGGTGCCGATGGATGAGCGCGCGCCGGGCCGTCCGCCCAGCGCGCGCTCGTAGCGTCGACGGCTAGGCGCCGTTGTCGCTCTGGGGCCCGAGGTTCACCCACACCGTCTTGATCTGGGTGTAGAGCTCGAGCGCGGCCTTGCCCATCTCGCGGCCGAAGCCGCTCTGCTTGTAGCCGCCGAAGGGCGCGGCGGCGTCGAAGACGTTGTAGCAGTTGATCCAGACGGTGCCGGCCTTGAGCGTCTCGGCGAGGCGGTGCGCTTTCTGAATGTCCTTGGTCCAGACCGCGGCGGCGAGCCCATAGGTCGTGTCGTTCCCCGCTTTCACGATGTCGTCCGTACTCTTGAACGGGATCGCGCACACCACCGGGCCGAAGATCTCCTCGCGCAGGACGCGCATGTCGGGACGCGTGTCGGTGATGACGGTCGGCGAGACGAAGTAGCCCTTGCTCATGCTCTTCGGACGGCCGCCGCCGACGGCGATCTTCGCACCTTCCTTCGTCCCCGAGCTGAGGAAGCCGTTCACGCGCTCGAACTGCTCGGACGAAACCAGCGGGCCCATCTCCGTCGACGGGTCCATGCCGGGGCCGAGCTTGATCTTCTGCGAGTAGTCGATCAGGTGCGGCATCAGCTTGTCGTAGACCTTGTCCTCCACGAAGAGGCGCGAGCCGGCGCAGCAGCACTGCCCGTGATTGAAGAAGATCGCGGCGGCGGCGCCCTGCGCGGCCTGCTCGATGTCGGCGTCGGCGAAGACGATGTTCGGCGACTTGCCGCCGAGCTCGAGCGAGACGCGCTTCAAGTTGCTGCCGGCGGCGGCGTGCATGATCGCGTGGCCGACCTCGGTCGAGCCGGTGAACGCGATCTTGTCGACGTCGGGATGCGCCGCGAGCGCCGCGCCCGCGGTCTCACCGAAGCCGGTGACGATGTTGACGACGCCGGGCGGGATTCCGGCTTCCTCGAGCAGCTCGCCCAGGCGCAACGCGGAGAGCGGCGTCTGCTCGGCCGGCTTCAGGACGACCGTGTTGCCGCACGCGAGCGCGACCCCGAGCTTCCAGGCCGCCATCAGGAGCGGGAAGTTCCACGGGATGATCTGGCCGACGACGCCGACCGGCTCACGCTTGGTATAGGTGAAGAACTGCTGGCCGGGGATCGAGACCGGAATGGTCGCGCCTTCGATCTTCGTCGCCCACCCTGCGTAATAGCGGAAGTGGTCGACGACGAGCGGCACGTCGGCGACGCGCGCGACGCTCAGCGGCTTGCCGTTGTCGAGGGTCTCGAGCTGGGCGAACTCTTCGGTGCGCGTCTCGATCAGATCAGCGAGCTTCCAGATCGCGCGCCCGCGTTCCGACGCGGTCATGCGCTTCCACGGGCCGCTCTCGAGGGCGCGGCGCGCCGCCTTCACGGCGCGATCGATGTCTTCCTTCTCGCCGGCCGGGACCTCGGCGATCGGCGCCTCGGTCGCCGGATCGTAGGTCGTGAACGTCTTTCCGGACGCTGCTTGGACCCATTTGCCGTCGATCAGCATCTTGCGCGTGCGGGCGCCGAGGAACTCGCGGACGCCGGGATCGATGCCGGGATAGGCCGACTGCATGCTCGGTTGTGCCATCAAAGTCTCCTTTGTGTTTGCTGCGATTCGTGGGCGCGGTTTTGGGCATCATTCTAGTCGAGCCCCGGCGAAGCATGCCATAGGAAAGTGTACGGAGGGCCCGCCATGCTCGAGCGCGTCGATCGGATTCAGCTGGCCGTCACCGACCGGGACGCCGTCGCGGCGGCATTCGCGCGTCTGCTCGGCGCGGAGGTGCTGCGGGAGGACGCGGTCGCACCGCTCGCCGCGCGCCGGTGCGTGCTCCAGCTCGGCGCCTCCGAGATCGAGCTCCTCGCCCCGGACGGTGCCGGGCCGGTCGCGGATCACCTCGACCGTTCCGGACCGGGGCTTTTTGCGGCGGGTTTCTCGTCGGCGCGGCTCGACGACCTGCGCGCACGCCTGGTCGAGCGCGAGCTGCCGTTCGCCGAAGCCGGCGACCAGCTCTTGCTCGCGCCCGACGCCACCGGCGGTCACGGCTTGCGCTGCGTGATCTCGCCGCCGGCCGCTGCCGGCGCGACGACCGGGCCGGTCTCGTTCCTCTACGAGGTGACGAATCTCGTCGGCGACGCCAGCGCCGTCGCCGCCGACTACGCCGCCCTCTTCGCCTTGGACCAGGCGCTCTTCTGTCCGATCGACAGCGCCGAGTTCGGCTATCGCGGCGTGCTGACGCTCTTCGCGCCCGAGACGCGGCTCGATCGCATCGAGTGCATCACCCCCTACGACGTCGCGAAGACGATGGGACGCTTCATGCAGAAGCGCGGCGAGTCGCTCTACATGTGCTTCGCGGAGGCGCCGGATCTCGCCGCAATCGTACCGCGTCTCGAGGAGCACGCGGCGCACGACTGGTCGCCGTCGGGATCGGGGCGCGACACGCTCTTCATCCACCCGCGCGCCCTCGGAGGTCTCCTGATGGGGATCAGCCGCGAGAGCGTCGGCTGGCAATGGTCCGGTCATCCCGAGCGCGTGCGACCCGCCCTCTGAGCGCGCGTCTCTCGTTTGGACGTTGCAGGACGCGCTGCTTCACTTTACTCTCGATGATGGGTCTATGACGGAGTCTGATCGCACGCAGTCAACCATCGTCCCGCCGCTCTTTCGCGATCTCGCCGGGTTGGCGAGCAACTACTGGTGGAGCTGGCAGCCCGACGGGCCCGAGATCTTCCGCGACATCTCCTCGACGCGTTGGGACGCGAGCGGGCACAACCCGCGACGTCTCCTCGCGGACGTGCCGCCGGCGCGTCTCACCGAGCTCGACACCGATCCACAATATCGTGCTCGCGCCCGCGAGCTGCTGCGGCGCTTCGACGAGGCGATGCGGGCCCCTGCACCGTGGGCCGAGGGTCTCGCGCCGCGCATCAGCGCCGAGCATCCGATCGCGTACTTCTCGGCCGAGTTCGCGATCCACGAGTCGCTGCCGATCTACGCCGGCGGCCTCGGCGTCCTCGCCGCCGACCATTTGAAGTCCGCGTCCGATCTCGGGCTGCCGCTGATCGGCGTCGGCCTGCTCTACCGCCAGGGCTACTTCCTCCAGAACATGGACCGCTCGGCGTGGCAGTTCGAGCGCTACGACGATCTCGACGTCGCGACCTTGCCGATCGAGCGGGCCTTGAAGCCGGACGGCACGCCGCTCTCGGTGGTAGTGACGATCGCGCGGCGCGCGGTGAACGTCAACGTCTGGTGCGTCCGCGTCGGCCGCGTCCCGCTCTACCTGCTCGACACCAATCGGGACGACAACGAGGAGCGCGACCGCTGGATCACCGGCCACCTGTACGGCGGCAACCAGGATACCCGCATGGTGCAGGAGCTGATCCTCGGCGTCGGCGGCGTCCGTGCGCTCCACGCGCTCGGGATCCGGCCCGCGGCGTACCACATGAACGAGGGGCACTCGGCGTTCCTCACACTCGAGCTGCTGCGCGAGGAGACGGCGGTCGGCACGCCGCTCGCAACCGCGCGCGAGCGCGTCAGGCGCCAATGCGTGTTCACCACGCACACGCCGGTGACGGCAGGGCACGACGTCTTCGGGGTCGAGCTGGTCGACACCCACCTGCCCTCCTACTGGATCGAGCTCGGCGTCAGCCGCGACGAGCTGCTGCGCTTCGGGCGGCGCCGTCCCGAGGACGCCTGGGAGCCCTTCGGCATGACGCCGCTCGCGATCCGCTCGGCGCGCTCCACCAACGGCGTCAGCCGGCGCCACGGCGAGGTGTGCCGCCAGATGTGGCGCGACCTTTGGCCCGATCGCTCGACCGACGCCGTACCGATCCGCCACGTCACCAACGGCATCCACGTCCCGACCTGGACCGCCGCGATCGCCCGCGCGCTCTACACGCGCTACCTCGGACCGGGGTGGGAGGAGCGCCTCGATCCGGTCGAGATCCGCGACGGCATCGACGCCATCCCCGACGAGGATCTCTGGGAGATGCGCAACCAGCTGCGACGGCACCTGGTCGCGGCGGTGCGGGCCCACAGCCGCGCCGCCCGCGCCCGCGCCGGCGAGCCGCGCGAGTTCGTCGACGCCGCCGACACGCTGCTCGATCCCGGGGCGCTGACGATCGGTTTCGCGCGCCGCATGGCGATGTACAAGCGGATGAGCCTCATCATCCACGATCCCGAGCGCACCGTGCGTCTCCTCACCAACGCCGATCGGCCGGTGCAGTTCGTGCTCGCGGGGAAAGCGCATCCCTTCGACAACGAGGCGAAGCGCGCATTCCAGGAGCTGGCGCGATGGAAGCAGCCGATCGAGCACCTCGGCCGCGTCGTCTACCTCGAGAACTACGATCTCGCGCTCGCGCGCGGCTTGGTGCAGGGCTGCGACGTGTGGCTGAACCTGCCGCGCCGGCCGCTCGAGGCGAGCGGCACGAGCGGTCAGAAGGTCATCGCGAACGGCGGTCTCAACGTGAGCGTGCTCGACGGCTGGTGGGTCGAGGGCTACGCGGGCGACAACGGCTGGGCGGTCGGCGACGAGCGGCAAGACGGCGATCCGGAGGCGCAGGACGATGCCGACGCCGAGGCGCTCTACACCCTGCTCGAGACCGAGGTGCTGCCGCTCTTCTACGAGCGCGACGCGCAGGGCATCCCGCGCCGCTGGCTGGCGCGCGTGCGGGCGTCGATCAAGACCTTGCTGCCGTTGTTCAACACGCACCGGATGGTGAAGGAGTACGCCGAGCGGATCTACCTCGGCGATCCGTCCTGACGTGGCGAGCGATCCCGTGAGCGCCGGGAGCGGCGGCGATCCCGATCGGCCGCGAGCGTCGCGTACGCTCGGGATCGTGACCGGCGGCGGCGACGCGCCGGGACTGAACGCGGTGATCCGCGCGGTGCATCGCACCGCTGCCCGGCGCGGCTTTCGCGTCGTCGGCTTCGCCGACGGCTTCGAAGGCCTGCTCCATCCCGAGACCGCCAAGGTCCTCGACCACGAGAACACCGCCGGCATCATCAGCCACGGCGGCACGATCCTCGGCACCAGCAACCGCGGCAGCTTCGCGGCCAAGGTCGCCCTCGGCGAGCGCCGCACGCTCGACACCGAGGTCGTCGCGCGCGCCCGCGCGACGCTCGCCACGCTCGGCGTCGACGCGCTCGTCTGCATCGGCGGTGACGGCTCACTCGCGATCGGCCTCCAGCTCTTCGAGGCCGGCATCCCGATCGTCGGCGTTCCGAAGACGATCGACAACGATCTCTGCGCGACCCAGTTCACCTTCGGCTTCGACTCCGCGGTCGCGATGGTCACCGAGGCGCTCGACCGTCTGCACCCGACCGCGTACAGCCATCGCCGCGTGATGGTGCTCGAGGTGATGGGCCGTCACGCCGGCTGGATCGCCCTCTTCGGCGGCATCGCCGGCGGCGCCGACGCGATCCTCATCCCCGAGATCCCCTTCGATCTCGCGCGCGTCGCCGAGGTCGTGCGCCGGCGCGAGGCGCACGGCCGGCACTTCACCATGGTCGTCGTCGCCGAAGGCGCGGCGCCCGCCGGCGGCACCGTCAGCGTCGAGCAGAGCTTCGGCGACCGCGAGGCGAAGCTCGGCGGCATCGGGCACGCCGTCTGCGCCGCGCTCGAGCGTCTGACCGGCAAAGAGTCGCGCTGCGTCGTGCTCGGGCACTTGCAACGCGGCGGCCCGCCGACCGGCGCCGACCGTCTGCTCGCGACCGCGTTCGGCACCTGCGCGGTCGATCTCGTCGAGCAGGGTCGGTTCGGGATGATGGTGGCGCTGCAAGACATGCGGATCGTGACCGTCGCGATCAGCGACGCGGTCGTCGCGTTGCGTCGCATCCCGCGCGACTATTGCCTGCTGAAGGTGGCGCGTGATCTCGGCGTTTCATTCGGCGATCCGGATGCAGACTCCGATTGACCATCGGAACCGCCAGCCGTTAGAGTCTCCGGCCGAAGAGGTCAGCGCCGTCGTTTCCGTCGTGCCGTCTCGTGCCGAGCCGTCGTGTGTGCCGCTGCCGTCGGGCGCCAGGTCTCTTCGAGGAGGAAGCCATGCAGAGATATGAGAGCCGCCGCCGCTCCGCCGCCGTCCTCGCATCCACCGCCGCCTTCATCGTGCTCGCCGTCGGTCCCGCGCACGGCACCGTGCAAACCAAGGATCAACAGAAGTGCACCAACGGCATCAACAAGAGCTTTGCGAACGTCACCAAGGCGATCGGCAAGGACCTCGTCCAGTGCATCAAGGACAACGCCAAGGGGAAGCTCGCGCCGATGCTGGCGTCGGCGTGCTTCATCGCTGATCGTCGCGGCAAGATCCAGCAAGCGAAGGACAAGACCGGCGCGACCTTCAACCAAAGCTGCACCGGCCTCGACAACAACAGCGTGACGCGCTTTCCCGACTTCGGCGTGACCGCGGCGGCAACGGTCAATCAGGCCGCGAGCGACAAGGAGGCCGCGGTGATGACGGTGCTCTGGGGCGCCGATCCCGATGCCGCGCTCGTCACCGAGGCTGCCAACAAGCCCAGGTCGCAGTGCCAGCAGGCGCTCGCGAAGGACGTCGAGAAGTGCCAGGACACCCAACTCGCGGAGTTCAACCGCTGCAAGAAGGCGGCGCTCGCCTCGGGCGCGAGCAGCGCCGGCAACCTCGCGTCGTGCGTGCTCGCCGATCCCACGCAAAAGATCGCGAAGGCGTGCAATCTCTCGGCCGGCAGCAAGGTCGACAAGATCCGGAAAGACCTCCAGAAGCGTTGCGTCGACCGCGGCGTCGCGGTGAGCGCGGCGTTCCCCGGCTGCCCGTCCGCGACCGACGTCGAGTCGGCGCACGCGTGCCTCGCCACCGGCGTCGCCTGCAAGGCGTGCGAGGCGCTCCGTGACGCCGACGGGCTCGGCGCCGTCAATTGCGATCTCCTCGACAACGGTGGCGAGGACGCCAGCTGTGGCCCGCCGCCCGTCTGTGGCGACGGCGTCGCCGCCGGCACCGAGGAGTGCGACGACGGCGGCACCATGAGCGGCGACGGCTGCTCGAGCACCTGCCAGCTGGAGAACACCTCGGCCCTCTGCGCCGGCGTCGCCACCGTCGCGGGGACGTCGATCGACTCCGTCCTGGTCGCGAGCGGCCTCGAGGAGCCCGTCTACGTGACGGCGCCACCGCTCGACTCGAACCGCACCTTCGTGATCGAGCAGCCCGGCCGCATCCGCCTGATCAAGAACGGCGTCCTGCAAGCAACGCCGTTCCTGTCGATCGAGGGTACGGTGTCGTGCTGCGGCGAGCGCGGCCTGCTCGGCCTGGCATTCCCGCCGAACTACGAGTCGAGCGGCCTCTTCTATGTCTACTACACCCGCAATGACGGCGACGTGACGATCGCGCGCTACTCCGTCACCGCCAATCCGGATCTCGCCGACGACACCAGCGGCCACGTGCTGTTCACGATCGAGCATTCGACGAACTCGAATCACAACGGCGGCACGGTCGTCTTCGGTCCCGACGGCTTCCTCTACGCCGGCATCGGCGACGGCGGCGGCGGCGGCGATCCGTTCGAGGCCGGTCAGGACGACGGCCAGCTCCTCGGCAAGCTCCTGCGCATCGACGTCGGCACCGAGACGCCGGCGATCTTCGCCAAGGGCCTGCGCAACCCGTACCGCTTCAGCTTCGATCGTCTCACCGGCGACCTCTACATCGCCGACGTCGGCCAGAACCTTTGGGAGGAGGTCGACGTG
>JBGPIT010000206.1:0-8984 GCA_041485125.1 Binatia bacterium | reverse complement strand
GCCTCTTCTGTAGTCGCGCCACCCTCATTGCAATCGGGGTGCCGGGCGATTCGGACACGACGCCGGCTGAATTCTTCGTCGTCGAAAGTGAGTCGTGTCGACGAGGCGGATCGATTTGCACATCCCTTTGTACGAATTGTACGAATTGACGATGACGCGTGACGTTTCCTGCGCCGTGACATGCACGTATGATCACACCCGATGCTGACTGTTCCCGCCCGAGGGGCGATGGTGCTCTGCTGTGCGATTGTACTCGCGCCTTCGCTTGCGAACCGCGACGCGTCGCTCGAGCGTGACGTTCGCTCCGGGGAGCAAGTGCATTGGGAGCCCCGGGAGGTGCAGCGCTTGATGCGCTCCCTCGACGAGATCCCTGACGTCTCCCAAGCGGCCGAGCTCGCGCAGGTGGTGCACAGCGAGTGCTCCAAGCTCGCGCTCGATCCGCTGTACGCGATCGCGGTGATGAAAGTGGAGAGCAATTTCCGCGCGGACGCAGTGAGCCCGCGTGGCGCGGTCGGCCTCATGCAAGTACGATCGGATGCCGCGCGCAGTGTGGGCCGCGTCGGGCGCGAGCGATCCGTGAACGTGCGCGCGCTCGCGGACCCGCGCACGAACGTGTCGGTCGGCCTGCGCTACTTGCAACGACTCGAGCGCGAGTTCGACGATCGTGCGACCGCGCTCGCGGCATACAACTGCGGACCGAGCCGCGTGCGACGCACGCTCGCGCGCGGCCGGCGGTTGCCGCGTGTCTACGCCGATCGTGTCCTCTCGACGTACGCCGCGCTTCGGCGGCCGGACGACGGCTGACGCGCGCGGCGCGCGCCGCATGCCGCGCTTCACCATCCGCTCGGCATCGTCGTCGCGCTGTTTCGTTGCTCGCACGGGGGCTCGCCGCTAACATCCGAGCCCGATGCTGGGGCGGGTGATTGTCGCGGCGCTGTGTGCGCTGCTCTGCACCGCCCGCGCGACCGCCATGACCGTCGACGATCTGCCGGCGGACGCGGCGTACACGATCAAGACCATCCGCGTCGACGGCAACCATTCGCTCTCGGATCGCGCGATCCGTGGCGTCATGCTCCTCAAGGTGCCGCCGTTCTGGAAGCCGTGGCAGGCGCATCCGCAGTTCAACGCCGATCTGTTCCGCACCGACCTCGCGCGCATCCAGACGCTGCTGCGCGAGTCCGGCCACTTCAAAGCGCAGGTCGGCTACGACCTCGAGGTCGACGGCGACGAGCTCACGATCATCCTCCACGTCGAGGATCGTCCGCCTGCGCGGGTGACCGAGGTCGCGATCGCGCCCGCCGACTTCACCCTCACGCCGGCGGAGGAGAGCGCGCTGCGCGCGCTCCTCACGCTCGAGGCCGCCGACGTCTTCACGCAAGACGCGTACGACCAAAGTCGAGCCAAGCTCGAGCGCTACTACCTCGAGCGCGGCTACGCCTACGTCGCCGTCGCGAAAGCCGCCGTCGTCGACACCGGGACCGACAGCGCGCGGGTCACCTACGGCATCACCCGCGGTCCGGCGGCGGTCTTCGGCCAGACCACGATCACCGGCACCCAGACGGTCGCCGACCGCTTGGTGCGCCGCGAGATCACCTACGAGGAAGGCCAGCCCTACGATGCGCGGAAGGTCGAGGAGACCCAGGCGAACGTCTTCGGACTGCGGCTCTTCCGCTCGGTCGCGGTGAAGGCGGCGAACCTCGCCGACCGGAGCGGCGTCGTCGACATGCTGATCAACGTCACCGAGGGACTGCCGCGCGAGGTGAAGATCGGCGTCGGGTACGGGCTCGAGGACGGACCGCGCGGCCAGATCCGCTGGCAGCACAACAATTTCTTCGGCGGCGGGCGCCAGCTCGCGTTCCAGCTCAAGGGATCGACGATCGAGCAGGCGGTGCGAGGCGAATTTCGCCAGCCGCATTTCCTCGCGTTGCAGCAGAGCCTGGTCGTGCCGCTCACGCAGGCGCGCGAGGACGAGCCGGCCTTCACGAACCAGAGCATCCGGCTGTCGCCACGGATCGAGCGCAAGTTCGCGCCGCAGCATCTGCGCGCGTCGCTCGGCTACAACATCGAGTACGACGACCTCACCAAGGTGCCGAGCTCGACGGCGGAGCGCCTCGACGAGTTCCGCTCGAGCGGGTTCCTCTCGAGCATCACCGCGGTCGTCGAGCGCAACACCACGATCGACCTGCTCGATCCGCACGAGGGCACCGTCGTCAACCTCACCGCCGAGCAAGCGGGTGGCCCGCTCCAGGGTGACTTCAGCTTCTACCGCGCGGTGCTCGAGGCGAAAGGCTACCTGCCGGTGTTCGGCGAGCGCGTGATCGCCGGCCGGGCGCGGATCGGCGGCGGTGACGCCTTCGGCGGCAGTCGCGACATCCCGCTCTTCCGGCGCTTCTACGCCGGCGGGATCAACAGCACGCGCGGCTACGAGCGCGATCTGATCGGACCGCTAAACGCCTCCGACGATCCGGTCGGCGGCCGGAGCCTGCTCGAGGGCAGCCTCGAGTTCCGCACGCCCGTCTACAAGCAGATCGGCGCGGTCGCGTTCGTCGACGTCGGCGAGGTGCGGCGGAAGCCCTGGAGCTATTCGGCCGAAGATCTCCAGTTCGGCGTCGGCGCGGGCGTCCGCTACGACACGATCGTCGGTCCGCTCCGCCTCGACCTCGGCTTCCCGCTGCAACGGCCGCCCGGCCAGTCGAGTTGGCAAATCCATCTCAGCATCGGACAGGCGTTCTGAGCGATGCCGACGCTGCTACGCAGACTGGTTCGTTGGCTCGTCGGCCTGGTGATCTTCCTGGTCGTGCTGGTCGCGGGCTTACTCGCGTTCTCGCAGACGGCGACGTTTCGCGGCTGGCTCGTCGGCCAGGTCGTGACCCGTCTGAACGACACCCTCGCGGGGCGGGTCTCGATCGGCCGGCTCGACGGCAATCTCTTGAGCGGCCTCGTGCTCACGAACCTGCGGGTCACGCTCGAAGGCGCCCGGGTGCTCGCGGTCCGCCGCGTCACCGCCAACTACGATCTCTTGCAGCTCGTGCTGGCGCGCCGCCTGGTGCTGCGCGCGGCGACGATCGACGGCCTCGACCTGCACGCCGTCGAGGACGCGCGCGGCTGGAACGTCGCGCGCCTGGTGAAGACGCGGGAGGAGCAGGAGCAGCAGCACAAGCGGTCGACGGAGATCGTGATCGAGAGCCTCGCGCTCCGCGACGGTGCGCTCCGCGTGGTCAGACCGAAGGATCTCTGGCGTCTCCGCGGCCTCGCGCTCGACGGCGACCTCGCGGTCGGTGGCGCGACGCAGAAGCTGCACATCGCGGGCTTGTCCTTCGAGCTGCCCGACCGCGGCGTCCGCCTCGCCCGGCTCGCGGGCTCGGTCGAGGTTGGGGACGACGGTGCGGTCACCGCCGACGGTCTGGTCGTCAAGACCGACGCCTCGGACGTGAGTGTGACGGCGCGGATCGGACCGCGCACGCGCCGCGACTACGACGTCGACGCGACGGTCACGCGGCTCTCGGCCGACGAGGTCCAGCGCGTGCTCGGACCGATCGGCCTGCGCGTCGACGTCGCCGGGACGATGCGCGCCAAAGGGCCCGCGTCGGCGGTGGTCGTCGCCGCCGACCTCGCGACCGAAGCAGGCTCGATCGCGCTCGACGGTACCGTCGACGTCGCGTCGACGCCGCAGAGCTATGATCTCCATCTCGCGCTCCAGCACGTGAACGCCGCCGGGCTCCTCGGTCCGGCGCAGCCCGTCACCGACGTGAGCGGCACGGTCAGTGCCAAGGGCAAAGGGACGACCTTCGAGGCGGTGGCGGCGACCTTCGCAGTCGCGCTCAGCGAGTCGACGATCGCCGGCAAGCCGCTGCAGCGGGCGAATCTCGACGGCTCGATCGCCGAGCGCACAGTGCAGTTCGAGGCGAGCGCCGCGACGCCGATGGGAAGCGCGCAGGCGGGCGGCACGGTCGACGTGCCCGCCGAGCGGTACGATCTGCGCCTTGCCGCGACCGACTTCGATCCCGCGCCGTTCGTGAACCGTCCCGACCTGACGGCGCGGATCAACGCGACCGCGACCGTGACGGGGACGGGCCTCACCGCCGAGACCGCGCGCGCCGACGCGCACGTCGAGCTCGGCCGGAGCCGCGTGCAGGCGATCGAGATCCGCGAAGCACACCTCGATGCACGCGCCGATCGGGGCTGGCTCACGGTCGAGCGGCTGGCGCTGCGCTCGAGCTCGGTCGAGGCCGAGGCCTCCGGCGCGCTCGCGCTCAGCGGGCACGCCGGCCGTGACGCGACCGTGCGCTACCAGCTCGAGTCGCGCGATCTCCGCCCGCTCGCGACCGTCGCGCGTGTCGGCCCGCTGTCGGGGTCGCTGAAGATCGCCGGCACGGCGCACGGAAGCCTGCGGGCGCTCACGGTCGATGCCACGGTCGCCGCGCGCCGGCTCGCGCGCGAAAGCACCACGATCGGCGCCGTCGATGCGACGGTGCACGCGGCCGAGCTCGGTACGCCGACCGCCCGCGCCGACGTCAGCGGGCACGCGGCCGACGTGCACGCCGGCGGCCAGGCGTTTCGACAAGTCGATCTGACGGCGCACTGGCAGCAGCAGCACGACGTCGCGACCGTGAGCTTCGACGTGCGCGCCACCGGACTCGCGCAAGAGCAACACGCGCTGGCCGGCACCGCGACCCTCGGCGCGCGCGAGAAGCGCGTCGAGATCGCGACGCTGCGCACCGACCTCGGCGGTGACACCTGGACGATGACCGGACACCCGGTGATCGTGGAACGCGACGCGCAGGTGACGATCACGGACCTGACACTGCGCTCGCCCCGCGGCGTCGTCGCGGTCGCCGGTCGCGCCGGGACGAGCGGGCCGCAGGACCTGACCGTCACCGTCGACGGGCTGGATCTTCGGACGTTCGCACGTGCCGCCGGCGAAGCACTGTCGGGACGGATCACGCTGCGCGCGCATCTCGGCGGCACCGCGGCGGCGCCGCGCGTCGACGCCGACGCGTCCGTGACCGGTCCCGTCCTCGGCGCGGTCCGCTACGAGACGATCGCCGCGACCGTGCAGGTCGGCGGCGGCCGCGCGACTGTCAGCGCGAAGCTGGTGCAAGCCGGGTCGCGTCAGCTGACGCTCGACGCGACCGCGCCGGTGCAGCTCTCACTGCAGCCGTTCAAGTTCGCGGCCGGCGACACGTTGAATGGGAATCTGCGCGCCCACGCGATCGACCTCGCCTTCATGGGCCCCATGGTGCCGCAGGTCGCGAAGCTGCGTGGGACGCTCGACGCCGATCTGACGATCGCCGGCCGGCTCGCCGCGCCCGACATTCGCGGCCCGATCACGATCAGCGGCGGCAAGGCCTACATCGTGCCCGCGGGCGTGACGTACGATCCGATCGAGCTCCGCGCGCGCGTCGACGGCCAGGCGCTCAGCGTCGAGACGCTCAAGATCGTGAGCGATGGCGGTACCTTCACCGGCGGCGGCAACGCCCGTCGCGACGGCGACCACTTGTCGATGGACCTCCGGTTCGAGCTCACCGACTTTCCGCTCTTCAAGAACCAGTATGGCCGCGGCGCCGCGAGCGGCTGGATCTGGGCGTCCGGCACGACCGCCGCTCCCGTCGTCGCAGGCTCGCTCGAGACCAACGGCCTGGTGCTGCAGATCCCGGAGGTGCTACCCGGCTCCGTTCGGCCGCCCGATCCGACGATCACCGTCATCGGTCCCGATGCGCCGCTGCCACCGCGGCAGAAGCCCGACTCCGAGGCTGAGAAGGCGAAATCCGCGCCGACGCCGAGCGTCTTCGACCAAGCGGCGATCACGTTGCAGATCGACGTCCCGCGCAACGCCTGGATCCGGCGCTCCGACGCCAACGTCGAGCTGCGCGGCTGGATGACGGTGTGGAAGAAGCCCGGCGACCCGGTCGCCATCGCCGGCGAGATCAATACCGTGCGCGGCTGGTACACCTTCCAGGGCAAGAAGTTCACCATCACGGAGGGGCAGGTGGTCTTCACCGGCCAGGACTTCGACCCGCTGCTGAGCCTCACCGCGACCTACCAAGCGGGCGAGTACACGGTGCGCGTGATCATCGGCGGCCGCATGACCAAGCCGACCCTCACGCTCGAAAGCGATCCGCCGCTCGAGCAAGCCGACATCCTCTCGGTGCTGCTCTTCGGCAAGCCGGCGAGCGAGCTGAACCAGGCGGAATCGAAGGGCTTGCGCGAGCAGGCGATCGGCGTCGCCGGCAGCTACGTCGCGGGCCAGCTCCGCCAGTCCGTCGCCGACGCGCTCGGTGTCGACAACCTCGAGTTCGACACCGGCGGCGAAGGCCTCTCCGACGCGAGAGTGTCGCTCGGCAAATACGTCGCGCCGGACATCTTCGTCAGCCTGTCGCACAAGTTCGGCAAGCAAGCGGTCGAGGAGATCCGGATCGAGTACACGCTCACCCCGAGTTGGAGCATCGAGACCTCGACCGACACCAGGGGCGACAGCGGCGCGGACATCTTCTGGAAGAGGCGGTATTGAGCGGCCCGCGCGCTCGACACCCCTCGCGATCCACGCGATAACCGGATACGACATGGCCACGAGGTCCAAAGCGAAAAAGCAACCGGCGCGGACGAGCCCGACCAAGCGCGTGAGCGCGCCGCCGCCACGCGCCGCACGGCCCGCCGCGAAGAAGACGCCACGGCGGAAGGCGACAGCCGCCGCCGACAGCGCGCTTCCGGCTGCGGTCGAGCCCTCGCTGGTTGCTGCGTCCTCCGTCGATCAGCCGGCGTCGCGACGCGCGATCTTCATCGACGTCGAGAACACCAGCAGCGAGACCGAGCTGATCCGTGTCCTCGACCAGCTCGAGATCGACCGGCGTCTGGACGCGACCGAGATCACCGCGGTCGGGAATTGGCGGGTGATCGGCCAGCAGCTCGGCCGCATGCTCGCAACGCGCGGTGCCCATCTCGTGCACAGCGCGCCCGCGACGCGGGTGCGCGATTGGAGCGATCTCTGGATCGCGGTCTCCGCCGGGATGTGGCTCGGTCGCGCGTCCTCGGGCGACCGCATCGACATCATCTCCGACGATCGCGCCTTCGATGCGGTCGGCGACGCGGCGGCGCGTCTCGGCATCGTGTATCGACGCATCTCGTGCCGCGGCGGCCACGCGGCGCCCGCACCCGAAACGGCGACGGCGACGGAGCCCCGCGGGCATGCCGGCGGTCGCCGGCGTCGGCGGCACCGCGGCGGCGAGCGTCCGTCCGCTCCCGCGCACACGCGTGCGGCGGCGGCGTCGCATCCGGCGGCCGCCGCGGCACGACACGTCGCTCCGGCACGACACGACGAAGACGAGCCGCATGGTGCGTCGCAAGCCCAGCTGCGGGCGATCATCGCGCGTCTCGCCGGCCCCGACCCGTCGCGCGGCGTCAGTCTCGACGCGCTCACGCTGGCGTTGAAGGCCGAAGGGTTTCAGCGGCCGCCCGGATCGCCGCGTCTGGTGACGCGACTACGGCGCTTGAAAGACGTCGAGATCACGTCGAACGGGCGCGTCTGCCTGATCGGCGCCGCCGCCGAGATCGCCACGGCGGAGAGCAGCGACGAGGCGGTTCCCGCCGCGTTCAACGGCGAGAGCGCGAGCGCGCCGCCGGTCGAGGTCGACGGCGACGAGACCGCGACCCCCGCGGAAGCGGCCGATGGTGGACACGCTCGCCGGCGCACGCGGCGGCGTGGCGGTCGCGGTCGTCGCGCCCGTCGAAACGGCGCCGCTCCGACGTCCGACAGCGCCTCCTAGTCGGCCGATCCCGCCCGCGCCCGACGTCGTTTCTCGGGCGGTTGCGCCGGCTGAAACCCACCCGCTTTGACGGGTGGAGCTCGGCTCCGTATAAAGGCGTCCCGTGGTCGCGCTCGCGCTCTCGCGTGCGCGCCCACGGTTTTTTGTTTGGAGCTCCACGCTCGTGCCCAGTGACGACCCAGAGGTCATTGCGATCATCCCGGCGCGTTTGGACTCGACGCGCTTGCCCGGCAAGGCGCTTGCCGAGATCGCCGGGGTGCCGATGGTGTGCCGGGTCGTGGAGCAGGCGCGCCAAGCGCGCGGCGTCACCCGCACGCTGGTCGCGACCGACGACGAGACGATCGCCCGCGTCGTGCGCGAGCATGGCGGCGAGGTCGTGATGACCGGCAGGCACGCGACCGGCACCGACCGCATCGCCGCGGTCGCCGCGACGCTCACGGCCGACGTCGTCGTGAACGTCCAGAGCGATCTGCCGCTCCTCGATCCCGCGGCGCTCGCGGCGTGTGTCGCGCCGTTCCGCGACGACCCCGCGCTCGAGATGGCGTCGCTCATGACGCCGATCCGCGACGAGGCCGAGTGGCGGAGCCCGCACGTCGTCAAGGTCGTGACGGGTCGTGACGGCTTCGCGCTCTACTTCTCGCGCAGTCCGCTGCCGTACTGGCGCGGCGCGCGTGAGGGTGCCTTCGGTCAGCGGCACATCGGGCTCTACGCGTATCGCCGTACGACGTTGCTCGCACTCGCGGCGGCGCCGCGTTCGCCGCTCGAGCGCGCGGAGGAGCTCGAGCAGCTGCGCGCGCTCGAGCGCGGCGTGCGCATCAAGATGGTTCACGTTGACAGCGCCGGCCCCGAGGTGGATACAGCGGACGACCTCGAGCGGGTACGGCGCTTGGCGGCGAGGGGGGACGGATGAGCGCCAAGAACTCCAAGACCAAGTTCATCTTCGTCACCGGCGGCGTGGTGTCGTCGCTCGGCAAGGGCCTCGCCTCGGCCTCGCTCGCGGCCTTGCTCGAGAGCCGCGGCCTCAAGGTCACCCTCATCAAGATGGATCCGTACATCAACGTGGATCCAGGGACGATGAACCCGTTCCAACACGGCGAGGTCTTCGTCACCGACGACGGCGCCGAGACCGATCTCGACCTCGGCCACTACGAGCGCTTCGTCTCGACGCGGATGTCGCAGAAGAACAACATCACCGCCGGCCGGGTCTACCAGACCGTGATC
>JBGPIT010000205.1:0-8985 GCA_041485125.1 Binatia bacterium | reverse complement strand
CAGCCGCTCTGGCGCCGCGCCGCGATCGTCGTCGCCGGGCCGTTCATGAACCTCGTCACCGCGTTCGTCGCGTTCACGATCGTGTTCGCCGTCTTCGGCGCCGGTTCGCCGACCGCGTCGCCGAGAATCGGCGGCGTGATGCAGGGGATGCCGGCGGCGACCGCCGGCCTCGCGCGCGACGACACGGTGACCGTGATCGAGGGCAAGGCGATCGGCAGCTGGGACGAGCTCTCGGACACCGTGCGCAAGAGCGGCGGCCGTCCGCTCACGATGAGCGTCCGGCACGGGGACGGCAGCACCGGCGAGCTGGTCGTGACACCGGAGGAACGGCCCGAGCGCTCGCCGTTCGGCGAGGTGATCGGCAAGGCCTATCTCATCGGCATCGAGCGCTCCGTCGACGTCGCGCCCGTGTCGGTCCTGAGCGCGATCGGCCTCGGCGCGTACCAGACCTATTTCTGGGTCAAGATGACGTTGCTGAGCATCGTGAAGATCTTCCAGGGCTCGGTCTCGGCGCGCGATCTCGGCGGCCCGATCCTGATCGTGCAGGCCGCCGGCCAGCAGGCGCAGCTCGGCTTCGAGTATCTGATCCGCTTCCTCGGCCTCATCAGTGTGAACCTCGGCGTGCTGAACTTGCTGCCGATCCCGGCGCTCGACGGCGGGCATCTGCTCTTCTTCGCCTTCGAGGCCGTGCGCGGGAAGCCGCTCGCCATCCGGCACCGCGAGATGGCGCAGCAGGTCGGTATCTTTCTCTTGCTCGCCCTCATGGTCTTCGTCTTCTACAACGACATCTCGCGCCTCGTCGCCGGCTGAACGTCTGCGCATTCTCGCGATCGAGACCGCGACGTGGACGTGCTCGGTCGCGCTCTGGCGCGACGGCGTCATGCTCGCGGAACGGGGCGAGCGGACGGAGTCGAGCCATGCGAGCACACTGCCGCGGCTCGTCGAGGCGGTCTTGGCGCAGGCCGGCGAGCGGCCCGCGCGCGGTGATGCGGTCGCGGTCTCGATCGGACCCGGGTCGTTCACCGGACTGCGGATCGGGTTGAGCTTCGCGAAAGGCCTCGCGTTCAGCCGCGGCCTGACGCTCGTCGGCGTGCCGACGCTCGACGCCCTCGCCCTGGCGATACCCCCGTGGGACGGCACGCTCTGCACCGTCCTCGATGCCCGCAAGCAGGAGGTCTACGCGGCGACGTACGCGCGCGACGGCGATCGGATCGTCCGCGTCGGCGAGCCGCGCGCGCTCGGAGCGGCGCGACTGGCCGCGGAGCTGGACGCGATGATCGCGCGCGGCGCGCTCGTCTCACCGGTGCAGATGATCGGTGACGGTGCCGAAGCCTACGCCGACGTCTTGTGTGCGGTCGGTGGCGGCGCGACGCTCCTCCCGTCCGCCGACCATCCGCCGCGCGCGAGCGCCACGGCACGGCTCGCGGCGGCGCGGCTCGCGGTCGATCCCGGCGGCGACGACCTCGTCGCGCTTGCGCCGGCGTATCTTCGGCCCCCGGAAGCGGAGCTCAAGCAGACGGTCGTTGCGCCGTCTGCGGGCGAAACGCCCGCGTTCGCCGGCGCGCCACGTCACCCACTGCTCTAATCGCGCCCCGGCCTCACTCGATCGTCGGCACGAGGTCGACGATGCGCGCACGTGACTCGGAGTTGATCGCGATCTTCGCGACCACGTCACCGCTGCGGACGTTGCGGAGCGGGCTGTCCTCGGGGACGAAGAACCGCTCGATGCCGAAGACGATCCCGATCCGGCGGAGCTGCCCGGCTGCGACGTCGCCCACGATCCAAGTCTCGCCCGGCGCGGCGTCGGGCGCCTCGCTGCGGCACTCGACCGCTTCGGAGATCGCGATGTCTCCCTCGCTCGTGGCGACGGTCTTGCCGCTACGCTCGAGCTTGACGAAGACCTGTGTCCCAGGCGGATCGTCGTGGAGCTCCACGCACCCGGCGCCGTTGGAGTCGGCGATCGGGTAGCGCAGCGCGACGAAGTGACCACTGAGCAGGTCCCGCGGATCGACCGGCTCCGTCTCGAGCCAAACGATCTCCGCCGTCCGATGCGAGGTGAGAAGGTAGCCGCCCCAGACGGCGAAGAACGCGAGCTGCGCGGCGAGGACGATCCGAAGCCAGGACATCAGCGCGTCCCTTCCGGAAGCGCGATGAGCCGCCGCCGAGCGCGCTCGAGACCGTAGGCGAGAGCGGCCAAGAGGACGCCCGCGACGATGAAGCCGATGCCGCCCTGGAGCAGGCTTCCGAAGACGTCGACGAACCGCGTGACGAGCACGACGAGCAGCACCAGGATGCCGACGTTGATTTGCGAGACGTCGCGCACGAGCGAGCCGTGCCACATGAGCGCGACGGCGATCGCGACGAGGATGACGTTCATCAGCGCGGCCGCGAGCTGGACGGCGCGCAGGTCGTCGGCGAGGAACAGCAGTGCGACGAGCGCGGGCGCGGCGAGCAAGACCTTCGCCGTCGTCTCCCAGAGGGTGTCGGCGCCGATCCGGCCTTTCGGCAACGCGAGCGCGCCGCCGACGGCGGCGATGAGCGCCGCGATCGTGACCGCGGTCCCACCCGGCGTGGTGTCGCCGCCGAGCGGACCGGTAGCGTGCCAGAAGAAGGTGGCGGCGTAGAGCGTCGAGAGCCAGAACACGACGCCGGTCAGGCGTTCGGGCGTGCTGCCGCGCGCGAGCAGCTGCGCGACCAGCCACGAGGTTGCGATCGAAATCGCGGCGAGCGTCAGCCAGCCGCTGTGCCGCATCTGGAACGGCGTCGACGTTGCGAGGAGCGCGAAGATCCAGAGCGCGATCACGGCGAAGAAATGCCGGCGATGGCCTTGCGGCAGCAGGCGCACGCATTCGATGCCGGCGACGGCGAGGATCACGATCGAGAGCAGCCACGCCGCGATCGTGGCGGATCCGACGCCGCCGGGCGCGCGCGTCAAGGCGAGCATCCCCCCGAGGGCGAAGTTGCCGGCGAAGAGGACGCTCACCAGCGCCAGCACGTGCAGCGACGCGACCACCGGGCGCGGGCTCAGCCAGGCGAGCGGCGCGGTGAGCGTGAGCCAGACGAGGAACGGCTGAATCGGATCACCGGAGAGCTGGAACGTCTGGCCGTACAAGCCGATGCCGACGAGCGGTAAGAAGAGCCACAGCAGCTCGAGCGGAAGCGACAGCGCGAGCGAGCGCTCGCGGCTCCTGAGCGCGAGCTCGCCGACCACTCCGAGCGCGACCAGGAACGCCGCGACGCGGACCGCCGGGCCGATGTGCTGCCAGTTGTGGGCGACCAGGAGGGACACGCCGGCAACGACGAAGAGGCCGGCGAAGACCGCGAGCCAGGTCGCGCCGCTCAGCTGAACGCCGCTCGCATGCTCCCGCGCGTCCGCGAGAATCCGCGTCCGCTGCTCGGCCGAGATGATCCCGCTCGCTTCGGCGCGCGCGAGCACGTCCTCGAGCGCGTTGCCGTCATTGCCGCCCGCCCAGCGCGCCCACCCCATGCGGGCGACGAGGCCGAGAAAGAGGAGCGTGACGAGCGCGCCGATCATGGCTGGTCATGATAGTCGACGGGGTCCGCGGCTCACCAGGTCCGCACCGGAGCGCGCGTGGATCGTGCTCCCTGCGGACACTTCGTTGACAAGGGGAACGTCGTGTACTAAGAACCGAACCCGCAGTGTTTTTCGCTACTTGCCAGGGTCTACATCGCTCTCCCATCGCCATCTCGTACTCGATCCGACGCGGCCGCGCTGCGCTGAAAGGAGTCTCGTATGGAGGCTAAGGACGAGCAGCTCATCCAATCGCTGGTCGAACAAGACGCGGAACTGAAGCGCTACTATGAAGAGCACGTTCAGCTCGAGAAGCGGCTCGCGCAGATGAACCACAAGGGGTTTCTGAATCCCGAGGAAGAGGTCGAGCGGAAACGACTGCAGAAGATCAAGCTGGCCGGCAAAGACCGCATCATGGAAATTCTCAGTCGGTACCGCTAGCCTCCGTCCAGACGACAGCTCGAAGTCGGCGCCGGGAGACCGAGCGCCCTACGTCTCACTGAGTCTCACCAAAAAATCATGCGACATACGATATCGGTGCTCGTCGAGAACGAGTTCGGAGTGCTCTCCCGCGTGGCGGGCCTCTTCAGCGGCCGCGGCTTCAACATCGAGAGCCTGTCGGTCGCGGAGACGCTCGACCCCTCGGTCTCGCGCATCACGCTGGTGACGGCCGGCGACGACGCCGTGGTCGAGCAGATCACCAAGCAGCTCAACAAGCTGGTCTCGATCATCTGCGTCTCCGACTTCAAGGACACCGAGCACGTCGAGCGCGAGCTGGTGCTGGTGAAGGTGACCGCCGACGAGCGCACCCGCAGCGAGCTCATGAACATCGTGAGCATCTTCCGCGGCAAGGTCATCGACGTGAGCCAGCGGTCGTACATCGTCGAGATCACCGGCGGTGAGGACAAGATCAAGGCATTTCTCCAGCTGCTGAATCCGCTCGGCATCATGGAGATCGTGCGGACCGGCCGGGTCGCGATGTTCCGGAACGTCCGTACGCTCGCTGACGGAAGCGGAGACGGGAAGGAGAAAGTCGCATGAAAGTCTACACCGAGCGTGACGCCGACCTCGCCAACCTGAAAGGCAAGCGCGTCGCCGTGATCGGCTATGGCAGCCAGGGCCACGCGCACGCGCTGAACTTGCGCGACAGCGGCATCGAGGTCTGCGTCGGATTGAAGAAAGAGAGCGCGTCGGTGAAGAAGGCCGAGACCGCGGGTCTCACCGTCAAGCCGACCGCCGAAGCGGCGGCGTGGGGCGACGTGGTGATGATCCTCGTTCCCGACGAGGTCGCCGGCGACATGTACCCATCCGAGATCGCGCCCGGCCTGAAGCCGGGCAAATACCTCGCGTTCGGTCACGGCTTCAACATCCATTTCAAGCGCATCATCCCGCCCGCCGACGTGAACGTCTTCATGATCGCGCCGAAGGGCCCGGGGCATCTCGTCCGCAGCGAGTACGAGCGGGGCCGCGGCGTGCCCTGCCTGCTCGCGGTTCACCAGGATCCGAGCGGTGACACCGAGAAGGTCGGCCTCGCCTACGGCCTCGCGATCGGCGGCGCGCGGGCGGCGATCATCCAAACCACCTTCCGCGACGAGACCGAGACCGATCTCTTCGGCGAGCAGGCCGTCCTGTGCGGCGGTCTCACCGAGCTCATCCGCGCCGGCTACGAGACGCTGGTCGAGGCAGGCTATCCGCCCGAGATGGCGTACTTCGAGTGCCTGCACGAGGTGAAGCTGATCGTCGACCTGATCTACGAAGGCGGCATCGCCAACATGCGCTACTCGATCAGCAACACGGCCGAGTACGGCGACATGACGCGCGGCAAGCGCGTGGTCGGGCCCGAGGCGCGCGCGGCGATGAAGAAGATCCTCGGCGACATCCAGAGCGGCGCCTTCGCCGAGGAGTGGATCACCGAGCATCGGGTCGGCTCGCCGCATTTCCGCGAGCTCCGTGTCGAGGCCGAGCACCACCCGATCGAGCAGGTCGGGGCGACGCTCCGCGGCCTCATGCCGTGGCTCGAGTCGGGACGTCTGGTCGACAAGACGAAAAACTGAAGCCGATGCGGATCGCGCGCGAGGGGTACTACTTCCTCGCTGCGGGTGCGGCGGCGACCGTGCTGGCGGCGCTCGCCGGCTGGACCTGGGTCGCGCTGCTCGCGCTCGTCGTCACGCTCTTCTTCCTCAACTTCTTCCGCGATCCTGAGCGGCTCCTGCCGCCCGGCCACGATCTCATCACCTCGCCCGCCGACGGCAAGATCGTGCAGGTGCTCGACGGCATCCGCGAGGAGCGCTTCATCAAGGGGCCGTGCCGGCGCGTCAGCATCTTCATGTCGCCGCTCGACGTGCACGTGAACCGCATCCCGGTCGACGGCAAGGTCCTCGACGTCCGGCATCAGAGCGGCAAGTTTCACGCCGCCTTTCTCGACAAGGCCTCGGAGCTGAACGAGCAGAACGCGGTGCTGCTCGAGGATTGCCACGGCGAGCGCGTGCTGTTCGTGCAGATCGCCGGCCAGCTCGCGCGCCGCATCATGTGCTACCTGCGGCCGGGGCAGAGCGTCCGGCGCGGTGAGCGCTACGGCATGATCATGTTCGGCTCGCGCGTCGACCTGTACGTGCCCTTGCGGGTGCAGGTCGAAGTGAAGGTCGGCGACCGGGTGAGCGCCGGCAGCACCGTCATCGGCGTCTATCAACACGACGCGACAAACGCGTCATGAGGGCGTAACATGGCAGGAATGAGACTGATCCCGGGAAAGCGCGAGGCCGATTGGCAGCCGACGCCGCCGCCCGAGCGTGCCGCCGGCGAGCAGCTGACGCCGAGGGCGCGCCGGCGCCGCCGCCGCCGCGAGCGTTTGCCCGACGAGCCCCTCCATCGCGGCATCTACCTCTTGCCGAACCTGCTCACGACCTGCGGCCTCTTCGCCGGCTTCTACTCCATCATCTCGACGATCAACGGCGAGTATCAGGCCGCCGCGCTCTGCATCCTGGTGGCGCACGTCTTCGACGGCCTCGACGGCCGGATCGCACGCCTCACCAAGACCTCGAGCCGATTCGGCATCGAGTACGACTCGCTCTCGGACGTGATCGCGTTCGGCGTCGCGCCGGGGATTCTCGTCTACAAGTGGGCGCTCGAGCCGTGGGGCCACTGGGGATGGCTCGCGGCTTCGCTCTACGTCGCCTGCGGGGCCCTGCGACTGGCGCGCTTCAACGTGCAGGCGGATACCGGCGCGAAGAAGAAATTCGTGGGGTTGCCGATACCGGCCGCGGCCGACACGATTGCCTCGACCGTCCTGCTGTACTATTTCTTCGGCGGCGAGGGGGCCACCCACAAGCACATCATCTTGCTGGTGCTGATTTACGTGCTGGCCGCCCTCATGGTAAGCAATGTCGGCTACAACAGCTTCAAAGGGATCAAGCTCGGTGCGCGGCAACCGCTCTGGATATTGGTCGCGCTGATCGTGGGACTGAAATTCGTGATCGCTGAACCGCAAATCTTTCTGTTCACGGCGTTCCTGCTCTACGCCCTATCCGGCCCCGTGGCCTGGGTTCTAGGCTACGGGAAACGCCGGCGGGCACGGGAGGAGGCCCCCGCGAAGGTCAGCTGAGATGATGAGCTGACCGGGCGCGAGGCCCCGCAGACCGTGAGGTCAGACTCCCGCTGGCACCTGCCACGCGGGAGTTTTTGTTTCTGGGGACCCGAGAAAGAGGAGAGCAGCCATGAAAAGCGAAAACCGAAACACGGTCCAGATATTCGACACCACGCTGCGCGACGGCGAGCAGTCGCCGGGCGCGTCGATGAACGTCGAGGAGAAGGTCGCGATCGCGCATCAGCTCGAGCAGCTCGCCGTCGACGTCATCGAGGCCGGCTTCGCCGCCTCGTCGGAAGGCGACTTCGACTCGGTCCGTCGCGTCGCCGACGTGGTGTCGCGGCCGATCGTCCTGAGCCTCGCGCGCACCAAGGAAGCCGACCTCGACCGCGCCATCCGCGCCGTCGAGAAGGCGAAGCGCCCCGGCATCCACATCTTCATCGCCACCTCCGACATTCATCTGAAGCACAAGCTGATGATGAGCCGGCAAGAGGTCCTCGACGCCGCCGGCTGGGCGATCGGCTACGCCAAGAAGCACCTCGACTACGTCGAGTTCTCCGCCGAGGACGCCTCGCGCACCGACCGCGACTACCTCGTGCAGGTGTTCACGGAGGCGATCAAAGCCGGCGCCGTCACGCTCAACGTGCCGGATACCACCGGCTACGCCCTCCCCGAGCAGACCCACGCGCTCTTCGAGTATCTGATCTCGAGCACGCCGGGCGGCGACGCGGTGATCTGGAGCGCGCACTGCCACAACGACCTCGGGATGGCGGTCGCCAACTCGCTCGCCGCGGTGCACGCGGGCGCGCGCCAGATCGAGTGCACGGTGAACGGCCTCGGCGAGCGCGCCGGCAACGCCTCGATGGAAGAGATCGTGATGGCGCTCCGCACCCGCAAGGACTTCTTCGGTCTCGAGACCCACGTCGTCACCGAGCAGATCTACCCGTCGAGCCGCCTGGTCTCGCAGATCACCGGCATCCCGATCCCGATCAACAAGCCGATCGTCGGTGACAACGCCTTCGCGCACGAGGCCGGCATCCACCAGGACGGCGTCCTCAAGAACAAGATCACCTACGAGATCATGCGCCCCGAGACGGTCGGCATCGGCGCGAATCGTCTCGTCCTCGGCAAGCACTCGGGCCGCCACGCCTTCGTCGATCGCTTGCGGACGCTCGGCATCGCCGCGCCCGAGATCGACATGAACAAGGCGTTCGCGCGCTTCAAGGCGCTCGCCGACAAGAAGAAGAACGTCTACGACGAGGACCTGATGGCGATCGTCGCCGAGGAGGCGGTGCGAGTGCCCGATCGCTACGAGCTCGCCTACTTGAACGTCACCTCGTCGAGCGAGGCGGTGCCGCAGGCGACGGTGCGCGTGCGCGTCGACGGCGCGGAGCGTACCGAGCACGCCACCGGCGACGGCATGGTCGACGCGTGCTACAAGGCGATCGCGAAGGCGACCGGCACGACCTGCAAGCTCGAGCGCTACGCCGTGAAGGCGATCACCGGCGGCACCGACGCGCAGGGCGAGGTCTCCTGTCTGGTGCGTGACGACGAGGTGACGTCGAACGGGCAGGGCGCCCACACCGACATCATCATGGCGAGCGCGCTCGCGTTCCTGAACGCCCTCAACAAGATCGAGTACCGCAAGCGCTACGCCGAACGCGCGCGCGCGGAATGACCGTGAGCTTTCGGAGGGCAGCATGGGCATGACCATGACCGAGAAGATCCTGGCGCGCGCGTCGGGCAAGCGCGACGTGCGCCCGGGCGACAACGTCTGGGTGAACGTCGACGTCCTGATGACCCACGACGTCTGCGGCCCGGGAACGATCGGGATCTTCAAGCGCGAGTTCGGGAAGGACGCCAAGGTGTG
>JBGPIT010000204.1:0-9012 GCA_041485125.1 Binatia bacterium | reverse complement strand
GAGCAGCGCGGTTTGATGCGCCTGCCCGAACAAGTGATGAAGGCTCACGTCCTCGGCACTGAAGAACGTGCTGTCGAGGGTGCACTGCTCGCGGCGTTCTCGTGGACAATTGCCGCAAAAATCCGGGTGAAAATGCCACCACGAAACAAGCGACTCTTCCCGGCCGCGGGCACATCGCGCGGCTTCCGCCGCTGCCCAACTCTCGGGTGTGAACGTGATCCGCGCCCGTTCCGCGAGCACGTGCTCCGCCGGCACCTGCGCGGTGATCTCGACGAAGATCTCCGGAAGCGACGGGTCGCGGTGCAGGTGTCCGAACAGAAATCCGCCGGTCTCGACGTCGCCGGCCGCGGCCGACAGCGCCTCCGCCTCTTCCAGCACTCCCGTCGGGACGAAGATCGGCACGTCGGTGTCGCCCTCAGCGAGATCGCACGGCGTCGCGCGCCGCAAGAACGACGCCATCGACGTCTCGCGGAGCACGAGCGGGCGCGGAATCTCGGCGATCGCGAACCCACCGACACGCGCCGCCGCGCCGACGGAGGCCCGCCGCTCGATCGGCTCGGCGCACACCCGCGGATAGACGACCTCGCCCGGCGCGAGCTCACCCGCGGCTGCCAGCGAGCGCGTCAGCGCGACCACCTGTCGGCGGAGATAGCTGACCGGGATCTCCTCGCGCACGATCGCGCCGTCGCCGTCGGCGCTGATCGCGACGCGGAGCGCTCCGACGTACGGCGCACCGGCGTCGTCCGCCCACCGCGGCTCGACGTCGCCGGGCGCGCTCGAGAGGACCGGCGGCAGCAAGCCCCGCCGCATCCCCTCGAAGCGCACCCAGATCGACGCCGGCCCCCAATCCGGCTCGAGCGGCGCGCGCGCCGCGAAGCTCCCGTCCGGGCGCGAGAGCTCGACGGTCCAGACAAAGCTCACGACGCTGCGCCCTCCTTCTCGCCGCCGGCATCGGCGCTGGGATGGAGCGTCACCCGGTCGTCGGGGCGGAGCGCCTCGCCGACGCGCTCGTCGCCGTTCAGGTGGCGCCCTTCGCGATCGAGGCGGGCGCGGTAGTTGAGCGGGCGACCCTCGGCGTCGTTCCGACCGAGCCCCATCTTCGCCAAGAGCTCGTGCACCATCTCGGACACGGTCGCGTCGATCGGCACTGCCGAGGCCTTCACCTGCTTCTGTCCCGAGATGTCGCTCACTACGAGATCGATCGTTTCTGCCGTCGCTGCATTCATCACGCTTCTCCTTTTCCCAGCGTCACGCTGGCGGTTGTGGTCGGCCCGGACGAGTCGACCCGACTTTTCATGTCGTTCATGGCGAGGTAGGCGCGGGCGATCGTCGCGTCGCGCGCCAGCACCGCGACCTCGCGGCTCGTCATCTCGGCCGCCACGCGCAGAGCGGCGAGCGCGTGCGCGAGCTCGCGCGGACCCGGCCGGGTCGCGTACTGGGCCTCGAAGCCGATCGCGCAATGGGCCTGCCGGCGCTCGATCACCGGTCGCACCAAACGGACGACCGCGGCCGTGCGGAGGAGGAAGACGGCGAGCGCGTCGCCGCACACGTCCGTCATCGGCGCCGGCACGACCTCCAGCTCGGCGGACACACGGACGGTGCCGGTCTCCGCCGACTGCTCGACGCGGGCGCGCGCGAAGACGTCGCGGAGGCCGAGGTCGACGGCCATCTTGTGCGGATGGCACACGACGAACGGCCAACCTGTCGCGTCGCAGAGCTCGGTGAGCGCGCCGGCTTCGAGCATGACGGGCGGTGCGATGCCCTGGACGATGCCGGCGAGCGTGTCGCGAACGCGAAGAGCGAGATCGCCGTCGGAATTCATCGGCAGCTCGGCGCGGAGCTGCAGCCCGTCGGCAGTCGCCGTCCACGCGTACTTCGCCAGGCCGGCGAGCACGCGGTTCTGCTCGAGCGCCACGAGCGGCGGCGTCGAACCAGTGGGCGGCGTTTCGAGCTGCAACCACTCGCCGGTCACGCACGCGAACACCGATCCGGCATCGGGCGACGACAGCTCCCAGTGCCCGCACATCTTTTGCCGAATCTCGCGGGACGGGGTCGCGTTCTCGAGCGCGCGGCGGATCAGCGCCTCGACGATCTCGGGAGTCGTCATTGCCGCTCCTCGGCAGACGACGAGAGGTCCTGCGTCGCGATCGTCCGCCCGAGCAATGTCCGCCGATCGATGGGAAAGCGGTCTTGATTGGCACGCGCCCACGCGCACGCCTCGTGGTTCACAGCGTCGTCCTCGCGCATCGTGATCTTTTGATACGTGATGATCTCGAAGCACTGCATCAGGATCTCGACCAGCGAGGTTCCGACGCTCAAATTCCCGACGCAGATGAAAATGCGATTGCCCGGTCCGGGACCGATATTCGGATGGTACGCGTCATCGGGCCCGAGCCAGGAAACGACCTCGAGGGGATTGACGCGGCGGAGATAGTCGGGCGGAAACCAAATCCCGACCTCGAAGCACTCGGCCTCGACGACGACGCCGCCGCGCACGCGCACCAGCCCGCGGCACGTGAAGCGCGCCACGTAGCGACTGGGCGGTGTGCCGCCCGCCGGCAGCAGCGTGAGAAGCTCGCTGCGCGCGGCGAGGGACATGCCCTCTTTCATTTGGTCTTCGAGAAATCCGGTGAAGACGTTGTCCATGGGTGGCCTCCTAGCTCGAAGTGCCGCGCGCCGCCGGCGTGCGTGATCGTGAAGACGTCGCCGCCGCGGAGACCGAAGGCGCGGAGCGGGCGGCGCAGCGCTCCCGCCGGCAGCGCCGCGGGGTCGATGCAATCGCTGAGGTCGAAGCCCCGCGGGACGTTCTCCTGTCCGCAAACCGCGCAGACGCGATCGCGCGAGCGGAGCGTCACCGCGAGACGGGCGATCGGACGCGCAGCGCCGCAGGCAGCGCACACGAGCTGCGTGACGAAGCGCTGGCCTTCGACGGTGAGCACGGCGTCCGTCGGGGGAGCAGCGCTTCCCACGCCGCTACCCGCCAGCGCGAGCGCATCGCCGAGCGACAGCGCGGCCGGACTCTGCGCGAGTCGCTCGATCGTCCAGCGTTCGTGGTCGAAGCGGCAGGCAGCGTTTCGCCGAACCGTGCTCCGATAGTGCGTGTGCGACGCGGCGTCGATCAGCACTTCCGATCCCGGCGCCAGACGATCCGACCGTCCGCGCAGCCACTTCTCGCACTCGATCGCCTGCAGCGCGGCCGCGAGGGCGCCGAGAGCGGCGGACGCGTTGGTCGCCGGCGGCTTCCCGTTCGCGGCGCCCTGACAGGGATAGACCTGCTCGAGAGCCGCGTAATCCGCCGCGCCCCACGCACACTCGAGGCACGCGGCGTCCTCGTTCTGAGGATCATAGACGTTCACGCGCGTCAGCAGACCATCGGCTTGCACGCCGGCGTCGATGAGGGGCACCGCGACCCGAAACGCGATCTCGCTCAACCGTCTCCTGGCCTCACGAGAGTCCAGACATCCTACGATCAGATCGGCGCGGAACGAGCCGATCGGGAGATTCTCCAGTGCGTCAACGATCGAGTGCACCACGAGCTCCGGCGAGAGGCGGCCCAGCAAGCGCGCCTGGACCTGCGCCTTCGCTTTCCCCACGTCGCCTGGCAGGATCGCCTGGCCGTTGAGATTCTTTTTTTCGTAAACGTCCTTGTCGACGATCGTCAGCTCGCCGAGCCCTTCGATCCGCGCGAGCAACGGCAGCACGTGCGAGCCGATGTTGCCGGCTCCGACGACCACGACGGACGCGTCGTTCACAGCTCCTCCGGCGTCCATCGGTGTTCCTCTCCGAGCTCCGTCGACTGCGGGCAGACGGCGCACCGCTCCGTGTACGTCCAGCACGGCAGGTCGTCGGTCTGGTGGTGAATGACGCCGCAACCCGGACCGGGGCAGCGCACGATCATCGAGCCCACCTCGAACGAGCGGCGACAGCGCGGGCAACGGAGATCGGTCGACGACCCAGCGAACGGCTCGACGGTCGCACCGTCCTGCGTCGAGAAGAAGAATCGCTCGCCGTCGGCGAGGCGGATCTCGTCGCGATCACGGAGCGCGACGAGCCCGGCGCGGACCGGCTCGCCGTTGACGGCTACCGCCTCGTGCGACGGAGCCGCGAGCAGCCAGACATTACCGAACGAACCTTCCGTCGAGCGGAACAAGGTCGGCAAGCCAGACGCGAGGCGGTCGAGCCCTGTCGGCACCCAACCAATTTTTTCTTTCCGCCAGACGTGCGCCATTTGCGAGTGCCATTCGCAGGAATGGTGCCAACGCCTGTCGCCGCGCTGATAACGCGCGATTGTAGGGACTTACCGCACTGATGCCGGAGCGTGTGTTGAGATCACGAGATTGAGTTCCGGGATCATCGCACCGCTAGCCCTTCTTCGAGAGAAGCGACGCGAGCGCTTTCCCATCCCGCACCGCGACGATCTCGGCGCTCTCTTCGGAGGCCGCGGGCTCCCCTTCCTGGTCCTCCTCGGTCGGCAGCATGCCGACGCGTGCGCCGAGCTCCAGAGCCAGACGTCGGTCCGCAGCCGTCCGGTGATCGTCTCCGAGCATGAGAACGACGATGTCGCTCGGTCGAATGCCGGATGCGACCACGTCGGCCCAGGCATGGAGCGTCGGGTACGATTTCGTGTTCGCTGGCGCGTAGTGGATCGACTCTGGGACCAATCGTCGGCCCCAACCGTCCGCCCCGACCGTGACGACGGTTCCGCGGAATCCGCGCAGCCCTTCGTTCAGAATCGTCCGCAGCGTCGCGGCGTGACCAGCGGACGGCTCCTCGCCCGCTTCTACCAACATCACCACCGGTCCCGGCACGTTCGTGCGCATCGGCGTTGCCGCCGCGAGCCGCGCCCGCGCCTCGTCGGACGGAAAACGCGCGCACCAACCGACCGCGAGCATCCGCCGCGCGATCTCGAGCTCCGCCGGCACGCACGCGAACTCGACCAACGCCTCGACCGAACGCAGCGTGGTCTCGATCATGAAGGGCGCGTTGCTGCAGCCGATGCCTTTGGCATAAGCAGCGAGGCCTTCGTGGGTCTCGCCCAAGAGCATGAGATACTTCCCGAGGTCGAAGTAGGCCCAGGGCAGATCGACCGAGGCAGCAACGCGGTCGCGGCAGCGCAAGATCGCCCTCTCCATCGCGGGCGTGAGATTCGCGATGAAGTCGGTTTCGCGATCGAGCATGAGGCTGGTCTCGAGGTAGCCGCCGAGCGCGTACGGATCGGCACCGTCGATCGCGACCGCCTTTTGGTAGTAGTCGCGAGCGCGCTCGATGTGACCCGCCCGCTTCAAGGCGCCCGCGAACGAGGCAAAGGCGTCCAGATCACGCGGCGCCAACTGGCAGGCCTCCTCGAGAAGCGAGAGGCCCTTCTGATGCGAGACGGATCCGGACGCGTACTTCTTGCAAAGCGCAACGCCGAGATCGCGCAGGACGGGCTCGTATTTCGAGTGGATGTGCGGCTCCAGAATGCGAATCGCGCGATCCCAGTCACCGAGAATCATGGCGAGCTTCCCCGCGCGCGCCGCCATGGTCGCGTCCTCGGGGACGCACACGAGCGCCGTCTCGAGAATGGCAAGCTCCTGGCGGGCGTCCTCTTCCGTCAGGTACGCGCCGTAGCTGCCGGCCCACGTCCTCACACTCGAGTAGATCCTGCCGAGCGAAAGCTGCACATTGCCGAGCACACCTGCGAGGCCGACGAGCTTCGCACCCCACCATTCCGGCAGCGGGGCCCCTGACGGAACCGCCTCATCACGCACCGCAAGCGTCACTTCCTCGAGAATCGTTCTGAGCCGCACCCTGCCCCACAGGCCGACTGCTTCGATCGGCACCTCGACGTCGAGCACGCGTGCGAGGTCCTCCGTGACGCCCTCGCGGACCCGCGCGTAGTACTCGAGCGGCCGGAATCCCGACGAGCTGAGATCAAAGTCACCCGGCGGCGAATGTCCGGCGTCGGCGAGCTCGAGATATTTCGACAGCTCGGCGTACAGCCCTTGCTTCTCTTCCTGCGTGTAGACGATGGCACGTACGCGGCAGAGATCGCGCCAAGACTCCAGCGGATCGTCCGACGCGTCACGATTCGCGCGTTGCACGCGCTCCGCGAAGCGCGCGAGCGTCAACGTGTGCGAGCGAACGATCGTGAGGGGTGCGTCGTTCTTGACGATGCGCTCGACGATGGTCCGCAAGGTTTGCTCCAGGAGCACGTAGCGAGGTCGCGCCTCCCGGTAGCTCTGCACATGCTGCTGCAGCGCTTCGGCCGCCACCTTGGTCGAGCGTGGGAATCCACCGTCGACGTGCGGCACCACGCCGAATCGCTGTTGCGCAAGCACGTTCATGAGCAGTTCTCGCGTGACCTTTCGAAAGCCTGCCTCGAGAGAGAGCGTGAGCAGCACGTTCTCGAGCTGTCGTACGTTCCCCGGCCAGTCCCACGATCGGAGGATCCGCATGATCGCTTCCGGCAAGGGAGGTCTTTGATACGACTCGCACCAGATGCGACGGACGTGCAGCTCGATGTCCTCGGAGTGCTCTCGGAGAGTCGGGGTTACGATCCAGAATCCCCCGAGGCGATGGATGAGATCTCCTCGAAACCGGTCACGCGCCACCATGGCATGCAGGCTCCGATGCGTTGCGGCAACGATCTTCACGTCGATCCGCACCGGATGCTTTCCTCCGATGCGATAGATCACTCGCTCTTGCACCGCGCGCAGGAGCATCGCCTGCGTCTCGCGCGGCAGCTCGCCGATCTCATCCAGAAAGAGCGTCCCGCCACTCGCTTGCTCGAAATAGCCTTCGCTCTGTCCGAGCACGCCCGTGAACGTGCCGTCCTCGTGTCCGAATAGCGCATCGACCGCCATCGATTCGGGAATGGCCGCGCAGTTCACTGCGCGAAACGGACCCTTTCGTCCGCTGAATTGATGAATGGCCTTCGCCACGATTTCCTTGCCGGTACCCGATTCGCCCTGGAGTACGATCACCGCACCGAGAGGCGCCCCCGCCGCCATGAGTATCCGGCGTCGGACCGTCTCCGCAGCGCGCGATCGGCCGAAATACATCCGTCGCAGCTGGCGCAGGTCGCGCTCCTCCGGTGTCCGCTTGGCCACACGGCGTACGAGCTGCTGCCAGATCGCAGACGATGTCCCGAGGAAGAAGAAGAATGCCCGCGGCCGTTTCGCGTTCTCGAGCTGTCCGAGAAACGCCCTCACTCCGCCGTTGAGCTTCCCGGCGTACCGGTAGTGTACCCGCAGCGCCGCGTGACTTTTCGCGGACGCGAACGCTTGCGCCAGGGGCGTCGTCTGAATTTCCTTGTCGCTGGCCGTGACGTTCTGGTCTCCGCGATCGGCGATCAGCGTCTTGTTGGTCGCCGTCGCGGCTACGAGCAGCGCAGCGAGCTCTCGTTCTTCCAAAACGTAGACGGCCGGTCCCGGAGCTTCTTCAGCCAGGAACTTCAGTACGTCCGCGAGATCGATCTCGCAGAGCTCGGGATCGTTGATGGTGCTGTCGAACCGCAAAGCCTCGATGAGAGTCATTGGGGGTTCCTCGCATCGTGAAGTGGGTTGCGCATTCATCCGCACGAGAGGCGCCGCCGTCAAGCAATTTCTGATGCCGATCTCTCACGTCGCTCACGCGCGCATCGCGCGTCCCGTTGAGTTCGCGCGCAGCGACGATTGAGTTGCGAGCGAGCGCGACGAGTCGACGAGAATCTCAACGTCGCGACGCGATCCAACGCTCCGATTCTCCGAGCTATCGAGCGCCGGATGCTTGGCATCGTCTCTGCAGCGCGGAGATCACGATGCCACGCTCGTCGATCAACGCCACGACACTCGAGGTGATCCGCTCCGAGCTCGTCAACCGCGAGCCGGGCACCCGCGCGCAAGCGATCGAAGCGCTCGCGGTGATCGGCGACACGCGTGGACTCGTGATCGCGCTGCACTCAGCCGACGCCTACGTGCGGCGCACCGCCGTGAAAGGTCTCGCAGGGCAGCCGGGCGTGTTCGTCACTTGGCGCCTCGCGCGCCTCCGTCTCGACCCGGATCAGAACGTGCGCTGCGCGGTCGCCGAGGCGCTGGCGCGGCGGACGAGCCGCCTCGCCCTTCGCGCGCTCCGCCGCATCGTCGGCGCCGACCCGTCGATGCAGGTCCGGTTGCTCGCGGTCATGGGACTCGCGCAGATGGAAGTGCCCGGCGTCGACGACGTCCTCCGCACCGCGATGACCCAAGACAGTGAGGCGCAGGTGCGGGCGATGGCGCGGGCGCTGCTGCGTCGGCGAAAGGGACTAGGCACGCAACGCGTCGGCCGTGCGCGGCCGGCGATGAGAGAGTGAATGTCGGTGGGACTCACGCTCCGGTACTCGATCGAGAATCAGCGCGACCGGGTCACGCGACTCGCCTGGTCGCCCGACGGGCGGCAGATCGCCGTTCCGTCTCGTGACGGCCTCGTCCGCATCCACGAGGCCGAGAGCGGCGTGCTTCGGACGGCGCTCCTCGCGCACGAAGACGCAGCGATGGGCGTGGCGTGGTCGCCCGACGGCCGCCGCCTCGCCTCCGTCGCCGGGAACGATCGCATCCGTATCTGGGACACGACGAACGGAGAGCTCCTCCACGAACCTCGAAGGTCCGCCGGATCGCTGACGGGTATCGCGTGGTCCCCCTGCGGGCGAATGCTCGCGGTCGCCGCCGAGAGCGGCTCGGTGCTGCTGTGGAACACGACCAGCGACTCCCTGTCACTCGAACGAAAGCTCCCGAGCGGCGGCACCCTTCACCCCGCCTGGGCGCCGAACGGCACCACCCTCGCCGTCGGCTCACGCGACGGGCGCGTTCATCTCTGGGATCCCTGGACCGGCACCCTACTCCGCTCCTTCACCGGCCACCGCGACGCGGCCGTCATGATCGCGTGGGCCCCCGACGGAAACTTCTTCGCATCGGCCTCGAAAGACGGAACGATCCGGCTCTGGAACCCCGACGCCGAGCCCGCGCTTCGCACCCTCGACGCACATCGCGATCAAGTCACCGCAGTCGCCTTCCG
>JBGPIT010000203.1:0-9050 GCA_041485125.1 Binatia bacterium | reverse complement strand
CGATGGACGTCGTCATCCATTCCTCGACGCGTCCGGAGCCCTTCGGTCGGGTGCTCATCGAGGCGTTGGCACTCGGCAAGCCGATGATCGCGCCCAACGACGGTGGCCCGTGCGAGATCGTCGTCGACGGCGAGACCGGTATCCTCGTCAAACCGCGCAGCGCCGACGCGCTCGCGGCGGCGATCACGCGGCTCGTCGAGAATTCGACGGAGCGCGCGGCAATGGGGCGCGCCGGACGCGCTCGCGTCGAGGCCGTCTTCGACATCCGCCATCACGTGCACGCGATCGAGAGCGTGTTCGACGACATTCTCGGAGGCCGCGCCCTCCCGCGCGGTCTCACCGATACCGCTCCCGCCCGCTGATGCCGATGCCGACGGTCGCTCCGATCCGGCGCGACTCGGCCGGGCGGCGGCCGAGTCGATAGGCGCGTTGGTGGGCATCGAACCGCTCGAGCCAAGCTCGTCCGCGTCCGTGTTCGCGTTCCTCGAAGGCCGCGGCACGCCGCGCGGGCGCGAGCACTGGGCGTGGAAATATCAGCTCGACCGCGGCGACGGCGGCCGCGCGTTCTACCATCGCGCCGCGGACGAACGCGTCGGCGGCTTCATCGGTCTCTTGCCGACGACGTTGCACACCGCCGACACGACCGCACGCGCGGCGTGGTTCGTCGACTGGGCGACCGCGCCCGGCGAAGGCAGCGTCGGCGTCGGCGTCGGACTGCTCCGCCGCGCCCAAGCGTCGACCGACATCTTGCTCACGCTCGAAGGCTCGGAGGACACCCGCAAGATCCTGCCCAAGCTGCGCTGGATGAGCAGCGAGGGACCGGCGACGTGGATCCTCCGCGTCAGCCCCCGCGGCATCGCCGAGCGCGGACCGGTGCGGCAGCGGTCGTGGCTCCGCCTTCCCGCCCGCATTGCCGGTGTCTTCCTGCATGCGTTCTACCGGGTGACGAAAGCGCCCGACCTCGGCTTCTCGCTGGAGGAGATCGCGCGCTTTCCGGCGTCGTATGATGCGGTGTGGGACGCGCGGCGCGCGCAGTTCGCGCCGCTGATGGATCGCAGCAGCGCCCAGCTGAACTTCATGTGCGCCGACTTCCCGGACGGCGGCTATCGCAGTTTCCTGCTGCGCGACGGCACCCACGTGAGCGGCCACGTCATTCTGCGTCTCGACGAGAAGAACGGCCTGCGGCGCGGGCGGATCATCGACGCGCTCTGGGACCGCTCGCGGCCCAGGTTGGCCGAATGGCTGGTTCGGGCGGCGTCACGCCTGCTGCAAGACGCGGGGGCGGACTATATAGAGTGCACCGCGTCCGTCCCCGACCTCGAGCAAGCCCTCGGCGCTTGTCGTTTTCGGCGCCGGCGTGCGGTCCCGGTCTGGTATCATCGCCTCCCTGGCGGCGTTCCGGCGCCGGACGCGTGGTTCATCACCTATCTCGATTGTGATCGGGCGTACCGTTGAGTCGCCCGCGGAAGGACGCATGCGCGAGAGCATCATTCAGGTTTTTTCCGACGTCTTCGGCCTGCCGGCGGAGCAGTTCGGGGACGAGACGGCGCCCGCGACCGTCACCGGTTGGGATTCGGTCCGTCACGTCGAGCTGGTCATCGCGCTCGAGGAGCGCTTCGGCTGCATGTTCGATCCCGACGAGGTCCCCGACCTCACCTCACTCCCACGCATCGAGGAAATCCTGAGACGCCATGGATAATCGATCACTGAAGCTGGCCGACGCCGCCGTCGACGACACGTCCTCGCGCGCCGCGCTCGAGTACGCCTATGCCCGCATCGCGCTCGTGCGCGCGGTCGAGGAGCGGCTGCTCTCGCTCTTCTCCGAGGGCAAGCTCTTCGGCACCACCCACACCTGCATCGGCCAGGAGACCTGTGCCTTCGCCGTGATCGAGGCGCTCGACCGCTCGCGCGACCTGGTGTTCTCGAACCACCGCTGCCACGGGCACTACCTGATGTACTCGGACGACGCCGAGGGACTGATCGCCGAGATCATGGGGCGCGCGACCGGCGTCTGCGGCGGCCGTGGCGGGAGCCAGCATCTCTGCGCCGGCGGCTTCTTCTCGAACGGCGTGCAGGGCGGCATCGTGCCGGTCGCGACCGGCATGGCGCTCGCGGAGAAGATGAAGAAGAGCGGCGTGGTGACGACGGTCTTCCTCGGCGACGGCACGCTCGGCGAGGGCGCGATCTACGAGGCGATGAACATCGCCTCGCTCTGGCAGGTCCCGCTCCTCTTGGTCCTCGAGCACAACCAGTACGCACAGTCGACGCCGACGGTGAACACCATCGCCGGCGACGTGCTGGCGCGCGCCGAAGCCTTCGGCATCGCGACCGACCGGCGCCCAGCACGCGATCCGCTGGCGCTGAAGGAGCACATGACGGGCGTCGTCGAGCGCGTCCGGCGGAGCGGGCAGCCTTTCTTCCAAGTGCTCGACACTTACCGGCTGATGGCGCACAGCAAGGGCGACGACGATCGCGATCCCGAGGAGATCGCGAGCTATCGGCGCAAGGATCCGATGGCCGAGCTGCGCGATGCCGTCGGCGCCGAGCGCGCGGCAGCGATCGAAGCGGAGGTCCAGGCGCGCGTCGACCGCGCGGTCGCCGCCGCCGATGCTGCACCGTTTGCCGCGCTCGAGCCCGACGAGGAGGCGCGCCTGAGCGCGCCACGTGCGGCGGTGAGCTCGTCGCGATCGGCGCTCGCCGGGAGCAGCGACCGCGAGCCGCAGAGCGTGGTGCAGAGCATCAACACGGCGCTCCATGAGTTGATGGACAACGACGGCAGCGTGATCGTCATCGGTGAGGACCTCGTCGATCCCTACGGCGGCGCCTTCAAGGTGACGCGCGGCCTCTCGACCAAGCACCCCGACCGCGTGCGCTCGACACCGATCAGCGAGTCGGCGATCACCGGCATCGCCAACGGCCTCAGTCTGCGCGGCCAGCGCCCGATCGCCGAGATCATGTTCGGCGACTTCCTCGCGCTCTGCGCCGATCAGATCATCAATCACATGGCGAAGTTCCATTGGATGTACGACGGCAAGGTCGAGGTGCCGGTGGTCATGCGCGCGCCGGTCGGGGGGCGGCGCGGCTACGGCCCGACGCACAGCCAGTGCATCGAGAAGATCTTCTTCGGCATTCCGGGTCTCGTGCTGGTCGCGGTGAGCCTGCGCCACGATCCTGGCGAGCTCTTGTGCCGCGCCGTCGCGGACGATCGGCCGGTGATTTTCCTCGAGCAGAAGCTGCTCTACGGAAAACGCCTCAAGACCGACGCGCCCGCGGGCCTGGTGCTCGACCTCCCCGATGGCGAGCGCGCCGAGCGCTATCCCGTCGCCGTCTTCCGGCCGGCGGGCGAGAGCGCGGACGTCACGATCGTCACCTACGGCGAGATGACCGAGGTGGTCGAGGACGCGCTCACGGTGCTCTTCGACGAGGACGAGATGCTCGCCGAGTACTTGGTGGTGGCGCAGCTCGCGCCGCTGCGTATCGAGCCGATCGTCGAGTCGGTGCGGCGCACGGGCCGGCTGCTGATCGTCGAGGAAGGCACCGAGCCGTGGGGCTTCGGCGCCGAGGTGATCGCGAAGGTCACCGAGCTGCTCGTCGACAAGCCGCCGCGCTGCGCGCGCGTCGCCGCACTGCACCTGCCGATTCCGAACGCGCGTCCGATGGAAGACGCGGTGCTGCCCGATTCCGCTCGCGTCGTTGCCGGCGCGCGCCGTTTGCTCGCCTACTCCCGATCGTGACCACGAGCGCGCTCGAGCCGATCGTCGTCCCGCGCGAGCACGTCAACGACGACAGCGTCTTCCTGACCGAGTGGGCGGCGGGCGAAGGCACGCACGTCGAGGCCGGCACCGTCGTCTGCAGCATCGAGACCTCGAAGGCGATCGTCGAGGTCGAGGCGCCGGCCGCGGGCTTCGTCCGCCACCGCGCCAAGGCCGGTGACGAGGTGCCAATCGGCGGCGTTCTCGGCTACATCGCGGCGACGGCCGACACCGCATTGCCCGACCCCGCGGCGGCGACGCCGGCGCAGCAATCGGCGGCGGCGGACGTCGGCCAGATCAGCGCCAAAGCGCGCGCGAAGATGGCGGAGCTGGGATTGGATCCCGCGCTCTTCGCGGGCCGCAGCAACGTGCGCGAGAAGGACGTCCTCGAGATCGCGGCGCAGCAGGCGGCCGCCAAGGGCACGGCCGAGGATCCGCGCGGTCCGTTCCGCATGGAGCCGCTCTCCACGATCCAACGCCGGACGGCGCGCGTGATGGAGCAAAGCGTCGCCTCGATCCCGTCCTCGTATCTCGAGCGCACGATCGAACTCGGTGCGATCCGCGCGCGCGCCAAGGCGATCGCGGAGGAGTCGAAGAGCGTCGTCACCGAGCTCGATCTGATCGTGGTCGGCATCGCGCAGGCGTGCCGTCAGCTGCCGCGCTTCAACGCCCACGTCACCGAGGGCTACCAGCTGCAGATGTTCGAGCAGGTGAACGTCGGCGTGGCGATGGATCTCGACGGTGAGCTCTACGTGCCGATCCTGAAGAACGCCGCCGAGAAGGCACCCGCTGCGATCGCGAAGGAGCTCCGCTCCCTGCTCTATCTGACGCAGCGACGCCGGCTCGATGCCGCTCATCTCACCGGCGGCACGATCACCGTGACCTCGATGGTCGGGCGCGGGATCCAGCGCTTCATCCCGATCCCGTACCCGCAGCAGGCCGCGATCATCGGTCTCGCCGATCCGCCCGCGACCGCGCCGCAATCGACCGCGCTCTCGATCGTCTTCGACCATCGGATCGCGAACGGCAGCGAGGCGGCGCGCTTCCTGGGCCTGGTCGAAGAGCTCGCGCGCGGCTGAGCGCGCGGCACGCACGTCGTCGCTCAGTGATGACGGTGAGCCGTGCGCGGCTCCGCGGCGTCGGAACGCGCGTCGTGTGCGGTGAGACGTCGGACCAGCCGCGACATCAGCGGCCGGTGGCTGGCGACGACCCGGTAGGCAGCCTCGACCAACCAGAGCAGCGGCGGCACGCGTGCGATCGCCGCAAGGCGCCGCCAGCCGAGCTGCTCGAGGACGAAGAGTGACGCTTGCCCGGCCCGGAGCAGACGGCCGTCAGCGGTGATGACGTGCACGGCGCGACTGCAGGCCTCGCGTAGCTCGGGGGTCATCGGCGGGTCCGGGACGTCTTGATACGGCAGCTCGGCGAGGACTCCGCGTCGATCATGGGCCATCACCCAGTCGATCGAGTCGCGGCAGAAGCCGCACTCGCCGTCCCAGAGGATGAGGTGGCGGCGGCCCGGCTCGCTGCCGGTCGCGTAGGCTCCGACGTGATCGTGCTCGGGTGCAGCCACGACCGTACCGTAGCACGGGTGCGCGGCGCAGACGACGTCGATGACGACCGCCCGAGTGCGGCCCCGATGGGCAGCCGCACCGACATCTGCTAGCTCGCCCGCTCCGTGTCGACTCGCCAAAAGCTCGCCTGGATCGCGCTCCTCTACTTCGCCGAGGGCTTCCCCTTCGGACTCGTCATCGACAATCTGCCGGTCTACTTCCGCGCCCACGGGGTCTCGTTGACCGCGATCGGCCTCATGGCGGTGCTCGAGTTGCCCTGGACCTTGAAGGTGTTCTGGGCGCCGCTCGTCGACCGCTTCGGCGAACGCCGCCACTGGATCGCGGGAGCGCTCGCGGTCATGGCGGTGGTGACGGCCTTGCTGCCGAGCGTCGATCCGGCGGTGCCGGGACCCATGCTCTGGACGATGCTCCTCATGCTGACGATGGCGTCGGCGACGCAGGACATCGCGATCGACGCGTACACGATCGGGCTGCTGGCTCCCGGCGAAGAAGGCGTCGCGAACGGTGTGCGGGTCTCCGCGTACCGCGCCGCGCTCATCGTGAGCGGCGGCGCGCTCGTGATCTTCGCGGGTCTGCTCGGATGGCCGCCGATGTTCTGGATCGCGGCGGCGGTCTTCGCGCTGCTCGCGGTGATCGTTGCGCGCACGCCCCGCATCGAAATGCCGCGCCAATCGGCGAGCGCGTGGGCGCAGGCTTTCGTCGCCTGGTTGAGCCGGCCCGGCGCTGCCGGCGTGCTGCTCTTCGTGCTCATCTACAAGCTCGGCGACGCGAGCATGGGACGGATGATCAAGCCGTTCTGGCTCGACCGCGGTCTCACCATCGAGGAGATCGGCTTCGTGTCGACGACGCTCGGCGTCGCAGCGAGCGTCGCGGGCGCGCTCGCCGGCGGGCTCTTCACCTCACGCTACGGGATCTTTCGGGGCCTCTGGGTGCTCGGTCTCCTGCAAGCGGGATCGAACCTGGCGTACGCCGGCGTCGCCGCGACCGACAGCGGCCGCGTCGCGATTTACGCGGCGTCATTGGTGGAGAGCTTCACCGGCGGCCTCGGCACGGCGGCGTTCCTGGCCTTTCTCATGCACATCTGTGATCGCGAGCAGGCCGCGACGCAGTACGCGCTGCTGTCGGCGCTCTTCGGGTTCACCCGCTCGATCGCGGGAGCGGTGAGCGGCGCCGCGGCGACGCACCTCGGCTACGCCACGTACTTCGCGGTGACCTTCCTGTTGTCGTTTCCCGCGTACCTGCTGCTGCCGTGGGTGCGCGGCTGGATCCACGATGCACCGTACGGTGCGCCGGCTCACTCGACGCGGTAGGGCCGACCCGCTTCGTACGTCCGCACCCGCGATGCGATATCCGCCGCCAAATCGTCACGGCCGAGCTTACGCGCCGAGGTCTCGGCTCGGCGTGCCGTCGTCACCGCGTCGCTGAACCGACCGAGCTCCGCGTACGCCGCGGCGAGCGTATCGAGCCGATCGGGATCGACGTCGTCGCCGCCGGCGTCGACGGCGCCGCGCGCGAGCGCGAGCGCGGCCTCGCCGTCACGGAGGCTCTCCTCCGGTGAGGTCGCGAGCAGCCACGCCAGCATGTTGGCGGCTTCGTGATCGGCCGCGTCCCGCGCGTGCACCTCGCGGAGGATGACGATCGCGTCGGCGCGCCGACCGCGTTGCATCAGATCCAGCGCGACGCCGATGCCGCTCTGCCCGTCGGCGCCGGCGTGCAGCGCCGCCTGCAGCTGCTCGCCGGCCTCGGTGCCCCGGCCCGCGCCGGCGAGCAGCTCGGCGAGCTTCGTGCGCGCCGCCACGTACTCGGGTCGGAGACGGACGGCCTCGCGCAGCGCCGCGATCGCCTCGTCCCGCCGCCCGAGCGCCTCGAGCGCGAGCGCCATGTTGAAGCGCGCTTCCGGGAAGTCGGGGTCGAGGTCGGCGGCACGTCGAAAGCTCGCCAGTGCAGCGTCGGGACGATCGCGACGCAGGAGCACGATACCGAGATTGTTCGGGACCGACGCGGCGTGCGGCAGTATCTGCTCGGCCCGACGGAGCGCGCGCTCGGCACCGTCGAGATCGCCGCGGTCGATGAGCGCCAGGCCGAGATTGATGTAGGACTCGCCCTGCATCGGCTCGCGCCGGAGCGCGGTCTCGAGATGCGCGATCGCCTCCTCCGTCTTGCCGTCGGCGATCAAAAGCCGCGCGAGGTTGTTGTGCGCGACCGGATGCGTCGGATCGATCGCGAGCGCGCGCTCGTACTCGCGTCGTGCCTCCGCGACCCGACCGTCGCGCTCGGCGACGTTGCCGAGGTTGGCGTGACCGTCGGCGTCGGCGGGCTGGAGCGCGAGCGCGACCCGGAAGTGCTCGGCCGCGTCGGCCGGCCGGTCGGCACGCAGCAGCGCGTTGCCGAGGTTGTTGCGACAGACGTAGCACTCAGGGTCGGCGGCGACGGCGGTTTCCCAGAGCGCGATCGAGTCGCGCCAGATCGCGGTCTGCCGCCACGTGAGTGTGCAGAGCACCGCGATGAGCGCCGCGGTCGCAACGAGCGCCGCGCGATACGCCGAACGCGCCTCCGCGCGCATTCCGAGATGCGCGAGCGCGCCCGCAAAGACGACCGCGAAGCCGAGCGTCGCGAGATAGGTATAGCGGTCCGCGGCGAGATGCGGTCCGGCTTGCGCGAACCCGAGCACCGGCGCGAGCAGCACGGCGTATGCGACCCATGCCGCGAGCGCCCACGGCCAACGGTGCCGCCGGCGAAAGAGTAGCGCCGACACCGCGATCACGAGGACCGCCGCAAGCAAGACGTCGGTACGCCACAATCGCCAGCCGACCGGGATGCCGTAGAGCGGCGAGAGTCCGACCGGCATCAGCGTCTTCGCGACGTAGAAGGAGAGAACGTAGAACGCCTGGCCGACGCGAGCCCCGACGCCGTACTGCTGCAACGAGTAGAAGGTATCGAGCCGGCTTTCGGCGACGCCTTCGACGATCGCCGCCGCAAGGCCGAGCGCGACGAACGGGATCTTCTCGATCAAGACGTCACGCCCGCGTCCGAAGGCGTCACGCAGTCGTCGCAGCGGGTAGACGTCGAGCACCAGCAGCACGAGCGGCACCGTCATGCCGACCGGCTTCGACAGCAGCGAGAGCACGTACCAGCCGAGCGCCGTGAGCGGGAGCCGCCCTCGGACTTCGCGCCGGCCACGCGCGGCCCGACGACCGTAGAATCGCAGATAGCTTCGGATGGCCAAGAGAAGGAACAGGCCGGAGAGAACGTCGCGGCGCTCCGTCGCCCAGGCGACCGACTCGACTCTCAATGGATGCAGCGCAAAGAGCGCCGCGCCCGCGGCCGCCGCGACGTGCTCGACACTCGGCGTCCCGACCGTGCCACGCGCGGCGCGCAGCAACTCGAGGATCACGGCGTAGAAGACCGCCGTGTTCGCGACATGAAGGACGACGTTCGTCAGATGGTAGCCGCTCGGCTCCATCCCCCAGACCACGTAGTCGATCGCGAAGCTCAGCCATGTGAGCGGGATGTAGTGGCCTTCGAGATGGGTGAACATCCACGCCAGGCTGCTCGGGCCGAGCCCGCGGAAGAAAGGATTCTCGACCAGATTGCTCTGATCGTCGAAGTCGACGAAGCCGTTCCCCAGCGACCGCGCGTGCACCAACGCCGTCAGCGCGACGACGGCGGCGAACGGGACCCATCGCGCCCACGTCGGATCGGGGCGCCCGGACGTGACTGGCGGTGG
>JBGPIT010000202.1:0-9102 GCA_041485125.1 Binatia bacterium | reverse complement strand
GGGAGGACCTCGATGGAGCAGGCGCGCACGATCCGGGAGCTGAGAGAGTCGGGATACGCGGTCCTTCCGGTGCGGGAGGAGATGCGCCGCAACCTGCTCGCGATGCTCACCCGCGACGAGCGCATGCTCGGCGGCATCATCGGCTACGACGAGACCGTCATCCCCGAGATCGAGAACGCGGTCCTCTCCGGGCACCACATCGTCTTCCTCGGCGAGCGCGGGCAGGGGAAGTCGCGCATCATGCGCGGACTGCTCGCGCTCCTCGACGCCGCCGTGCCGGCGATCGCCGGCTGCGAGATCAACGACGATCCCTACGCGCCGATCTGCCGCGGCTGCCGCCGGCGTGTCGCCGATGAGGGTGACGCGGTCGCGATCGCCTGGATCGATCGCGACCAGCGCTACGGCGAGAAGCTCGCCACGCCCGACGTCTCGATGGCCGACCTGATCGGCGAGATCGATCCGATCAAGGTCGCGGAAGGGCGCTACCTCGCCGACGAGGAGACCATTCACTACGGGCTCGTGCCGCGTACCCATCGCGGCATCTTCGCCATCAATGAGCTGCCGGACCTCACCGAGAAGGTGCAGGTCGGCCTCTTCAATTTGATGGAGGAGAAGGACATCCAGATCAAAGGCTACAAGATCCGGCTGCCGCTCGACGTCGTCATCGTCGCGAGCGCGAACCCCGAGGACTACACCAGCCGGGGCCGGATCATCACGCCGCTCAAAGACCGCTTCGACGTGCAGATCCGGACGCACTACCCGCGCTCGATCGCGGACGAGATCGCGATCATGGAGCAGGAGGTGCCGGCGCGCGACCGCGGCGGGCGCGAGCTGCGCGTCCCCGACTTCGTGAAGGCGCTGATCGCCCAGCTCACCATGGAGGCGCGCGCCTCGAACGAGATCAATCAAGCCTCGGGCGTGAGCGTGCGGGTCACCATCAGCAACTACGAGAGCATGATCTCGAACGCCGAGAAGCGCGCGGTGCGCTGCGGCGAGCGCGAGATCGTGCCGCGCATCACCGATCTGCACTCGGTGCTGGCGTCGACGGCCGGCAAGATCGAGCTCGAGTACGCCGGCGAGGAGAAGAAAGAGAGCGACCTCATCGACCGCCTGGTGAGCCGCGCCGTGCTCAAGGTCTTCGACGAGGCGTTGAAGGTCGACTCGCTGAAGCGGGTGGTCGACTACTTCGAGGGCGGCGGCGGCGTCGAGGTGTCGGACCGCATGCCGGCCAACGACTACCTCGAGGGCATCCGCGGCATTCCGGGCCTGCGCGAGGCGATCATGTCGCTCGGGCCGTTCGAGAGCCCGGCCCTGATGGCGGCCGCGACCGAGTTCATCCTCGAAGGGCTGCACGTGCACCGCAAGCTCAACAAGGATCGTGAAGGCGGCCGGTACACCTACCGGAGCTGAGTAGCCGACGTGCTGACGCTTCGATACACGCGCTGGGACGGCCGCCAGCAGCTCCAGTTCGACGCCGACGACGTCTTCGCGAAGCTCGGCGAGCATCTCTCCTACACCGACGACGTGCGCCAGGCGCTCGAGTGGCTGCTGCGCCAGGGCCTCGACCTGCACGGCATGCACGTCATGGGGCTCGACGAGCTCCTCGACCTGGTGCGCGAGCAGCTCCGCGAGCGCTACCGCGAGTTCAACCTCGACTCGGCGCTCGACGAGATGCGCCGCAAGCTCGAGGAGCTCCTCGACGTCGAGCGCGATACGCTCGACGAGCGCGCCGCCGGCCATCCCGAGCTCGCCGCCAAGCGTGACTTTCTCGATCGCCTGCCGCGCGGTCTCACGGACGCGATCGAGAAGCTCCGCGAGTACGGCTTCGAGGACGAGGGTGCGGCAGAGGACTTCCGCGCACTCCTCGACGAGCTCGACGACATCCGCCGTCTCGAGGACTTCCAGCGTCGCCACGGCGAGCTCTTCCAGGGGCCGAAGTCGCTCGACTACGAGGGCGCGCTCGAGCTCATGGACGAGATGGAGCGCCTGAAGCAGCTCGAGCGGGCGCTCATGGCCGGCAACATCGACGGCATCGACGCCGACGAGCTCGCCGACCTGCTCGGTGGCGAGGCCGGCGAGAGCCTCGAGAATCTCAGGCGGATGATGGTGGTCCTCGAGCAGTCGGGCTATCTCGTCCGCCGCGAGGGGCACGCGACGCTCTCGCCGAAAGGCGTGCGCAAGATCGGCCAGCTCGCGCTGCGCGACATCTACCAGGGGTTGCTGCGCGACCGTCCCGGCGGTCACGCCACGTCGGCGCTCGGGATCGCCACGCTCCGGCCGGAGTCGACGAAGCCATATCGCTATGGCGAGCCGATGCACCTCGACCTGCCGTCGACGTTGAAGCGCGCCGTCGCGCGTCGCCCCGGCACGCCGCTCGCGCTCGATCCGAGCGACTTCCAGGTCTACGAGGCCGACGACGCGACCAGCACGTCGACGGTGCTCTTGCTCGACATGAGCTGGTCGATGAGCTGGGAAGGCCGCTTCGCCGCCGCCAAGAAGGTCGCGATGGCGATGGAGAGCCTGATCCGCTCGCGCTATCCGCGCGATTACTTCGCGATCGTCGGCTTCTTCACCCGCGCCGTCGAGCTGAAGCTCAAGGACTTGCCCGAGGCGACCTGGAACATGGGCGACCCGTTCACGAATCTTCAAGACGGGCTCCGCCTGGCGGCGCAGCTGATCTCGCGCCACCACAGCACGAATCAGCATTTCATCGTGATCACCGACGGCCAGCCGACCGCCTACTTCCAGCGCGGCCGTCTCTACTGCGAATGGCCGCTCAGCTTCGGCGGCATCAGCATGCGCGCGGCGCAGGAGACCTTGAAGGAGGTCGAGCGCGTGACCCGCATGGGCGTCACGATCAACACCTTCATGCTCGACGACAGCCCGAGCCTGCGCGCCTTCGTCGAGCGCATGACCCGCATCAATCGCGGGCGCGCGCTCTACACCCGGCCCGACCGCCTCGGCGAGTACCTCCTCGTCGACTACATCAGCCGCAAGCGCAAGCGCGTCTGAGCGGGCACGCGGCGTGGCGGCGGTGGGCGCGGGGACGAAGATGACGCCGACGAAGGTGGCGGCCACCAAGATGACGCCGATGATGGCGCAGTATTGGCGGCTCAAGGAGCGCCATCCCGACGCGATTCTCTTGTTCCGCCTCGGCGACTTCTACGAGATGTTCTTCGACGATGCCGAGCGCGCCGCGGCGATCCTCGACATCACGCTCACCGCTCGCAACAAGCACGACCCGACGCCGATCCCGCTGTGCGGCGTGCCGTTCCACTCCGTCGAGCCCTACATCCAGAAGCTGCTCGCCGCCGGCTTGAAGGTTGCGATCTGCGAGCAGGTCGAGGATCCGAAGGGCGCGAAGGGCCTCGTCGACCGCGACATCGTGCGGGTGATCACGCCCGGGACGGTGCTCGACGAGGCGAGCCTCGATCCGAAGACGGCGAGCTTCCTGGCCGTCCTCGCCGCCGATGCCGACGGGTATGCGCTCGCCGTCGCCGACGTCTCGACCGGCGAGCTCCGCATCGCGGAGCTGCCGCTCGCGCTTCCCGACGGCGGGGCGCCGCGGGCACTCGCCTCGACCGACGTGCTCGACGCGATCGCCGAGGAGGTGGCGCGACTCGGCGTCAAGGAGCTCGTGTCGTCGCCGCGGTTGCAGGACGCGAGCGAGCGCGTCGGGGTGCGCGCGCCCGACGTCTTCCGAAGTCTCATTCCCGAGGCGTGGTACGACGCCGCCGACGCGTCGGCCTGGCTCGCGTCGGTTCCAGACGCGCCCGCGCTCGGCGCCGCGGCGCTCGCCGCGCTCGGTGGTCTGCGCGCCTACCTGCGCGAGACCTGCCACGCGACCCTGCACCACCTGCGCGTTCCGGAGCCCTACCACCCGCGCGACACCTTGATCCTCGATCAGACCACCCGCGCCAATTTATCGCTGGTGCAGGGCGCGCCCGGAGAGCGTCGCGGCTCGCTCTTCGCGGTGCTCGACCGGACGGCGACGCCGATGGGCGGCCGCACGCTGCGGCAGTGGCTGGTCGCGCCGCTCACGAGCCCGCTCGCGATCTGACGCCGGCTCGACGCAGTCGAGATCCTGGTCGAGACGCCGGAGCTGCGCGAGAGCCTGCGCGCCGCGCTGGCGGGGATGGGCGACCTCGAGCGGCTCGCCGGCCGTATCGGCGCGCGCAGCGCGAGCCCGCGTGATCTCGGCCGTCTCGCCGCCGGCCTAGTGCGCGTCGGCACCGTACGCGAGCAGCTCGAACGCCATGGCGGCGGTGGTCTCGTCGCCGAGCTTGCGGCCGCCCTCGATGCGCTGCCGGCGTTGCAGGCGCGCATCACGAGCCTGCTCGTCGACGATCCGCCGGCGGCGCTGCGCGGCTCGGCGCTGGTGCGCGACGGCGTGCACGGCGAGGTCGACGAGCTCCGCGCGCTCGCGCGTGACGGCGTCGGGTGGGTGGCGGCGCTCGAGTCGTGCGAGCGGAAGCGGACCGGCATCGGGTCGCTCAAGATCCGCTACAACCGCGTCTTCGGCTACGCGATCGAGGTGACGAAGCCGAACCTGCACCTCGTTCCCGCCGACTACGCCCGCAAGCAGACGCTGACCGGCGCCGAGCGCTTCGTGACCGAGGAGCTGAAGGAGCAAGAGCGGAAGCTCCTCGGCGCCGAAGAGCGCCTGCGCCAGCTCGAGGCGGAGCTCTTCGCCGAGCTCGTCGCCGAGGTCGGCGCGCGCCAGCGTGAGCTCGGCGACACCGCGCGTGCGCTCGGCGTCCTCGACGCGCTGGTCGCCCTCGCAACCGTCGCGCACGAGCGCGGCTACGTCCGCCCGCGGCTCGACCGCGGTGACGCGATCGTGATCCGCGACGGCCGCCACCCGATCATCGAGGCATCGCTGGCGCATGAGGCCTTCGTGCCGAACGACTGCACCCTCGACGAGAGCCAGCAGATCGTCCTCATCACCGGTCCCAACATGGCCGGCAAGTCGACCTATCTCCGGCAGGTCGCGCTCATCGTGGTGATGGCGCAGATGGGGAGCTTCGTGCCGGCCGCGGAGGTGCGGATCGGCATCGTCGACCGCGTATTCACCCGCGTCGGTGCCTCCGACAACCTCGCCGCCGGCGACTCGACCTTCATGGTCGAGATGCGCGAGACGGCGCACATCCTGCGCGAGCTCACCGACCGGAGCCTGGTCATCCTCGACGAGATCGGCCGTGGCACCAGCACCTTCGACGGCATCGCGATCGCGTGGGCGGTCGTCGAGCACCTGCACGAGGACGCGCGCCGTCCGAAGACGCTCTTCGCGACCCACTACTACGAGCTCACGGCGCTCGCGCGGCAGGCACCCCGTCTCCGCAACTGCTCGGTCGCGGTGCGGGAATGGAAGGACGAGATCATCTTCCTGCGCCGGATCGTCGCGGGCCCGGCGAGCCGGAGCTACGGCGTCGAGGTGGCGCGTCTGGCGGGCTTGCCGCCGGCCGTCGTGAGCCGCGCGCGCGGCCTGCTGGCGACCTTCGAGCGCGGGGAATTGGCGTCGGAAGGTCCGCCGCCGATGACCGCGTCGGCACCGCCGGCGGCAGAGCAGCTCGGCCTTTTCGCGTTGCAGGGCGGGGCGGTCGAGCGTAGGCTACGCCAGCTCGACGTCAGCCGGATGACGCCCATCGAGGCGTTGAACGAGCTGCACGCGCTGGTGGAAGCGGTGGGGGGGAGGCAACGATGACCATCCGCACGACGATTGAAGGCCTGTGGTCCGCGCCCCCGGCCGCGGCGACGATGCGCCGCGCCTCGGGTGCAGGTCCTCTCGCCGTCGCGGTAGTCCTTCTCGTTCTCGCATGCGTTCCCGCGTCCGAGGTCCGCGCGGCGATCGACGAATCGGCCACACCGGCGCAGATCGAGCGGGTTCGCTACAGCGCCGACGGCAGCTCGACGCGCGTGATCGTGATCCTGTCACGCCAGGTTCCGTACGAGGTGAGCGTCTTGCCGGGCGGGCCGGGGCACGGCAGCAAGGCGCGCTTGGTCATCGACTTCTCGAACGCGCGTCTCGGCTCCGGCGCTGCACGGCCGATCGGCGTCGAGGACGGTCTCCTGCAGCAGATCCGAACCGGGCAATTCACCGCCCGCACCGCGCGCGTCGTCCTCGATCTCACCAGCGTCACCAAGCACTCGGTCTCCGAGCTCACCGACCCGCCGCGGGTCGTGATCGACATCGCCGGCCGGCCGGCGCCCGAGGGCGGGGCGCCGACGGTCGCACGCGCGAGCGGCGACAACGAGGCCCAGGGCACCGCCGCGCGCGGCGACGAGGCGAGCGCCGCGAGCGCATCGGCCGCACCCTCGGGGAACACCGCACACGCTGCCTCTCCCGACGCTGAAGACACGACCCGAGAGCGCCAGCGTGCCGGCGCCGGACGCGAATCGACCGGCGGCGCCGGCCGTTTCGGCGCGAAAGCGTCGACCGCGCCCGACGAGCTGGCGAGCGCGATCCACGACGCCAAGCCGAAAGCCGACGGCGGCCCCGTCGCCGCGCCTGAGCCCGCGACTCCACGTGCCGACGGCGACAACTCGGACGCGGAGCGCGACCGCATCGCGACCGCCGAGCGACCGTCCGACAAGGCCGCGCGTGAGACGAAAGAGCCGGAGTCGCGACGCGAGCCGAACGAGAAACGCGCCCGGGGCGCAGAGCCGTCGGTCATCCGGCGCATCGTCCTCGATCCCGGGCACGGCGGAAACGATCCCGGCGCGCAGGGCGTCGATGGCGTCCTCGAGAAAGACGTCACCCTCGCGATCGCCAAGAAGCTGAAGCGCCGGCTCGAGGATGGGCTCCACGCCGAGGTCGTCCTCACCCGGACGAGCGACGTGACCCGCACGCTCGCCGAGCGCACCGCCTTCGCGAACGCGCGCGGCGCCGACCTCTTCATCTCGATCCACACCAACGCCGACGTGGCGGGCCGACTGCACGGGATCGAGACCTACACGCTCAACAACTCGAACGACCGTGCCACCATCCGGCTCGCCAAGATGGAGAACGGTCCCGGCTTCCGCACCCCGCGTGGCAGTCTCTCGTTCATCCTGAGCGACCTGGTCCAGTCCGGGAAAGAGGAGGAGTCGAACGCGCTGGCGGAGCGGCTCCAGTACCGCATGCTGTCGCGGCTGCGGAACCGCTATCCCGATGTGCGCGACCTCGGTGTGAAGCGCGGGCCGTTCTACGTCCTGGTCGGCGCCTACATGCCGTGCGTCCTGGTCGAAACCTCGTTCCTCAGCCATCCGGTCGAGGGACGCCGCCTCGCGACCGAGGATTACCAGGCCGAGGTCGTCGAAGGGCTCTATCTCGGCGTCGCCGACTTCTTCGGCGATGCGCGGCTGGCGAAGACCCTCTGAACTCCGGCACAATCGACCAGTGATCCCGGCGCCCGAGCTGATCGGCGCGATGCCCGAGCTCCCATCGGTCGGCGACGGCGCAGCCGACCTGAGCACGATCGCAAAGGAGTACCTCGCGGCGGTGCACCAGACCATCGCCGCGCGCCACCGTTCGGGTGCGAGCGGCAGGGCCGTCGTCAGCGTCTACACCGACGCGATCGACCGCCTGATCGCATTCCTCTTCGAGTCGGCGACCGCCGAGTACACCAGCCGCTACGTCCTGGCCGACCACCGCTGCACGATCGCGGCGCAGGGCGGCTACGGCCGCCGCGAGCTCAACCCGGCCTCCGACATCGACTTGTTGGTGCTCTATCCGTGGCGCGTGAATGCCTACGTCGAGACCGTCGCCGAGCGCATCCTCTACACCTTGTGGGACGCCGGCCTCACCGTCGGGCACGCGAGCCGCACCATCGCCGCCTGCACCCAGCTCGCGCAGAAGGACTTCAAGGTGAAGACGGCGCTCCTCGACGCGCGTTTCCTCTGCGGCGACCCTACGCTCTACGCCGAGTTCGAGGACGCCATGGAAGCGGAAGTGCTGAAGAAGAACGCCGCGCGCTTCTACCGCGAGAAGCTCGGCGAGAGCCGCGACCGTCACCAGCGCTACGGCGACTCGATCTACCTCCTCGAGCCGCAGCTGAAGGAAGGCCCGGGCGGCTTGCGCGACATCCACACCGCGATGTGGCTCGCGAAGGTGAAGTACAAGGTGAAGGGGACGCGCGAGCTGGTGCTGAAGGGCGTCATCAACGACCGCGAGCTCGCCGAGCTGGAGGCCTCGCAGGACTTCGTCTTCCGCGTCCGCAACGCCCTCCATATCCTCACCGGCACGCACCAGGACTTGCTCTCGTTCGAGTTCCAGGACCGGATCGCGGAGGAGCTCGGGTTCCGCGAGGAGAACGGCCGTCCGATCGCCGAGCCCTTCATGAAGACCTATTTCACGCACGCGAGCGCGGTGCAGCGCTTCTCCGACGCGGTGATCGAGCGTGTGCTCGAGCGGCCGTATCCCTATCGCTTGTTCGGCCGGGTGGTGGGGCGCGAGATCCGCGAGGGTATCTGGATCCTGAACGGCACCCTCTCGGTCACGGGGCCCGAGGATCTGCGTCGCGACCCGACCAATCTGGTGACGCTCTTCCGCGACTCGCAACGTCACGGCGTCGAGCTGACGCAAGGGACGAAGCGGCTGATCCGCGAGCACCTCGAGCTGATCGGCGAGGCCGAGCGTAGCGATCCGCGCTTCATGCGTCCCTTCCTCGACGTCCTGCGTTGGAAGCACAATGTGTACGAGACGCTGCGCGAGCTGCACTCGACGGGCGTGCTGTGCGCGCTCTTCCCGGAGTTCTCGCGTATCGACTGCCTGGTGCAGCGGAACCTGTACCACATCTACACCGTCGACGAGCACTCGCTGGTCGGTATCCGCGAGCTCGAGAGGCTCCGGCGCGGCGAGCTCAAGGACTTCGCGCCGCTGCTGACCGAGGTGATGCGCGACATCGAGCGTCACGACCTGCTCTTCCTCGCCATGCTGTTCCACGACATCGGCAAGGGCCACGGCGGCGGTCACGCCGAGCGCGGCGCGGACTACGTCCGCCGCATCGCCGGCCGACTCGGTCTCAACGAGGACGACACCGCGCAGTGGGAATTGCTGGTGCGCCATCACCTCCTGATGTCGCACTTGGCGCAGCATCGCGACACCCACGATCCGAGGCTGGT
>JBGPIT010000201.1:0-9134 GCA_041485125.1 Binatia bacterium | reverse complement strand
TGGAAGCGCGGTTGCTCGAAGGTCTCAAGAGCCAGCGCAGTCGGGTGGCGCCGAAGACGTTTTTCAAGCGGATGCACGCGCTCATCGACGAGGTCGCCGAGGACAAGCGGAAGAAGGGGCGGAATGGGGCGGCGACTCGTTCAGCGGCGCGCAGCTGAGGAAGATATCGCGGAGCAGGTCGCGTACCTCGCCGGGGAACGTCCGGCTGTCGCGCATCGCTACGCAATCGCCCTCGAGGACGCCTTCGAGCGTCTACGGACCATGCCCGACGTTGGGGTGCTCCGCTCCTACGGTTCGCGGAGACTGCACGCGGTCCGCGTGTGGCCCGTGGCAGGATTTCGACGGTTTCTGATCTGTAGCGAACGACAGTACAAAGGCGAACGTCCGAGATCGAACGTTATGTTGCCCTGCCAGTGCGAAAAGGCCGCTAAAGATTACTATCAACCTAATGTCGACTATCGACTGATCGACGCCGACCCGCGCTTCTCCATCAATCTGCTGCGCGAGCCCGAGTACTACGCCAAGCAGGCGACGGTACTGGCGACGCTGATCGACGTCCTCGGCTACACCGTCGCCGTCTTCATGGCGATCGGCGCCACCTTCGGGGCGCTCAACTGCATGTACTCGGCGGTCGCGAGCCGCCAGGTCGAGATCGCGACCTTACGCGCGATCGGTTTCGGCAGCCTCCCGGTCGTCGTCTCGGTGCTGCTCGAGGCGCTCGCGCTCGCGCTCCTCGGCGGCGTCGCCGGCGCGGCGCTCGCCTACGTCTACTGCGACGGCGCCTCGCTCTCGACCCTCAACTTCAACACCTTCTCCCAGGTCGCGTTCGATTTCCGCGTGACGCGCGCGCTCGTCGTGCAAGGACTCGTCTGGGCGCTGCTGATCGGCCTCGTCGGCGGCCTCTTCCCCGCGATCCGCGCCGCGCGGCTCCCGGTCGTGACGGCATTGCGCGTCTCTTGATCGCGCGGCCACACGACGCCGAGTGGTGGCGTTCGCGCGCGACCTCTTCCGCCCTTGACGCTTGCTCGCCTGTAGCCGTATCCTACGTATTGAGATGGCGAAATCTACGTATTCGGTGACGCAGGCGCAGAGCACGTTGCCGCGCCTGGTCAGAGAGGCCGAAAGCGGCGAGCTCGTCGGTATCACTCGTCACGACGAGACGGTGGCGTATCTGGTCTCGCGGGATCATCTCGAAGCCCTCGTCGAGACCATGGAAATTCTGGCGAACCCGCGTGCACGGAAGGCGATCGCAGATCACCGAGCCGGCCGCACGCGGTTCTTCCCGTTGAGCGCCACCGACGACGAATGAAGGTGGTCCTCTCGGCGCAGGTCGTCAACTTCGTTCGACGACTGCCGCCCGAGCCGAGGCAGCGTTTGCGTCGAGCGCTTCGCGACCTCGGCCGCGAACGAGGCGACGTGAAGCCGCTCGAAGCACCACTCGCAGGGTACTGTCGGCTGCGAGTCGGTGGGTACCGGGTCGTGTTTGCTTACGGCAAACGCGGCTCGATCGAATGCATCTTCGCGGAGCAGCGCAGCGTCGTCTACGAGCTTCTGCTCGAGCGACTACGCGATCGGTTGAAAGGCGGCGATGAATAGTCGTTGTGCCCGGGCAGCCAACGCGTGCTCGCGACCCCGCCTGCCGTCGAGATCAGCCGCGGTTGAAGCCGAGCGCCTCGGCAACTCTGCCGAACGGGTCGGAGCCGTCCACCAACGGGTCCCGCGAGCGACGGCCGTTACCGATGGGGCTTGGCGAGGAAGCCGCGGCCGTCGTTGCGGATGACGTCCGCTGATCCGTACTGCGCTTCCCAGCACCGGCCGCCGCTCGCTTGCAGCTGAACGAGGATGGGCGCGGTGAACGGCAGACCCGCGACCGGCAGCGCGGTGCCTTGTGCCTTCACCGTGATCCGCGCGGCGGTGCCCGAGCCGATCGCGATGCTCCGCAAACCATCGGAGGTGCGCTGGGGGTCGCGGTAGGCGAGCGACCCGTCCGTACGCGTCCAGCACGAGGCCGCGCCGCAGGTGCGATCGCCCGCCGCGACGGCACGGAGGAGAAGAGCGGGTTCCGCGCTCGCGCCGCCATAGAGGCAGACGGCGTAGTCGTCGACGTCCCCGGTGTCGAAGAGTGGCGCGTTGTCGGCTTGCCATTGCCACGTCAAGCTGTCGGCGCGGTCGCGCCGCGCATACGGAGCACGCTCCGTCGCGAGCGCGCGTCGCTGCGGCAGCCGATCCGCGGTGCCACGACGCACTGATCGCCGACCAACCGTTCGCACGGCGCGCAGTCGCGACGGGTGAGCCGCACGACCGCGAAGTCGCAATCGCCCACCACTGCCGACGCGCAGGTGACGCCCGCGACCACGATGCTGCTCGCGTCGGTGGCGGCGCCAGCCACGAACTCCAGTGGTGACGCGGGGTGCATTGCAAACACGACGTGTCCGGCCTCGCCGAACGTCTCGTCCGGCACGCCGTCGGGATGCAGCCGGCTCACCGCGGGGCGCGTCGGGAAGAATCGCCGCTCGTAGTCGTAGCTGTCGTACGCGGTGCCGACCGCGACGATGTCACCGTCCGATTGAAGAGTGATCGCGTCGATGGTCGATCCGAATGCCGCGAGGTGGAACACGAGCGTGCCGCCGCTCCCGAATCCGAGATCGGGCGTCCCGTCGAGGTTCAAGCGCGTGATGGTCGAGCCGAGGCCGGTCAGGGATCGGTACTCGTAGCCGGCGGTCAGGATGCCCCCGGGTGGAGTCGCCACGGCCGACTGTGCGCCCTCGGGGCCGTTGGGACTCATGCCCATGAACACGCCGCCGGTGCCGAACGAGGAATCGAGCGTCCCGTCCGCGGTGAAACGTGCGGTGACGGCGCGGATCACGACGTCCTCGGTGACGCCGGCCGCGACGATGCCGCCGTCGGGCTGCACCGCGACCGCGTATGCGTCGCTGTGCGCCGCGTACCCGTCGCTCTCAGGATGGCCGGTGGCGAACGCCGCGACCGTGAAGCCGCCCATGCCGAACGTCGGATCGAGCGCGCCGATCGCGTCGTAGCGGGCCACGCCGAAGCCGCAGGATCCGGGCATCGCATCGGCGCAGATCGTGCCGGCGACGATGACCGCACCGCCGTCGGTGAGCGCCATGGCCCAGGCCGTGCTGCTGTTGCCGGGTAGAGACAGCACCTTGCCGCCGTCGCCAAACGTCTCGTCGAGACTGCCGTCCGGCAGGTAGCGCGCGAGCAGAAAACCGGGCGCGCCGGCGACGATGATCCGTCCGTCCGGCTGCAGCGCCATGTCACGCGGCGATGCACCGCCGCCGTGCGGCAGGTCGAATCTCGTCTCCACCTTGCCGTCGCTGCCGAACGCGGGATCGAGATCGCCATTGGGCTGGTAGCGCGCGCGCGCGAAGCGGCAATTGGAGAGCCCGCCGGGACAGGTGCGGCCCGCGACCACGATCTTCCCGTCAGGCTGGATGGCGACCGCGCTGAGCGTCTCGTAGTCGTCGAGCACCGTGGTCGTGAAGTCGGTCGTGACCGCGCCGTCGACCCCGAAAGATGCGTCGACCGCGCCGGCCAGCCTTTACCGGCGCCGCTATCGCGGTGACCAAGAGGCACACGGCCACCACGGTCGCCGCGAGCAGATGACCGCGCCAGCCGAAGCTCGGCAGTGGCATGTGGAACAATGGGCCCAAGGGTTCGCGCATCAACATCGACCGTCCGCGACCAGAGCGAGAGACGTGCCAGCCTCAGCGTTTGTATGACGGTAGCTTGCGGACTCACCGCTCAGGCAGCGGCGCACGCTTCGTGCGCACACGCTATAGCCGTTGCGCCGTCGCGATGAAGCTCAGCCGCGGTCGAAGCCGAGCGCCTCGGCGACCCTGCGGAGCGGCGACTCGAGGCCGTGCGTCTGCGCCAGACGCAGGAGCGTCTCGCGGTCGGCGGGCGCGCGCGGCAACGTGAGCGACACGCGCGGCAGCGGAACGTCCGCGACTGGAAGCACGACTCGGCGCGCCGCCGCGAGATACTCGCGGCCGGCTTCGAGCTTGCGCGCGACCGCTGGCGGAAGTCGCGGTGCACTCAAGATCGCGTCGAGCGAGCCGTACTCTGCGACGAGGCTCGTCGCGGTCTTTTCGCCGATACCGGCGACGCCGGGCAGCCCATCGGACGGGTCGCCGCGCAGGAGCGCGAAGTCACCGTACGCGCGGCCGGGGATGCCGTAGCGGCGCGTGATCTCTAGCGAACGACAGTACAAAGGCGAACGTCCGAGATCGAACGTTATGTTGCCCTGCCAGCGCGAAAAGGCCGCTAAAGATTACTATCAACTATCAACTCGAGGTGCTCGGCTACCACGACGCGTCGGCGGCGTGGGTGGCGATGATCTGCTCCGACAGCGGCCACTACGCTGCGCGCGTGGAGGACGCGGTGGCACGCGAGCTGTATCCGCACATGGACTTGCTCACCGCCGGGTTTGTCGCGCCGGTAGGCCAGGCGCACCGTGTCGACGGCGGCTATCGCGTCACCGGCCGCTGGCAGTTCGGCAGCGGCTGTTTGCATGCCGATCGTCTCATCGGCGGCTGCCTTCTGCTCGAGAACGGTGCGCCCGTCTTGGACGGCGGGAATCCTGCAGGACCTTCGCGTGTACTGACCCGGCGCTCCGGAACGCTGCAGCGGCTGAGGGGCTTCACCGTCTGGCCGTGAGTGCCAAAAGGAAGGGCTGCAGATTCCTGGCTACGACGAGGATCGCATCATTGATTCGTGCGGTTGCAGGAGGCTCGGGCAAGGCTACGACGAGATCGGCGCCCCGGGACACGCCGCACGACTGGCGCGGGAGCTCGCGCCGTGAGTCCAAAAGCAGGTTCGGCTTGACGATCTCCAGATGACCTCTTAAGGTGGTCACATGAAGGCAATGAAGGCCTCCGAATTCAAGGCGCGCTGCCTGGCGGTTCTCGACGACGTCGCACGCACCGGCGAGCCGGTCGCGATCTCGAAACGTGGCCGCATCGTGGCCGAGGTCGTTCGTCCCCGGCAGACCAAGGCGTCGCGCTTTCCGCAGCAGGCGCTGCGCGGTACCGGCAAGACGCTCGGCGACATCATCGCTCCCGCCGTACCGCCCGAAGCGTGGGAGGCGCTCGGCAAGGCCCCTCGCCGGTGAAGGTTCTGCTCGACACCCACCTGTGGTGGTGGTGGGTCACCGGCGAACCCGGGCCCTCGCCGGCGCAGAAACGGATCCTGGCCCGCACCAGCCCTGAGACACCGGTGCTGCTCTCGGACATCAGCCTGTGGGAAGTCGCGACGCTGGTGTCGCTCGGACGTCTTGTCGTCACCGTGCCGCTGCGGGAGTGGCTCGAAAACGCGGCAGCGCCGCCGCTCGTGCAGCGTTGTGCGGTCTCTCCGGCCGTGGCGGCCGCGGTGGCGGCACTTCCGGACGACTTCCACCGTGATCCGGCTGATCGGCTCATCGTCGCCACCGCGCAGGTCCATGGGGCGACCCTACTGACGAGGGATAAGCGGATCGTAGACGCGAAGATCGTCCCGACGATCCGCTGAAGAGCAACGCCATGGCGAAGACCCTCCCCATAAGCGAGGTCAAGACTCACCGTGTAGCGAACGGCAGTACAAAGGCGAACGTCCGAGATCGAACGTTATGTTGCCCTGCCAGCGCGAAAAGGCCGCTAAAGATTACTATCAACTAGCGAGGCGGGTCGCACTCTGCTCCACTGAACATCGCTAGGCGCCGGCGTCGAAGTTGTCGGAGTCCGGCATTGTGCTCTCGATGTTGCTGTCGATGGTGCTGACATCGTTCGCGATACCCCCGAGCATGCCTTCGATGCTCCCGAGGTGCGTACTGATGGTGGCGATGTTGCTGTCGATGGTGCTGACATCGTTCGCGATGCCCCCGAGCACGTCTTCGATGCTCCCGAGGTGCGTACTGATGGTGGCGATGTTGCTGTCGATGGTGCTGACATCGTTCGCGATGCCCCCGAGCACGTCTTCGATGCTCCTGAGGTGCGTACTGATGGTGGCTATGTCGAGCTTCTTACTTGCACCGTTGAGTATGCCAACGATCCGCTCGGCAACGACGATGATGAAGAAGAGACCGAGGAGAACGAAAAACTGGAAAGTGCTCATGCGTAGCTCCGTGACCAGGTGGAACACCCGTCTTCTCTCGACACCTTAGCTGAATAGCTCGGCGTCGATCTGCCCAGCGTCCGCGGACTCCTGCTTTTTCCGCACCGGCCAAGAAGGATGCGCTCCACGAACACGGCCTTCTCGCGGCCGCCGTCTTTGAGATCGAACGACTTGCAGAGATCCTTGAGACAGTCCCGAGACAGCACTTCCAGGATCTCAGTGAGCGACGGCCGTCGCGCCGCGGCGATCGCGTCGACGAGCTGGCTTTTCACCCGCCGATCGCGGACGTCCAACTCGAAGTGATCGACCACCTGAAGCAGCTCATCGCGCTGGAGAAGGTCGAGAACGTGGCGTTTCGTGGGCATGGTCGAGACTCCAAGGGGGGACGCGAGCGGCCGGGAGGCGACCCTTCCCTATGCAGCAGTCGGGCGGGTATCCCGCAGTCGCGGGTCAAGCGTCAAGCACGGCTTAGCGGTAGCGCCACGGAGCTTCGCGATCGTCGCGAGTGACTGACTTCGGGTTTCCCCGAATGTACGAGATCGCGTTCGAGGACGGCGGCCGGTACGAGTTGACCGGCAAGTTCCGGTGGCGTCGCTGGCTGACACGTCAGCGCTGACCGTGACGCCGGGAGAGCCGTGCGCACTGTGGCGCCGGATGCTGTCCGCGGCTTGCGCTCGCTGCCATCACGCGCGATGGTCCGCACGGAATGGGGCGCCGCCGGCGCTCGTATGGAAATCGTGATCGAGTCTTTCGACGCCGAGCGCATGATCGAGTGCGCGCAGACGGCGGCCCGCACACCGCTGAGCACACCGCCCGGCATGCGCGACGCTCTCGTGCTCGGCTATCACCTCAGTCTCGAACAGGAAGAGGCGCGCCCTCTGCGGTTCACGTTCGCACTCGCGCCTAGCTCCGGGCACAGCCTGCCGTTCGAGCAACGTCTCCAGGCACCCGTTCAGGGCTACGATCCTATTCGGCGCCTTTGTCTGGCGGCCGATCCCGAGCGAGCGTGCCTTCGGCTCGAACTTTCGGCGAAAAGGCTCGCCGTCGTCGCTTTCGCCGAGCGTCCAGATCGTCACGAGTGGACTTCCGTAGGTGGCGCAACGGCGCTGATCGAGGTCGACGCGCCCGGAACGCTGACGCTTGTGATCGGCACTGTCAAAGTCCGGTTCGAGCGACACCGCTATGTGACGCCGACACCAGCGAACGCGATTCTCGAAGTCCTGCCGGAAGCGGTTGTTCGCTCGGTGACGGACTATTGTGCAACTCCTGCCGAGTACGGTCCTGGACTGCGGAGCGGCGAGGGAGTGCTCATCGCGAGCGCGGAACGGCTCGAACAGCATCGAGACAAGATTCGTGCAGAGGGAGAACGACTCGTTGAAGAGGTTGTCCCGGAGGCTGTCCACGACCTCTTGCGCGCGACGATCGAGCATCGACACGGCGCGATCTGCCTGATCGTCGGCAAGCCCGAACTGATACTCCCAGACGATCTTCCGCCGAGTGTCTTCGAGAGTGCGCACGTTCTCAGCCCATCGCCGGCTGGCGGCCGAGCCTCGGCGCCGTGGACGACCGGGATGCTCGACTATGTGGCGTGGGCGCTGCGTCGCAGGCTCGCTGCGCGCGGCATCAGCCTTGCGCAGGAAGCTCTCGATGACTTCTTCAAGGGCCACGCGGGCACCGGAACATGGATTCAGCTTGTCGCAGATCCGGCTCTGAACGCTGCGCGCGTGAGGTGGAGAGAGCAGACAGCCGTGTGCGCGCGACTCGCGCAGGTCGACGGCGCGGTCGTCTTCGATGCGATGCTTCAGCCGCGGATGTTCGGCGCGAAGATCGCCGTCCCCGTCGACAGCCTCGCAGGTCTCCCGGACGATGTTCGCGAGAAGGTTGCGCCACGGGGAATGCGACATCGTTCCGCGGCAGTTGCCGTGAGTCGACTGCCGGACTCGTGTGCGTTCGTCGTCTCGCAAGACGGCGGAGTCACGGCGTTCCGCCGTTCGGCTGATGCAGGTATGGAGGTCCACTCGCTGACGCTGTAAGAACGACGGGGAGTTTGGCATGGCGTCGTGCCTGTCGAGGCGGTCTGGAGCGTCCACTGCTGCGACTTGTTCGCTTCCTCCGTGAGGAGTCGGATCGCACGCCGGACAAGCTCGGGCTTCGCTGCATGCACGAGTTCGATCGCGCGGTCACGCGGACCACGCTCTGGGAAGACGAAGAGTTCGTTGACCTCGACGTCGAGCGAGCGGTACTTCCGCTCGATGAGCTGTCTGAGCCGCCGCCGGAACAACTCCTCGAGATCCACCGGTCAGCGGGTAGCGAGAGGAGTCGAGACATGGCTGCGACCGAAAGAAGGACCACCGACGCCGGGACACCCGGTGCGACGGCCGGCGCGACGCCGGTCGACGCCGGCGTTCCGATCATCTGCCCGGCGTGCGGCGGCGCGAATCCCGCCGACGCGGTCTTTTGCGGGAAGCCGGAGTGCCACAAGGCGCTCGGCGAGTTCCGTTACGTCCGCGAGGAGCTCGCCCGCAAGGCGCGCTGGCACGAGGTCGTCGCCGACAAGGTGGCGGACTTCATCGGCAAGCCGCAGTTCCTCGTCGTGCACGGGCTCTGGTTCGCGCTGTGGGTGACGATCAACACCGGCCTGATCGCGATGCTCCACGCCTTCGATGCGTACCCGTTCGGGCTCCTCGGCATCATCCTGTCGATCGAGGCGATCTTCATCACCGGCTTCTTGCTCATCAGTCAGAACCGACAGGGCGCGCACGCCGACGAGCGCGCCGAGCTCGACTACGAGGTGAACGTCCGCACCTATCGGCGCCTGAACGAGATCGATGCGATGCTCCGCGACGTGGTCGCACGCCTCGACCGCCTCGACGCGGCACCCTGAACACACATAGTCGGGCGGGGTGCGATGATGCGTATACGCACCACTTCGGCCGCTGATATGCTTTCCTCCATGCTGCCCGGTCGGAGTCACCATCCAATTCTCATCGTCGACGACGACGAGGCCACACGCGAGGCGATGG
>JBGPIT010000200.1:0-9146 GCA_041485125.1 Binatia bacterium | reverse complement strand
GATGCACGCCTGCTCCGCCCGCGTGTCGTCCCGACCCTGGCGCGCGCGTTTCTCGCTGCAACCGGCTTCCGCGGCGCTCGCAACGGCGCCGCGGAATAGTCGCGCCGCCGTCATCGGCATCGGCATCCGCATCGGCTCCGCGGCAACGCCACACGTGACGCTCGCGGCGCCGGCGTCTACTTCACGACGTCTTTGAACTGGGCGGCGTCGTTGCGCGTCGCGGGCGCGTTGAAGACGCTCTCCCAGCAGACGCCCGCGTCGTTCGAGAGCTGGACCGTGACCGTCGGATCCTGCGCCAGCGGCAGGGGCAGCGCGGGAAGAAAGGCGCCCTTCCCTTTCAGCGTGATCATCGTCTTGCCGGTGGCGCCGGCCTTGAGCGCGACGCTCGTGATGCCGTCGGGGCTCGCGTCGCGGTCGCGATAGCCGAGGCCGGACGACCCGGCCGCGCTCCAGCACGGCTTGCCGTGACAGAGCCCGCCGGCGGGAATCGCGGCACGCACGGCGAGCGTCGAGAAGGGACCGGAGAGGTCGTAGAGGCAGAGGTGATAGCCGGTCGCGCCGCCGATCGGATTGCCGAGCTCGCCGAGCGTCGTCGCCGCGCCCTTCTTCCACTTCCACAGGAGCTTGCTCTTGGCGGGGATCGCTCCGTTCACCATCTGCAGCGCGCTCGCGAGCGCGCCCCGGCAGCCGACGCGCGGGGTCTCCGAGCCGGCGCAGATGCCGCTCGCGCAGCTGTCGAGCGTCGAGCACGCGTCACCGTCGTTGCACGCGGAGCCGTCGGGCTCGACCTGACACGTCGAGCCGCAGCAATCGCCCGCGGCGAGGTTGCCGTCATCGCAGTCCTCGCCGGCAGTCACTATGCCGTTGCCGCAGCCGGTCGGCGTACAGTTCGAGTCGCAGCCGTCGCCGTCAACGAGGTTGCCGTCGTCGCACCCTTCGCCGGGCTCGACGATCATGTTGCCGCAGATCGTGGCCTCGTCGGCGCCGGCGTCGACGCGCGGACCGCTGACGCGCGGCGCGCCGTCGAGGTCGGTCTCGCCGGGCGCGGGGACGAACGATGGATTGCCGGCGTTGATCGCCGGTGAGCCTGGCATCAGGTGGAAGTCGGCGGCGCCGGCGTTCACCAGCAGCGGATCGGCGAACGCCGAGTGGCTGTCCGCGCCGGTCGCACCCTGGTAGGCGCCGAAGCCGGTGTGCAGCGTGCCGTTCCACAGGAACTCCGCCGCACCCGCGCCGACCGCCGCGTACCAGAGGTTGTAGTCGAGCGTGTTGTCGACGTTGCCCGCGTCGGAGGTGAGCAGGCGCGGCTGGACGGCGGCGAAGAAGAGATTGTTCTCGATCGTGTTGCTCTCGGCGTACTGGATCCAGAGCTCGCCGAAGCCCGCACCGAGCGTGTCGTTGCCGTACACGGTGTTGTTGTGGAAGCTGCTGTCGCGCACCCGTCCGACGTTCGCCGCGAAGCCGCCGAAGACCAGACCGGCCTTGTCGTTGGCGTAGAGGACGTTGTTCCGCACCGTGATCCCGCTGGTCACGATGCCGGAGTTCTCGGCGCCGATCTCGAGGCCGAGGTCCGACTCCGTGACGACGTTGTTCTCGATCACGATGTCCTTGCCGCCGTCGACGTAGATCCCGCCCGCGAAGCCGCCGCCGTAGCTCGAGCGCACCCGCGCGACGTGATTGCCGCGCACGACGCCGTTGCGGGCGACCTTGGTCGGGTCGGGCTGGATGTCGGTCTCGCCGCCGATGAAGTCGATGCCGATGTTGTCGACGTCGTGGACGAGGTTGTTCGTCACCGCGAAGTCGGTGACGTTGCCGTTCAGCGTCAGCGCCTCGCTCGGCGCCGGCTCGCAGTCGTAGATCTCGTTGCCGTCGATGACGAGCTGCGAGATCGGCGCCGGCGCCGTCGCATAGACCGTGATCCCCATCGCGTTCCGGTCGCGAATGTCGTGGATGTGATTGTTGCGGATCTCGATGTGCGAGCCCGACCCGAGGATGCGGACGCCCGAGCCGTCATTGACGCCGAGGTCGTTGCGGAGCTCGAAGCCGATGAGCTTCACGTAGCTGCGCGAGTCGATGAGAACGATGTTCGCGCCGGCGACGCCGGTGCCGTCGATCACCGGGCTCTCGCCCGGGTACGCTTCGAGCGTGATGAAGCCCGTGCCGGCGTTGCCGCTGCGCGGAAATGCGATCTTCTCGAAGTACGGGGTCGGCTTCTGCCGCACCTGGATGGTGTCACCGGCGACCGCGACGTCGAGCGCGGCCTGGATCGTCGCGAAGTCGGCACCGGACGCGGCGACGGTGTACGTCGTGGCGGAAGAGATCGCGGCCGGCATCACGCCGGCGGCGACGAGCGCGAGGGCAACGAGTCGTACGGGCGACATCAGCATGGCGGTCGATCGTCCGTTGCGGGCGCGACGTCCGACCAACCGGACGTCAGCGCGGCACCAACGCGGACGCGGCCGAGAGTATGCCCCGGCGCGCGGCACTGTCCAGCGATGGTCGCCAGCGATGATCGCCAACGATGATCGATCGATCAGAGCGCACAGCGTGGTGGTGCGCCTACGCGCGCCGCGCGCCATCCGCGCCCGCGAAGAACGCGAGCGTCTCGGCGATCGTCTCGTCGAACGGCCGGTGCCAGTAGCCGAGCCGGCGCTCGGCCTTGCCGCTGGTGTAGAAGAAATACCAGCGGGCGACGCGCGCCGAGACCGGGTCGAAGGTCGCGAGCGGGTGCTGTGCGCCGAGCACGAGCTGCACCAGGGGCGCGGCACGGCTGGCGAGCTCGATCAGACGGTTCGGGACGCAGAAGAGCGGTGCGCCGTTGCCACGCAGCGCGGCGATGGTCGCGAGAATCCGCTCGTAGCTGACGTTCTCGCCGCCGAGGATGTAGCGTTCGCCGATCTCGCCGGCGGTCGCGGCGAGGATCAGGCCGCTCGCGACGTCGCGCACGTCGACGATGTTCGACCCGCCGCTGGCATAGGCGCGCAAGTACTGGAGCAGGGCGAGCGCCTGCACGAACCTGCCGCCTTCGGACGGACCGAAGTCGTCCGGCCCGAAGATCAGAGCGGGATTCACCGTCACGACCGGCGCGCCGGCGCGCGTGAGCGCCTGCACTTCGAGCTCGGCCTCACGCTTGGTGGTGAGATAGGGACTGCCGAGCGGTCCGAGATTCCACTCCGCGCGCTCGTCGATCGCGACCGGCGCACGCGAGGCGCCGACGGCGCCGATCGTGCTCGTGTAGACGATGCGCCGCGCCCCCGCCTCCGCCGCGGCGCGGACGACGTTGACCGCGCCGGCGACGTTGGTCTCCCGCATGCTCGCCAAGGTGACCGCGCCGAGGTGCACCGCCGCGGCCACGTGGTAGACGATGTGCACGTCGCGGAACGGCTCGACGAGCGTCTCGGGATCGAGGATGTCGCCGACGACGAGATCGACGTCGAGGGGCTTCAGGCGGCTCGTGTCGCTCCGGTGGCGCACCAGGACGCGGATGTCGGTCGTGCCCGAGGCGAGCAGCGCCCGCACCAGGTGGTAGCCGAGGAAGCCGGTCGCGCCGGTGACGAGGGTTGCCATCGACGCTCACGCATAGCGTATCGCGCCTTCGGATGCTCACGAGCGGCGCGCGCTCTCGCCGGCGCGCGCCAAGTGGTTTTTCGCCGTGAAGTAGGCCATGTGCTGGGTGATCGAGACTGGAGAAGCACGCAGAGCGCGGGACGAGCCGGCGCTGCCGCGGCTGCGCTGGCCGCTGGTGGCGCTGGTATCGCTCGGGGTCTGGCTCCACGCCGCGGACGCGCTCGTCGCGACCACCGTGATGCCGAGCGCCGTCGCGGAGATCGGCGGCCTGTCGTTCATCTACTGGACGATCGCGCTCTACGAGCTCGGCTCGATCGTCGCGGGCGCGGTGACGGGCGTCGCGGCGGTGCGCCTCGGGTTCCGGGGCGCGATGTCGGCGGCGGCGCTGGTGTACGTCGCCGGCTGCGTCGCAAGCGCGCTCGCGCCCAGCATGACCGTCATGCTCCTCGGCCGTCTGGTCCAGGGGCTCGGCGGCGGCGCGATGCTGGCGCTCTCGTACGTCGGCGTGACCCAGCTCTTCGCGGAACGGCTCTGGACACGCGTCCTCGCGATCGTGTCGAGCGTGTGGGGCGTTTCGGCGCTGGTCGGTCCGCTGATCGGCGGCGCGCTCGCCTCGATCGGCTGGTGGCGCGGCGCCTTCTGGGCCTTCGCGGCACAGGGCGTCGTGCTCATGCTGCTCACGCCCGTCCTCGTCACCGCGACCTCGACGGAGACAGCGCCGGCGAGCGCGATACCCGGACGGCAGATCCTCGCCCTCAGCGCCGGGGTGCTCGCGATCTCGTTCGCCGGCGTGCAAGGCAACGGGTGGGCGATGACCGCGCTCGTTGCCGTCGGGCTCGCCGCGCTCGCTCTCGTCCTGCGCTTGGAAAGCGGCGCGACCGATCGCCTCTTCCCGCCGCGGCCGTTCAGCGGAGCGGTCGCTTGGGGGCCGGGCTACGCGATGGTGCTCTCGCTCGCGACCGCGACCGTGTCGTTCACCGTCTACGGTCCGCTGCTGATGTCGAAGCTCTTCCACGTCCTGCCGTTCACCGCGGGATTCATCGTGGCGACGGAGTCGGTCGCGTGGACGCTCGCGGCGATCGCGGTCGGGCGCGCCGGCGTCCGCCGGGAGCCGATGCTGATCCGGAGCGGCGCCCTCATGATCGCGGCGGGTGTCGCCGGCTTGGCCGTGACCATGCCCCGCGGTCCGGTGTGGGCCCTGCTGCCGTGGGCGTGTCTCCAGGGCGCGGGGTTCGGCGTGTGCTGGGCGTCGCTCTTGCGCCGCATCGTCGCGAGCGTGCCCGACGGCGAGCGCGAGCGTGCATCGTCGGCGCTGCCGACCTTGCAGATGGTCGGCTACGCGATTGGCGCCGCCGCGAGCGGCATCGTGGCGAACGCCCTCGGCCTGGTCGACGGCGCGTCAAGCGACGTGGTGCGGTCGGTGGCGTTCTGGGTGTTCGCGGCGTTCCTGCCGCTCACCGTGCTCGGCATGGTCGCGGCATGGCGGTTCAGCCGGCGCCCGGTCGCGGTCGCTACGTCGAGTACGCGGAGTTGAAGCGGACGTACGCGACCGAGAGATCGCTGGTCGTGATCGTCGCCGTGCCGGCCCGGCCGGTGCCGACGTCGACGCGGATCGCGACCGCCGGACGGAGCATGCGCGCGGCGGCACGGCGGACGACGGCAGGGCTCGCCGGCTCGCCCCGGCGCAGCACCGGCACGTCGTCGATCGTGACGCTGATCCGCTCGGGACGGAGCGCCGGACCGGCGTACCCGGCGGCGCAGACGATCCTGCCCCAGTTCGGGTCGGCGCCGTAGAGGGCCGTCTTCACGAGCTGCGACTCGGCGATCGCGCGCGCGATCCGGCGCGCGTCGGCGTCGCTGCGTGCGCCGGCGACGGTGATGCGCGCGACGCGCGTCGCGCCCTCGCCGTCGGTGACGACCATCTCCGCGAGCCGCGCCATCACGTCGGCGACGGCCGCGGCGAAGCGTGCCGTGTCGCCGCGGCCGAGCGGCCGGTTCCCGGCCGCTCCGTTCGCCATCAAGAGCACCGTGTCGTTGGTGCTGGTGTCGCCGTCGACGGTGATCGCGTTGAACGATTCCGCGACGCCGTCCGCGAGCGCCCGGCGGAGCTGCGGAGCGGCGACGGCCGCGTCGGTCACCACGCAGACGATCAACGTCGCGAGGTCGGGCGCGATCATGCCGGCGCCCTTCGCGATCCCGCCGATCGTCACGTCACGTCCGCCGAGCCGCACCGTGCGATCCGCCACCTTCGGAAACGCGTCGGTCGTCATCATCGCGCGCGCGGCGCGCCACAGACCGTCCTCCGCGAGCGCCGCGACCGCCGCGTCGATCCCGCGCAGCAGCGGCCGCTCGGGCAGCAGGACGCCGATCTTCCCGGTCGAGCACGGGATGACGTCGTACCGCGAGACGCCGAGCGCGGCGCCGGCGTAGCGGCACGACGCGACCGCGACCCTCGTCCCCGCCACACCGGTGCAGGCGTTGGCGTTGCCGCTGTTGATGAGGATCGCGCGGGCGCGGCCGTTTCGGACGTGACGGCTCGCGATCACGACCGGCGCCGCCTTCACGCGATTCACCGTGAAGACACCGGCGATCGTCGCCGGTCGCTCCGAGTGGATGAGCGCGAGGTCGGGACGCCGGCTCGGCTTGATGCCGGTCGCGACGCCGGCGAAGCGGAAGCCGGGCACCCGCAGCGGACGCTCGCGGACGGGAAGCTTCATCGCGGTTGCCGAGGGCGCGTGCCTCGACCGGTCATGCGCACCCGCACCCGCATACGAGAGCCGACGGTGTAGCACGCGGCGGGCACGTCACGCCAATCGCGGCGCGGCTGATTGCGCGCGCGCCGTCCGCGCCGTACAGAGGCTGCCGTGCCCGGACCGATGGACGGCAAGACGGTGCTGATCACCGGCGGAACCGCGGGGATCGGCAAGGAAACCGCGCTCGGCCTCCTGCGTCTGGACGCGCACGTCGTGATCGCCGGCCGCAATCCGGAGAAGACGCGGGCCGTCGTCGACGAGCTCGAGACGACGAGCGGCAACACGCGGATCGATTCGCTGCTCGCCGATCTCTCGTCGATGGTCGAGGTGAAACGACTCGCCGACGAGTACACACGGCGCTTCGGCTCTCTGCACGTGCTCGTCAACAACGCCGGCGCGCTCAACATGGCGCGCGAGGTGACAATCGACGGGTACGAGCGCACCTTCGCGACCAACCACCTCGCCTACTTCCTCCTTGCCAACGAGCTGCTGCCCGTGCTCGCGGCGACGGGGAACGCGCGCATCGTCAACGTCGCCAGCGACGCGCATCGCAACCAGGAGCTCGACTTCGACGATCTCCAAGCCGAGCGCCGCTACTTCAGCTTCGGCGTCTACGGGCGCTCGAAGCTCGCCAACGTGCTCTTCACCCGCGAGCTCGCCAAGCGGGTCGCCGGTCGGCCGATCACCGCGAACTGCCTGCACCCGGGCTTCGTCGCCTCGGACTTCTTGAGCAAGGGCGGGATCTGGAACCTCCTGCAACCGGTCGCGAATCTGTTCGCGATCGACGAGGTACGCGGCGCGCAGACGAGCATTCACCTGGCGTCGTCACCCGAGGTCGAGGGGCGGAGCGGTGGGTACTATGCGAAGTGCAGGCCGAAGCATCCCAGCCGTGCCGCGCAGGACGACGCCGCGGCCGCGCGGCTGTGGGACGTCAGCGAGCAACTCGTACGGCAGGCTCTGCAGCGAGGGTCCGAACCGCGGACGTGACGGTTTGGCCAGTGGCTGTGGCTACGGCTACGCCTTGGCGCCGCAGCACTTCTTGTACTTCTTGCCCGAGCCGCAGACGCAGGGATCGTTGCGGCCGACCTTCGGCGCGTCGCGCTTGACGGTCTCGGCCTTCGCGACGGCCGCGTCGCCGCCGTGGCTCATCACGACCGGGGCGGCGCGACGCTTCTGCTCCAGGCGCTCGACGTCCTCTTCACGGGCGAGCTGGACGGTGTAGAGCTTCTCGACGACGTCGGCGTCGAGGCGGTTCATCATGTCCTGGAACATGTCGAACCCCTCCTTTTGGTACTCCTGGAGCGGGTTCTTCTGTCCGTAGCCGCGGAGACCAATGCCCTCCTTGAGATGATCCATGGTGAGGAGGTGGTCTTTCCACATCGCATCGATCGTCTGCAGAATGACGACCTTCTCGAGGTGGCGCATGACGGGTGGCGTGAAGGCCTGCTCCTTGTCGCCGTAGATCTGCTCGACGCGACTCACCAGCAGCTCCGCGAGGCCCGCCGACGTCATCTCGGCGCGCTCGTCCGCCGGCAGGTTCAAGCGGAAGTTGAACTGCCGGAAGAGGACGTCGTCGAGCGTCTTCCAGTCCCATTCCTCCGGCGGCGCGTCCTTCTGCGCGTAGCCGTCGGCGATGCCCTCGGCGAGGCTGGTCGCGATCTCGAGGACGTCGTCCTTCAATGACTCCGACGACAACACCTCGCGCCGGCGGGCGTAGATCACCTCGCGCTGCTGGTTCATCACGTCGTCGTACTCGAGGAGATGTTTCCGGATGTCGAAGTTGTGGGCCTCGACCTTCTTCTGCGCGTTCTCGATCGCGGCGTTGATCCAACGGTGCTCGATCGGCTCGCCTTCCTCCATGCCGAGGCGCTCCATGATCTTCTGTACGCGCTCGGCGCCGAAGATGCGCAGGAGATCGTCCTCCAATGACAGGAAGAACTTCGAGGTGCCGGGATCACCCTGGCGTCCCGACCGGCCGCGCAGCTGATTGTCGATCCGCCGGCTCTCGTGCCGTTCGGTGCCGAGGATGTGGAGCCCGCCCGCCCCGAGTACCTTCTCGCGCTCCTCGGCGGTCTGGGCGCGGTACTTCACGAGGGCAGCCTGGTAGGCCGGATCGTCCGGCTCTTTGGTGCCGGCCTCCTGCGCCGCGAGGAACTCTGGGTTGCCGCCGAGCACGATGTCGGTGCCGCGGCCGGCCATGTTGGTCGAGATCGTGACCGTGTTGAAGCGGCCCGCTTGGGCGACGATCTCGGCCTCTTTCTCGTGCTGCTTGGCGTTCAGGACGTGGTGCTTGATGCCTTCCTTCTTCAGCATCGCGGCGACGCGCTCGGACTTCTCGATTGAGACCGTGCCGACCAGGATCGGCTGGCCGCGCGCGTGACGCTCGCGAATGTCCTCGACGACCGCGTTGAACTTCTCGCGCTCGGTTTTGTAGACCACGTCGGCGTGGTCGTCGCGGATCATGTCCTGGTGCGTCGGGACGACCATCACCTCGAGCTCGTAGATCTGGTGGAACTCGACGGCTTCGGTGTCGGCCGTGCCCGTCATGCCGGCGAGCTTCTTGTACATGCGGAAGTAGTTCTGGAAGGTGACCGTCGCGAGCGTCTGGTTCTCGCGCTCGATCTTGACGTCCTCCTTCGCCTCGACCGCCTGGTGGAGGCCGTCGCTCCAGCGCCGGCCGGGCATGAGTCGGCCGGTGAACTCGTCGACGATCAGGACCTCGCCGTCCTTCACCACGTAGTCGACGTCGCGCTTGTAGATCGCGTGCGCGCGCAGCGCCTGGTTCACGTGGTGGAGCGTATCGATTTGCGTCGGATCGTAGAGGTT